>JABXIM010000218.1 GCA_013373085.1 Oceanospirillaceae bacterium | reverse complement strand
TAGCAGTGGCTTTGATTTAACAAAGGTGTCGGCGAAGGGGGGTATTTCTACTTCTTATCCGACCAGCGAAACCTACTCAGGTGGTGCAGGTACGGCGTTATTTGTAAACACATCAAGCGGTCAAAAAGATGTAGTGATTGCGGGTCAATTTAAGAGTGAATTTTATACCGAGCTTGACGACTTAATGCAGTTTGATGACGTCACCATATCAAACGCGAAAATAAAAGTAGTTGGTGATGCTGGTCAGTCTAAGCAATGGAAAGTTAGTCAATCAGAAATTTTAATGGAAGGCGACTTTACTATTAATAATACTTTGCTAAAGCCGCAGGGTAGCCAGATATATTTTAAAAGTCAGCTGATTTCAAATAATGGTTCTTTAGAGCTGGTTGAGTCACAAGTAGAGGTACCTGTTTCTACTCAGCAATCACCTACTGTGTGGAATGACATTAAATTAACGCAAAATTCAACCTTAACGCACGCTGTACCATCTAATCAATTTGCAGGTATTAATTGGATTAGTAAAAACTTATTGATCGACTCTACTTCAAAAATTGATTTAACCGCAAAAGGTTTATTGTCCATATCTAAAGATCAATACAGATGGGGTGGTTCATATGGTGGTAAAGGCGGCTATAGCGAGGTTGATGCTTTTGGTAACGCACAAACGCCATATTCATTAGGAGTAGGTGGCGGTAGTAACAATTATCAAAGTTTGGGTGGAGGACTAATAAAGGTTAATGCAGTAAATGCGGTTATTGATGGCCTAATAAATGTAAATGGACAAAATGCGAAATCAAGTTCATACGGTGCTGCCTCCGGTGGCTCTGTTTGGCTAACAGCTGGTTCACTTAGTGGTGATGGCTCAATAACATCTAATGGAGGTATAAGCAGTGGTGCAGGTGGTGGTTCAGGTGGCCGAGTTGCTGTTTATTATTCTTCAGCAGAGGGTAATTTAATTAATAATCTTACAGCGACGGGCGGCTCCAATCTTGGTGAAGATGGTTCTATTTACACAGAACAAAGAGAATTATCTGTTTATATTAAAAACAGCACTCCCACAAATGGCGATTTAGTATTAACAGCTATCGATTATTTTGATATTGAATTTATCTCAGATATTGATGTCGCAACATTCACAGTGGCGGATATCCAGGTTACAGGCCCTAGCCCAGTTGTAATTTCTGAAATTGAAAAACTAACGGATTCAACCTTCCGATTAAAGTTAAGCGAACCTTTATCAGTACAGGGTGACTACTCTGTTTCAATCGGTCCTGATGTCCGTAATTCTAGTGGCGTACCAATGGATCAAAATCTGAATGGTATAGGAGGTGAAGCATCCGATGTCTATCAAATAGATTTTGAATTTAAATTACCTTCTGAAGTAATTTCAGATGACTCTGAAATCTCTGGTGATTCAAATCCATTTGAAGGCATGGATGTAGTACTTAAAGGTGCAACATTAATCGCAAGTGGTGAAATTAATCTAGCTAGCTTAGAGCTAACAGGCGTAGCAAATTTAACCGTGCCAGATCCAGTTGGTAATGAAGCCAGCACGCTTATTTTAAATGTGGGCGAACTAATTATTGGAGACGCAGCAAAAATTGATGTTTCTGCAAAAGGACTGTTATCGGGTATTGGCTTAGCGGGTGCTGGCGGTAGCCATGCAGGTTTTGGTGGACGCTTATGGGAAATTGAAGAGGATGCTCAATCTGCACAGCCATATGGCAATTATGAAGAGCCAAATCAACCAGGCTTAGGTGGAACGGATTTTTATGGGCAGCCAACTTCATTAAGTCGAGGTGGTGCCGCTATTCAAATTAATGCACAAACGATCATTGTGAATGGTGCAATACAATCCAATGGTTCTAATATTATCGGGCAAAAAACTGGTGCGGGTGCAGGTGGTTCAATATTAATTCGTACGAATGAATTATCAGGTACGGGTCAAATTACAGCACAGGGCGGTCACTCACAAATAGCTGGCAACGGCTCTGGTGGTCGTGTTGCCATACACTATTCATTGCTTAATAATTTTGATAAAGACACTCAAATCAATGTAAGTGGTGGTGGCGTCGAGTTATTACCGATAACCAATGAATATGGTCAGCTTGGCTCAGCAGGCACGATGTATTTATTTAATAACAATAGTGAAGCGAGTGAGCTAAAAATAAAAAATGATTACTTTCATGAAACGATGGCTAAAACACCATTACTAAGTAGTAATCGTGAAGCATTCATCGAGAATTCCAATGTTACCTTCGAAAATATAAACATTAGAAATCTATATACAAAGAGCTCAATTCTTAATTCATCATCAAATGCCAATGTTAACTTAAATCAATTAATCGCTGAAAATACAGAGATTAATACTGGTATTGCATGGAACATGAATGATGGAGTTTTTGATTTAACAGCAGGTAATAAACTAAACCTTCAAGCTTCAACTGACTGGAATTCAATAATCGTAAGAGATGGTGCAACAATTTCGACAGTTGATTACAAGCCTGAAGGCGAGCAGGTTAGTTTAAAAGCGCGATATCTAGAAATTGAAGAAGGCGGTGGCATCAATGTTGACGGTAAGGGTCGACAAACTGAATTCGATAATACATTTGTTGGAGGGAGTCATGGAGGTTTAGGTGGTTATTCTCGTGAGCTTGGAAGTAAACCGTTGCCAATAATTGGATCTAAATACGCACCAACTGAATATGGTGTTGGCGGTATCGGTAAGACGCAAGACCACAAAACAAAAGGCGGTGGTTCGTTATATATAGAAGCTGATGATGCGGTTATTAATGGCATTATTACTGCCAATGGTGAATATGGTCATTCTTCTTGGTATTCCGGGGGCTCTGGTGGTTCCATTTGGTTGAACCTAGGTAATCTATCCGGTGCTGGTTCTATTGTGGCAAATGGTGGAGTTGGTTCTAATGCAAGTTCAGGTTCTGGTGGACGAATTGCACTTTATTATAATGTAAACGATGAATTCGATTTTTCCAAGCTAGAGGTAAAAGGTGGCATAAATAGTTCGGCAGGCTGGACAGGCGAAGACGGTACAGTCTATGTATCAAATAAAACTTCAGCTATTAAAATAGTTGAGCCGTCACAGCAATATATACAGTCGACAAATCGAATTCGTGTTGTATTTAGTAGTTATATTCAACCCAGCTCATTCACATTAAGTGATATTCAGCTTGAAAAAGAAGGTTCATTTTTTACGGTTGAAAATATTGAGAAAGTATCACCCCTTGAATTTGACATTTTCTTTGCGGAAGTTTTAACAGAAGGTGAATATCTGCTTTCTATTCAGCCTAATGCATTAAATTTAAATGGTTTAGGTGTTGATCAAAATGAAGATGGTCAAATAGCTCAGTTAGATGATATGTACTATCTAAATCTAACTATTGATAGCAGCACTCCTGGTTTACTTATGATTAATAGCCACGACACAAGTGTTGTGCCAAATTATTCAAAAAATAAAGTATTCACAATTGAAGGTGAAAATGAAGCGGATTCATTGGTCTATGTGAACGGGCAGATAGCAACTGCTATAACAAGTACGAGCTGGGCTATATCAATGAATGAGCCAGATGGTGAGCACGAATATGAAATTTACCAGGAAGATCAAGCCGGTAATCTTTCAGAAAATATTTATTTAACAGTGTTAGTCGATTCTAGAGCACCAAGTTTATACAACCCTTGGCCGAATAATTATCAAAAAGCAGTTGATAGTATTAGAATTTACTATAACGAAAACAGCTTATCTGGGTTGGACCCGGCTAAAATTAATATATCGCTTAATGGAGGCGAATTACCTAGCGGCACATTGTCCCATACTCCACCTAGTACGGTGTTATATGCCTTTAACGAACCGCTAGCAGAAGGCTCATATAATGTGGCCTATAGTTTCACTGATAAAGCGGGTAATACTGGTACGTATAATGATCATCAGGTAATTGTTGATGCTACTAATCCAATTGCACCCCAATTAAACCAAACGGAATTCACGACAAATGATGAATACATTTTACTGTCTGGAATAAGTGAAATTGGAACCCGAATTAGAGTTCATGATCATCAAAAAAATACCATTAAATACGTAACAAATTATTTAACTACTAATGAATGGTCGTACAGCCAGCAATTAAGTGAAGGCGACAATACATTTACAATTCTTGCAGAAGATAAAGCCGGTAATCAAAGTCCCGAAGTTATAGTAACAGCCAGTTACGACAATACCGCTCCCGATGTAGTTGCTATAAAAATCTATCCAGAAGGTGATGGTAAATCCGTTCTGTTAAATTGGCAGTCATATGATGAGCAAGCAAATGGCGGTGATGTAGTTGAATATCGCGTATACCAAAGTACAAACGCGTTTGCATCGATTACTGAAAGTTCAGTAACGCTTGTTGCTAGTCAGCGTCAAAAAGAAATTGAAATTAGTAACTTAACAAGAAATCAACCACACTACTTTGCAGTAGTTGCGGTGGATCGCCACGGTTTATTTAAAGAAGAAGTTAATGCTCAAGCTGTAATTCCTATTGATATTCAAGGCCCTGGCCAAGCAAATGTGGTGAATATATCAGTTACGAATAACACAGCTTTAATTAAACTTAAAAAACCGGCGGATGAAGACCTAGCTAAATTAGTTGCAACGCTAAATGGTCAGAGTCAAAACGTAAGCGAGTTTGATGCTAGTGGCTTAGCAAATGTGACATTTACTAATCTAACCAATAATACTAAATATGACTTAACAGTCATTGCATATGATCAAACCGGTATCGCTAGCACGCCTTTCATTAGTGATATTTATGCACAATTAGATAACCCGCAAATAACAGATACAGCCTCACATTCTGGGCGTATATCAATGAACTGGGCCATTAATGTGCCTAGCACCTACGTGCAATCATATTTATTGTATGCATCCGCTGCTCCCTTTTCACGAGTTGAAGGCATGTCTCCAAAAGTAACTTTATCTGGTGCTATTACCAGCGGTGGTATTGCCGGTTTGAATAATAATGAGACGTATTACATAGCTGTGGCGGCCAAAAACCCACACGGAGCAATTAACCCAGCCGTTAATGCAGTAGAGGTGACACCAGAAGCGGACACCCAAGGCCCAATTATAACGCCACTTAAGTTTGCAGGTGCTACCCTAGATTCAAACTTAACAGTATCTGAAATGGGAGAAATAACGGCGAATGTTTCTGATAAATCAGGTTTAGGTAATGTCTCTTTGTACATTGATGATGAAATTGTCGATAGCCAGTATGGTTTGAAAGATACCTATCGTCATCAGTTTGACCCTAAGCAATATACCGATGGTGTTCATAATATCCGGCTAGTTGCTAATGATACATTCTCAAATGAATCGTCATTAGAGGCACTTCTTAATGTCGAACTGTCTGCACCTCAAGCACCTGTGCTTAACGGTGAGAGTCAAATAACTGGACAAGCTACCTATCAGATAAATGGCTATTCTGTTGAAGGCACGCAGGTAACACTTTATCAAAATGGTGATCTTTTAGCAGATGCTATTCCATTGAACAGCAATGCGTTCAGTTATGTAGCCACATTAAAAGACGGCGATAATATCTTTACAGCCAAAGCTAATTTTATAGATAGAAGTAAATTTAGTCCGCTTAGTAATCAGCTGAACATTGAATACGATGGCACGATTCCTAAATCCCCAAGTGAGCTGTCAATTCTTGAAAAAAGTGCAGGTCGTATTGTGCTTAACTGGTCAAATGTGAGCGATGAAAGTGTTGTCGGTTATTCTCTGTATCGTGCAGAAGCAGCATTTACAGTCACTACTCAAGCAGAAAAACTCAATACAACTTTATTGAAAACTAACAGCTACGAAGACTTGCCTTTAAGTGATGGTGAATATTTCTATGCAGTGGTTGCAGTAAATGAGCTTGGTACAGAAAGTACAATCACTACAGTTGTATCAGCAACGTCAGACCGTGAAGGGCCAATAGTAGATGTTGTATATCAAACAGATGGCGTACTGAATAATGACTCATCAATATACGGCAAGGGTAATTTAGATGTTACCGTCAGCTTCTCTGAGCCTCTAAGAAATGCTCCATACTTTGCACTTACACCAGAAGGTGGCGTGCCTAAAGTACTATCACTAAAAGAATCCTTTGGTGAAGAGAATACCTATCAAGCACAGTTAAATTTAAATAGTACTTTAATTGCAGGTAAGTATTTTGCTGTGGTTGGTGCCTATGATGAACTTGGTAATCGTACCGGTACAGTTAACACTGGACAGTTTATTAAAATTGATACACAGGGGCCAAAAGTACAGTCGTTAACGACTAGCCCGGTATCTCCAATTAAAAATACACAAGATGGCCAATCAGTAACGGTTGAATTTAGTTTAGATGAATCTGTTGCTGATACTAATGCCGTGAAGATCATACCTGGTACTAGGGACACGCAATTTAACTTTACGGCATTCCCAGAGTTTGAAGCTGGTATTGATGTCACACAGGTCGATGCAAATAAATGGCAAGCAACCTTCTTATTACCAGGCGATCTTGGCGTTTCAGATGCAGGCGAAGAAATAACAGAGAGCTTGTTATTTAAAGTTATCGCAAGTGATTCACTTAGTAATGTACAGGAGCAATTATTAGAGCAATACCGGGTTGATGTTTATCAAGGTGATTTACCAGCATTATCAGCACCATTTGGCTTTTCTGCACAAGCACTACCAAACGGGAAAGTGAAACTAGCTTGGCAAAAAATAGATAACGCGAATAACTATAATATCTATCGCAAGTTAACAGGTGAACCTGATTTTGAGCTGATAACCACGCAAGCAGAGGATTCTATTGAATTTATTGATGGTGAAAGTAACCAACTGCAAAATAATCGTTACAGCTATTACATAACCTCGGTACGCAACCATAACGAGCAAATAGCTGAAAGCACGGCAAGTAATGTTGTTGAGGTTACTGTAGACGGGCAAGCGCCTACTAGGCCGACTAATTTAAGGCTGGCATTAGCCGCAAATGGAGTGCTGGCTGAATGGGATGTACCAAGCGGTGAAAACCCAAGTGACTTATATTATAGCTTATATCGCCTATCAAATGATTGGGATGACGCATCATCAGACCTTACAGGCATCGAGCCTGCGTTATCTCCCATCCGAGGTGCAGCAATTTTAGACAGTAAGCCTTCTGCTCAGTTTGCAAAATATGCAGTAACCGCAACAGACGAAACCGGAAACGAATCATTACCATCTGAAACGGTATACCTAAATGTTGCCTTACTACCGGTAACAGAAATGAAAGTAACAGAGGCAGATAACGGTACTGTCAGCATCAGTTGGAAAGGCATCACAGGTACTCCAGTCACTTATGGTGTGATACAAAAAATAGCGGACCAAGAAACGCTAATAGCACAAGACCTAGGGCAAACTAATATTACTGACACTGCAATAACATTAGAAAGAACCCGAGATGTGACTTATGGTGTAATAGCCAAGGATGAAAGTGATGCTGAAAGCTTGAACCACGAAATCACCTTGCCTTCTATTAGTATTCAGAAAGTAGATGGGGCAACACAAATTAATCGCGGTGTGATGAATAAGATTCAATTACGCGTCGATAATCAAGGTGAAACGGATATTCGTGGCGCTAAACTTAAACTAAACATTGATGTTAACGGCGAGCAAAAAAACCATACTTCGGAAAGCTTTAATGTAAGTGCAGGTTCATTTACAACCGTTTCATTAGTTGTAGGCGGGTATCAAAAACTAGAAGATTTTGAACAAGCCAATGTTAGCTTTATGTGGACTCCTGCGCAGGGCGACTTTGTTGAAATAAACCGAGCACTAGATTTTGAAATTGGTGATGATACTATTTTAATAAAATTGCTTGCAGATAATATTATTGCGGGTAGTGATGCCAGTATTAAATTAAAAGCCAATAATCATACCGACATCGCACTTGATTTTGTGGTTGCGCAAAACAAAGGCAAATCTCCTTCGACTGAAGCAAGGGTAAAAATCCTAAACGCAAACGGTGATCTCGTTTCAATCGCACCAATTAAGTTAACGTTAGGTAGCATCGTTAATTTAAGCTCAGGTCATTCAGTTATTCGGATTCCTAGCAATAGTGAATTCATCTCACCTGAGATAACCATACCTGTGCCAAGTGATGCACCAGATGATATACGACTAGAGCTTGAAGTTGATAAATTCCATTATCAACTAGGTTTACCAAGTCACGTTGAAATGAAAGGTTTAACCGTTGGTGTCGATGTCGAAACTAATAAAACAGAATATAGGGTTGATTTAGAGCCAACGGTAGAGAGCATTATCGCAGGTGAAAAATTCACTATTAAAGGGCGCACGGTTGATAGAGCCAATAATGAATCAACAGGTAATAAAAACGTCAAACTTGTTTTTAGTATTAATGGGTTTGAACAAATCAGAAACACAGTTACCGACGCTGAAGGCAAGTTTGAGTATGAACTAGAATCGACTAAAGATGTTGGTGGTATTTATTATATCTCAGCTCTGCATCCACAAATTACAGAGCGTCCAATTATGGCTCAAGTTTCAGTGCAGGTATTAGATGTATACCCAACCAAGGGTGAGATACGCGTTCCATATAATTATGAAACAAATATGCCATTAACGCTGACTGCCAGTAAGCAATGGACAGAGAAAGAACTTTCGATTCAAGTCTCATCAGAAACTCCGTTGCCTAGTGGCATTAATATGCAGTTACCTGCAAATGTAATACTGGATCAGGGTAAGGTGTTTTCTACGCTCGTGAAAATATCAGCCACAAAAGAAGCACCTGAATCGGGCTCAATATTGCTTGAAGTAAGAGATGTAGCAGCTGATAAATTATTATCATATATCCGTTTAAACTATGAGTTTTCAGAAGCGCAAGGACGTTTGGCAGTAGATAGATCATTTGTTCAAACAGGCGTGGCTCAATCAGATTCAACGACTGAAAAAATAATGGTTAAGAATACTGGATTTTCAGATATTCAATACATTACATCTTATATTAATAACAAGGATGGTAGCTCAGCTCCTAACTGGGTGAGCATTGTATCGGGCCAAGAAATTAATGGCTTATCTATTGGAGAGAGTCAAGAAATTGAACTCATGTTCAATCCAGCAGACAGCATTGTAGAAGGCCAGTATCAGTTTGATGTACTAATAAAAAGTGCTGAAGATAACTTACAAAAAACAATACCGATCATCGTAAGTGTTAGCCAGTCGGGTATTGGCGATGTGTATTTTCATGTATCTGATATTTACACAGCAACACTAGATAATAGCGGGAATGCCATACCTGGCTTGAAAGGAGCCAAACTTAAATTGCAAAACGAACTTGTATACAGCCAAGTATATGAAGCTACATCCAATGAATTTGGAGATGTAACAATCGAAGGAATTCCAGCAGGGCGATATACCTATCGTGTATCAGCATTTGATCATGAAACCATTACAGGTCGCTTATGGGTTAAACCGGATACCGTAACGTCAGAAACGGCTTTCCTTATGAATAAACTTATAAGTGTCGAATTTGAAGTGAAAGAAATTACGATAGAAGACCGGTATGAGATTGTTCTAAGCGCAACCTACGAAACTAATGTCCCCGCACCTGTGGTCACCATTGAGCCAATGATGATTAATTTGCCCATGATGGATCGAGGTCAGGTTTATCAAGGAGAGTTGGTCATTACTAATCATGGTTTGATCAATGCTAATTCGATACAAGATCGTTTACCGCGTGGAGATAGCTATGCACGCTTTGAATACCAAAGAGCGCTACCTGAGACACTAGAAGCCGGACAAGTATTTGTATTGCCGTATCGTATTGTTGCACTTAAAAACTTTGCAGATGACGGTACCCAATTAATTTCTGCTGGCTGTAACAATCATGATTATAACGGCGGTGTTGGTTATGAGTTTGAGTGCGCAAATGGTACAGAAGGTTCTGGTCAGGCAAATATTAGTGCTAATGCTAACGATGGTGGCAGTGGCTGTGGTGGCCCAGGAGATAAAGATTGGAGTCCAAGTGGCCCTGGTGGCAATGAAAGAGGAGGTGGCGGTTTGCTGCCGTCAAGCCCTACTCGAGGTGATGAAGGGGCAGATGGTGCATGGATGTGTATGGATGTGAATGATGATGACGGCGATGAAGATACGGACTGTTAAGGAAAAATTATGAAATATATATTGATATTACTGGCCGTATTGTCGACCAACGTCATCGCCGATGAAGTGGAGTACTTTGACAGCCATTTAACAGTTACATCACCCATTGGTAACTTGGAATTAGGTAGGGCACTACATCGTCGTGGTTGGGTATATGGATATAACCTGTTTAATAAAAACTTTGAATACGATGTTGCCCAAGGTAAGGTTAATTTTGATCTTGCAGATGCACAGTCTTGTTTAGATAAACAAAGCTGCAGTATTTCAGGCACTTTTGATGTAACCGCAAGAGGGTATCGTGTTACCAAAACAGCTGAATTGGCATCCTGTGATTACACGATTAATTACTCAAATATCGCTCGAGACCAAGAGACCAATAAATGGCTCACCGATATAACATCCGTTGATACAAACTGTACGGTTAATTCGGTTAGCCAATATTTTTCCAAGCATGGTTATCAAATGATGGGCATAGACGCCGATGAATTTGATTTAGCGGCGCACATTAAAGGTATCTTTACTACACAAGGGGTTGATTTCTTTAATTCATTTTATCGTCAAGCAACCATAACTTATGCTACCACGACACTTGATTTTGATTTTGGCAATACGATTATACTTGAGTACTTTGACCCCAAAACAGGTCGCACCTATGGTGTCGATAACCGCATTCGCTATGTTAAAAAACAAACTAGCGACCCTATTTATATAAACTGGAACGATACCGTTCCAGAAACCATGTATCTGGTGCCAGAAACTATTACAGATGCAAGCGGTAATATCATTGTTGATTTTGCACCCAAATTAGTCAATGAAAATGGTATTGCTTATATTTTACCTACGAAGATTGAAGACAAAACGGGGAGAAAAGTTGATTACACTTATGATGGCGACCGTTTAACAAGCCGCACTGATGTACTAGGCAATACATGGTTATACAACTATCACGAGTTCAGCCCAGAAGAGAATCCGCTAGATAAGCTCATTCGCTTATCAAACATCGAAGATCCAGAAGGCAACCAAACTGAGTTTTTGTATCAACCAGCTAGTGCATTAATCTCAGGTTATCGTACGCCCGGAGGTGGCGGTTGGAATCGTCAAATAAGTTCACAAAAAGATGCATTTGGCGATTCGCTCAAAATTGAATCTAAAGTATTTCATAATGGTCGTGTAGAAGAACGTATTTTTAAATATGGTGAGGTTTTTGAAAATTTAAATTTAATAAATGAAATTAAAGACGGCACGGTAAAAAACGAAATTGTTAGAGAAAAGTTGATTAGCGTGCAGTCAGATGGTGCCTGTAATCAATATACCACTGTAATTGTGCGTGATAAGGAAACGGGTTCGATTATCAGTAGCAAAACCGAAAGGCATAGCGGTCCTTGCATGCAAATGGTTTATGTAAGTTACGGTAAAGGTACGCAGGGTTTTTCCAGAAATCAGGATGGATCATCAGCAGAAGGGTTTTCAACTGCATTTGCTTATGCTCAGAAAAAATACGGTGTCAACAACGCAGGTGGCGCGGCGCCTGTTGCAAAATATTACCTAAACGAAGGTGATGAAGTTGTCGTTGATGAAGACAACATGTCATCGTCCCGTGTACTTAAAGAGTTTCGTATAAATGGTGAAACACAATTCACCTACGAGCGTGAGTATCAAGTGGTCGATGGCACCCATATATCTCGCTATAAGGTTACCAATGCGTTTGGTGATAAAACCGATACCTTCCAGTATTTACCAAGGTTTAATAAAGGGGCCAAACCTTTAAGTCACACCATAATTGAGCAAGATGGCTACGAGTCGAAACATTATTATTATGACGAATACGGCTATATAGCCAGAGTAAAACAAGGAGATAAAGAAGAGTTTTACGAATACGACGTTTACAAAAACCTAAAACGTCATGAAATCAAGTTTGCTGGCGTATCGCAAAAAATTACATCGTATACCTATGATGAACGCGGCAATTTAACCAGTGTGACCAATCATGGCTTAACTGGGGATAGTGATGCAGTTGTTAGCATGGATTATGACGATTATCAGCGTTTGGTTTCAGTTACAGATGCCGAAAATCACCAGCTTAAATATCAAGATTTCCACATCACAGGCCAGCCTAAAACCATAATTGACCAGCGCAATAAAGCATGGCTATTTACTTACGATGCCCACGGTAACCCTAAATCATTAACTGACCCACTCTCTCGTGTGCAAACTTTTGTATACAACAAAGCCAATCACCTAATAAAACGCACATTTGCTGATACTAGTTTTGAGGAATATCAGGTCGATGGCGATGGCGTTGTCACCAATTACATTAACGGCGAAGGCCATGCGACAGGGTTTAAATATGATAACGCCCACAATCTAATCGAGCTGCAACAAGCAAAAGACACAGAGGCCAGTCAGCCCCGTACCTGGCAATATCAGTACGATGCTTTTAGCCAAATGACCAAAGAGACTAACCCAGCAGGAGAGGTGAAAACCTACCACTACAAGTTAGACCGCCTGCTGAATTACAAACAACAAAAACTAGACGTTAAGCTGAGCTATAACAACCAAGGTAAGGTTAAACAAACTCTATGGCTGCCTGAAGACACCCAACTTGATAAAAAAACCTATCAATACGGCTATGACCAATACGGTCGTTTAACCACCCAAGCCGATGCACTGGGCAACATTACCACCTATAACTATGACGGGTTAGATCAAATAACGGCCATGACCGACCCAGAACAAGGTGTGACTTATTATGATTGGGATAGCCGCGGTAACTTACTTAAAGTCACCGACCCAGAAGGCCGCGAGCACAGCTACCAATACGATAAAAATAATCGTTTACGCTATGAAACTTGGCAAGAAGGTGAAGTAAAAGAATACCGTTATGACCCTACAGGTAAATTAAAAACCGTCATAGATGGCAAGGGCCAAGTTAGTAAGCGCACCTATGATGATGCCGGCCAACTAAAACAAATACAGTATTTTACTGTCGCAGCTTCAACGACTGCTCAAAAAACCATTACCTATGCGTACGATCTAAAAGGCCGTTTAACCCAATGGAATGATGGTCGTTTTGTGAGTGATTATGATTATGACAACAATGGCCGCTTAACCTCAGTGGCATTGAACTATGGACTGTTCACAAAAAACCAAGCTTATACCTATTATCCAAATGGTAATTTAAAAACCTATACCAACCCTGAGGGTATTACTTATACCTACCAGTTCACTCAGAATAATGAGCTACAAGCCATTACCATTCCGGGTATAGGTCAGTTGGCCTATACGGGCTATCAATTAAGCTCGCCAGCCCAGCAAATATTACCCGGTGGTAATCAACTGCAATATAACTATGACGATTATCAACGCTTAGCCGGTTTTGATTTAATCGCCGCCAACGGTGAAACACTAGCGTCTAATACCTATCAACACGATGCAGAAGATAATATAGCTGAGTTTACTGATGCCCAAGGCATTCATACTCTTGCATACAATGATCGTTACGCGCTAACCCATCATGCTATCCAGCCTATAACTATAGAAGGCAGTGAAGCCGCCAATGATGAGTTCTATGAAGAATTCACTTACGATGGTGTTAATAATCGCCTTACAGAGTCGACCCTAAAAAATGGTGAATTAAAGCAAGCCAGCTATATTTATAACCGCAATAATCAGCTAATGTCGAGTAGCGAAATACAAAGTGGCACGACGCAAAATACAAGCTATAAGTACGACGCCAATGGCGCGTTAATTAACAAACTAAAAAACACTAGTAGCGAGTTAAGCTACCAATACAACCTACAAGGCCGCATGGCCAAAGTATTTCGCAGCAACGGCAGCTTATTAGCCGAATACTTTTATAGCCCACAAGGCTATCGCCTGCAAAAAAATGTTTACGACGAAAGCGGCGCGAATCCAACGACGACCTATTTCTTGTATAACCGCCAAGGCCTAGCAGGTGAATACGATGCCCAAGGTAATCTAATAGCCGAATACCACTACGACCTAACGGAAAGTGATGGTAACACCAGCAATACCGCCGGTTGGAGTGTGAATGTTTTATTCACCCGCCAAAATGGCCAAGTGTATTTTTACCAAAACGATTACCGCTTTGCACGGCAGCGCATCATTGACCAAGCCGGTAAAATCGTTTGGCAGGCTCATTATTCAGCATTTGAAATGAATCAAATTTTAATTGCCGAGATTAAAAACCCATTGCGTTTTCCAGGCCAATATGAAGATAACGAGACGGGTATCTATTACAATATCATGCGGAATTATGATGGCAGTTTAGGGCGGTATCTACAGAGTGATCCTATCGGGCTTGAAGCGGGTGTGAATTTTTATGGTTATGTTCATGCGAATCCTTACATAAATGTAGATCCAGAGGGATTAAAAAACAACATATCGAGAAGTGAGATAATTAGAAGAAGGGAGCAATCGTTTAATGACAGAATAAATAATATATCAAGAAATCAACGTGATAGAAAAGAACAAATCGAAGCAGGCGTTAAAGCTATAGATGCTATTGTAAAAGAAGCAAAAAGAAGAACTGAAAATCGATTTCCAATGAAATGCTCTCAAGTTCATTGTTTCTCTGATCCTGATAGTTCTTCAAGTTCCCCTAATTCCTGCGAAGCACCTAAGGGGCCGAAATATACAAGTGGTTCTCAGAATTGTTTTTGTCTTCAGCCAGAAATTGGCTGGTCTAGGAATTAAATATGAAATATAAAAGTTGCTTAATTTTTATAGCAATCATTTTCCTAATTGGTTGCTGTGAATCAACTGATGATTCATTAAATTATTTTGATATTAATCAAGATGGAATAGAAGATATTTCTTATGAGTATCATGATAATGGTTATTATGAAATGGTGGATAGAAATTTTGATGGTAATTTTGATGAGTTTAGTTTCTTTAATTTAAAACACATTAAGAAGTTTTCACTTCTAGATAATGATTACAATGGAACAAAAGAAACTGCAGAATTTATTGAATCATTCACCAAGTCTGTTCAAATAATTGATAGAAATGGTAATGGATTAATTGATGTGTATGTCGAATTTGAAAATGAATTAATTTCGTATTCCGAAAAATATAATGATAATAATTTAGTTGAAATGTTTTGGTATGAATTGAATCATCCGTTTAAAAGGGAAGTTAGAAGTATTAAAAGTGAGTCTTATTTCAATGATGAGAAAAGAAATATTATAGACTTGCTTGATTCTTTCCAAGTAAAAAAATAAATATATATTTTATATTTGTAGGAGAAGGAAGCAGATATGACATTAATTGACAACAAAAAAACTTTATAGATTTTTGAGTGTAGTTATAGTTTTGAATTAAAATTTGGCTTTTCTAATTATACAAAATAATTAAAGAAATATTAATTATATTACTTAGAATTTTGACTTTTAAGTATATAAATTTAAATGAATTGGGAACACTTATGAAGTATTTGTTCAGTATAGGATGCGTACTGATTGGCTTAATCACACCTTTTGGATCTGCGGTAGCAGCCGAAAGCGCCTATTGCGCAAAAGTTAAAATAGAAATCCTACAAGAGCTCACACTTGAGCGTCAGGGTTTCGAAGCAACTATGCGCATTGGTAATGGATTAGATACCTTTGCCCTTGAAGATGTGTCCGTGGATATTCTTTTTGAGGATGAAAACCAAGAGTCCGTTGTCGCCACATCTGACCCAAATGCAACCAGTGCCGATTTTTTTATTCGCTTAGATGATCAACAAAACATTGCAGGTTTGGCTCAATTAGAAAAAGGCAGCATTAGCGGCGGACGTATTGAGCCTGCCACTGAAGCACAAATTAAATGGCTGATTATCCCTGTTCCCGGTGCCGCAAAAAATAGTCCTGAGGGTAAATTGTATTTTGTGGGTGCAAAATTGCGTTACACCTATGGCGGTTCTAACGAAGAAGTTGTTGTGGACCCAGATAGCATTATTGTTAAACCTCAACCTAAACTCACATTAGATTACTTTTTAACAGAACACGTATTTGGTGATGATGCCTTTACTGAAATTATTGAACCAATTGAGCCTTACACTCTAGGTATTCGCATTGCCAATAACGGTTATGGTGCCGCTCGTAATGTAAAACTAGATAGTGCACAGCCACAAATTGTAGAAAATGAACAGGGTTTATCTATTGGTTTTAACATTGCGGGCAGTTATGTAAACGATGCGCCAGCGGAACCATCATTACTGCTTAATTTTGGCGATATTCCAGCCGGTGGTCGCACCACAGGGCGCTGGATAATGGAGACAACATTATCGGGTAAGTTTATCGATTTTAGTGCCAGTGTTAGCCATGGTGCAGAATACGGTGGGGAGCTCACCAGTATTATAGATGGGGCCAACACACACTTTTTAATACGCAATGTACAAGTAGACATGCAAGGCCGCGATCCTTACCAGGACTTTTTAGCCCGTGATGGCGGTAGTGATCAATTAACCGTGTATGAATCCGAAAACATCGGTGCTAATCAGGCCCAATGTGATGATTGTTCACCAGTGTTCCGCATGGATGCAGCATTGTCTGCTGCAACTAACACAGTAAGTGGGGTTCGCCATACGTTAACTCCTGCCAGTCAAGAGCCTGGCTTCATTTTTATTAAAATCCCAGACCCTTATGAAGGTGATAAAGTCTTAAGCCGAGTGGTGCGTAGCGATGGTAAAACATTATTAGATGCCAATGCTTGGTTAGGCAAAGAACGTAATGAAGACAAAGTGAATTTTGATCACTTTATTTATCTTTTTGATCAGCAAAATACTAGCAGCTACACATTAGATTTTGCCGATAGCAGTGAAATACCCCAAGCCCCTATCATTGAATTTGTGCCAAATAAAACCACTTATGAGGGTGGCCAAGTAGGCTTTTTAGTGCGCGCATCCGACGCCAATGGCGACGATGTAAACGTGACCATAAAAGCCTTACCGCTGGGTGCTGAGTTTAGCTATGAAATGGGGCAACCATCGGGCAAAGGTATTTTTAATTGGTTCCCACAGTTGGGGCAGGCTGGTAATTACCCTGTTACCTTTGTCGCTAATGATGGCAACCTAACCACACAATTCACCATGACCATAAAGGTGAACCCAGAGGACGATATTGACGGCGATGGTTTATCGGATGCGTGGGAGCGTGAATACTTTGGCGATTTAAGCCGCGACGGTACAGGGGATTTTGATCAAGACGGCTATAGCGATTTAGAAGAGTATGAAAAAGGCTGGAACCCAATTGAGGCGGCTAAAGTCCCAAATGTTCCCACTATTGTGAGCCCAATCTTTGATGGCGAAACCGACACCCTTACACCAGAGTTGGTATTTTTAAACAGCGCCCACAGTGCTGACATTGCCGTAACCTATACATTAGAGGTGTTCAGCGATCTTGCCATGACACAACAAGTGGCCTTATTTGAAAACATTACCGAAGATATTGAACAAACCGCTATTACCCTTAGTCAAGACCTAGCGGGTCAGCCATTAAACGATAACAGTAACTATTTTTGGCGTGTACGTGGTGTTAGCAGTGAAGGCAGCAGTGAATGGGCCATTGGCCAGTTCTTTATTAATACCATTAACGAAGCCCCTGCGGCCCCAGTTGCACAAAGCCCCATGCAAGATGACATTGTCTCTGCTTACCAGCCTGTGCTGAGCGTGAATAACGTAACCGATATTGATCTAGATACGGTGCAGTATAGTTTTTATGTATTCGCGGCTAATACCGACCTAAGTGGTGATGTCACAACTATGACTCCCTTGCATAGTATTACGGATTTAATCCCGGGTGAAAACGGCATCACACAATGGCAAGTACCTGAAGCGCTGCAAGAAGATACCCAATACCAATGGATTGTTATTGCCACAGATGAGCATGGTTTGGCAACACAGTCACAACCTATGCGCTTTTTAGTGAGCACCCAAAATGACGCGCCCTCTGCACCAGTTATTAGTGCCCCTGCACACAATTCAGAAGTAAGCACATTCGATTTAGACCTGTTATGGATTAACGGTGAGGACCCAGAAGGTGCGTCTCTTGAATACGAAGTGCAATGGGATAGCCAATCGGATTTCAATTCGGGCGAGCAACAAATCATTGAAAATATAGCCCAACAGCAAGATATAAGCTCACAAAATATTACGCTTGGTGCAACACGAGATAACCAGCGGGTTTATTGGCGTGTAAGGGCAACAGACGGTGATTTGTATAGCCAGTGGGTGAATGGTCAGTTTTTTGTGAATACTATGAACGATGCGCCATCAGAACCTACCCTTGCCAACCCAGCCATGGGTGCAACGGTTGAAATATTAAGCCCAGCGATTGTGGTGAACGCCGCAAATGATGTGGATGGGGATGTTATCCAATATCATTTTGAACTTTATAGTGATGCAGGTTTAACCGACCTAGTTGCCAGCTCATTGCAGTTAGACACCACTTGGAATGTGCCGCAGGCGTTGTTAGATAACCGCCGTTATTACTGGCGTGTGCAGGCACAAGATGAACACGGTGAAATGAGCAGCTGGTCAAACCGCTATGACTTCTTTGTGAACAATGGTGGCATTAATGACGAGCCATTATTTAATTTTGTATTGCCTAGTGAAAACATTGAGTTAACGGATGGTGATGTCCTCATTCAATGGACCGACAGTGACCCAGACTCTAACGCAAACATTACCCTGTGGTATGAAGGCAATAACGGCGAGATAGACACCATTGCCGTTGATATAAAAGAAGACGCAGACGGCACAGCCGATCAATACACATGGCACATTAGCGACTTACCGGTGGGTGAGTACCAAATCAAAGCGATGATATTGGATGAAGATAATCGTCACGATGCAACAGCCTTGGGTAAGGTGAATATTATTCCGTTTGAAGGCCATGTATTACCAACGCTCATGACTCAAAACCGCATTGATGAAAGTGGCCAAACACAAGTACAAGTGGATGTGGTGCTGGATCGTGCACCGCGAGCCGGTACGCAGGTAAGCATTAATATTGCAATGAGTGATACAAGCGAAGCAGAAATTGTTTCGGTAACACAAGAGGGTGAAACCAAGTCGACAAACTATCTGTACTTTACTGAGCAGAATTGGAACAAACCGTATTCTGTATTTGTAAAAGGCAAAGACGATTGTGAGGTAGATCCAGACACCCCAGTGGACCTTGTGCTTAATAATGTAAGCAGCGACGACGTGGGTTTTGATGGCATAGATCCACAGGATATTAGCTTGGTTAATAGGGATAATGAGAGTCCGAATCAAAAACTATTTATTTGTGAGTATGATCAAATATCCCAAGAAGTGAGAGGGGAAAAGATAGTTACGACATTTAAGGCAAAGCTTAAAAATGTTGGTGAACGAGTTCAAGGCGTACAAGCATCTTTGACTGTTCCTAGTGATTTGTATGAGATAGTTGATGGTAGTAAGTTAAATTTTGAAAGTGTAAAAAGTAATCAAATAACACTGAGCACAGATACTTTTACACTATCTTACAATCGTACTAAGGCGTTTAGTGCATCTGATTTAATCTGGGATATAAAAGTAATTCAAAATAGTGAAAACGAATTACCAATTGGGTGGTCTTCGAAAGATATTGGTTGGATTTGGAAAAAAGGACAAACCAATGTTTCTAGTGGAGGATTTTTAATTCAAGCTTCGGGCTTAGATATTTGGAATATTGGAGACAGTTTTCATTTTGCTAGCCGTAATTTAAATGGCGATGGAGAAATAGTTGCTAGAATAAATTCTTTAAATAAAACCCATAAATGGACTAAAGCAGGTGTGATGATTCGAGAATCAGACTGGACTGGTAGTAAAAATGTATTCTTGGCTATGACCCCAGAAAATGGGATACAACTACAACATCGTTCTACTGCCAATTGGGTAACTCGTGCTAGTAATTTACATGATTATCGTATTGGGACTTGGTTAAAATTAGATAGAAGAGGAGATTTGATTTCGGCATATATATCTCGTGATGGATTTAGCTGGATCAAGATTGGAGAAGTTGAAATATCTTTAAATGCAAGTGTGCAGATAGGATTGGCTGTATCATCTCATAAATGGTTTAAATATACTCAGGCTGGCTTTAGTTCATTGTGGGTAGAAGAGAGATAGCCTGTGTATTTCAATATAAAATGATATAAAGGGGCTTTAGCCCCTTTTTTAATCGTGGTACATGTTCTGTATCATCTGAATCCCTGGTAACAATACCTCACGCCAAGTTGAGCCAAGTTCTTGGTTGAATTCTGGGTCAAACTTTTCTAG
>JABXIM010000248.1 GCA_013373085.1 Oceanospirillaceae bacterium | reverse complement strand
GCGCGACGACTCATCAAGGCCAGAAGCACAAACGTTGCTTCGACAACAGGCCGGATATATGGCAGCAACCTGTTCGTGAAATCGAGATCTGGTGCCTTGCAAACGGGGAGGAGACCATATATGGGTTGCGCCGCGTCAACCTCGCTGAAAGCGTTAAACAGGGTGTCATTGCGGCTCCACCTATCCTACATTTGGCCCCCGGTTTCACGCTAATCTCCGATGAACCATATTTAAATGCTTATGTACGGTTCGTTTTATTCGGCACCTTGTGACAGGCCTGGGCTATATAGAGCCCGGGCCTTTTATCGCAAAAGCGAGGTTCTCTTGCAGGGAGTTGCTATGTTCGCCCGGATAATGGCCGATGCGGTGCTGGTACTGCACCTGCTGTTTATTCTCTTCGTGCTGGCGGGCGGTCTGCTGTTGCTGTGGCGGCGCTGGCTGGCACTGCTGCATCTGCCGGCGGTGGTCTGGGCGGTGCTGCTGGAGCTGAACGGCTGGATCTGCCCGCTGACGCCGCTGGAAAACCGGCTGCGTATGGCGGCGGGGCAGGTGGGATACGAGGGTGGCTTTATCGAGCGCTATCTGCTGGCGGTGATTTATCCACAGGGGCTCACGCCTGAGATCCAGCAGGGGCTGGGGATACTGGTGCTGGTGCTCAACCTGGTGGTGTATGGCTGGGTGTTCCTGGGACGAAAACGACGTTGATTCGACCGGGCTTGGTGCGGTTCGCTTGCATATTGCTCCTGCAAAAATGTTGATCGTTCATTCTGAACATAAAGAGGTTCTTCGCATTTTAGAGGGGAATATTTATAGGGTGCTGGTGAGCGACGCGAACCGCACCGCCACGTTTTGGTATCAAGTCGAGATAGGCCCGCCAGAGGTCCGCGTGTTTGCCAACCTCGCGTAGGGTCTCTCGCCCGAGGCGAACCGATTCGGCTCGGTGTTGATTCGCACCGGGGGCGGCGCTCCTACGCGGGATACCTCTCTGCCCTTAGGAGCCGCGCCTCGCGGCGAACCGATTTGGCACGGTGGTGATTCGCACCGGGGGCGGCGCTCCTACGCGGGATATCCCTCCGCCCGTAGGAACCGCGCTTCCTCTAAACTGCGATGAACCATAAAAAAGCCCGCTGAAGGGCGGGCCAGTGGGAGTTGATCGCTCGGACTCGCTGTGCGCCGCCGGTAAGCGGCGGCGACATTCTCGCCCGGGGCGATAACGCAAGCGTGGTGCGCGGTATCTCAGTTGCTCAGCTTCAGCTCGATCTGGCGGCGTTCGCGTTCCTCGTCGGCGAGGGTTTTCTGCGGCAGCAGCAGGTTCAGCGTGAAGGAGACGAAGGCCGCGATCACGATCGGGGAGCCGCCGACGACCAGCTGGAACATCTCCGGGAACTTGCCGATGGCGTCCGGCACCGCGTAGATGCCCATGCTCAGCGCCAGCGACAGGCTGACGATGGTGACGTTGCGTGACGACATCTCGTCCTTGGTGATCAGCTTGATGCCGGTCATCGTGATCATGCCAAAGACGATGATGGTGGCGCCGCCGAGCACCGGGTAGGGAATGGTGGTCATCACCGCGCCGAACTTCGGAATGAAGCCCGCGACCAGCAGGAAGAGGGCGGCCAGCGCCAGTACGAAGCGGCTGATCACCTTGGTCATCGCGACGATGCCGACGTTCTGGCTGAAGGAGGCCGTCGGCAGGGCGCCGAATATTGACCCCACCGTGGTGCAGAAGCCGTTGCCGAGCAGGCCGCCGAACAGCTCCCGGTCGCTCAGTTCGCGGTTCATGCCGCCGACGGTGGTGGCCGAGAGGTCGCCGATGGTCTGCACTGAGTTGATGACGCAGATGATCACCATGGAAATGATCGCCGCGCTGTGGAATTCCATGCCGAACTCGAGCGGTTTGGGGGCGGTGAACCAGTCGGCGTCGCTGACGGCGCTGAAGTCGACCATGCCGTAGAACATCGACAGCAGGTAGCCAACGCCAATGCCGCAGATGATCGAGGCCAGCTGCAGGAAGCCGCGAGCGAACTGAGACACCAGCAGCACCACCGTCAGGGTGACGATGGCGACGGTCCAGTTCTGAACCGAACCGTGGCTTTCGCTGCCGATGCCGCCGGCCATGTAATTGATGGCGATATCGTAGAGCGACAGCCCGATCACCAGAACCACGGTGCCGGCCACCACCGGCGGGAACAGGTGGCGTATACGCTTGATAAAGAGTCCCGCCAGGATCATCGCCAGGCCGCCGATGACCTGGGCGCCGAGGATGCCGGCAATGCCGAACTGGGCGCCCACGGCGGTCAGGGTCGGTACGTAGGCGAAGCCGACGCCGAATATGGTCGGCAGCCGCGCGCCCATCCGGCCGATGGCATAGAGCTGCAGCAGGGTCGAGAGGCCCGAGGCGAGCAGGGCGACCTGTATCAGCGCCATCTTTTCGTCAAGGGAGGCGTCCACGGCGCCCACGACGATAATCGGTACCGTGACGGTACCCATGATCATCGCCAGGATGTGCTGCAGGGAAAGCGGCAGCGCCTTCAGAATCGGCGGCCTGCCGTAGAAATCGAATACGGACTTGCTTTGGTTGTTTCTGTTCATCGTTCAGGACCCTGAATTGGCAAGCGATAGGTGAAGCCCATCCCGGGGAACGGGTGGGGCTGCTCGAATCGGTTTCGTTTCAGCGCCTGTACGAAGCGTTCTCTGTTGTAGTTGTCATTGCGATCCTCTGCGATCGTACACGCCAGATGCCGGCGGGCCGATCGTTGTTTTTATGTCAGCGGAAACAACGGACTTCCTGTCCTCCAGGCGGCCAGGCGCAGGGACCTGGCCGTTACCGTGTCCGGTCCCCTTCTCCGGTAGCCTCTATACGGAGTGGGGCGTCCAGTTGTGAACGACGGCGAGGTGTATTGTATACATTTATAGTTATTTGATTTCAAATATTTAATTATATTTTTGTACACGTTTTGCGGCGGGCGGCCTTTTGCAGGGCGCTTTGTCGCGTTCCGACAACAGACTGTTGTCGAAATCCATCGTCAGTCAGGCGACGCCGTCATCGGCGCAACTTTGGCGATGTGATACAATTACTCCCCGATTTCGGGCGATCCCCGGAACACATCCAGCCAGATCCGAGACCAGCATGAACCTGACTGCCAAAAGCGGTGCCCTGCTCGCCATTACGGCCTATAGCCTCTGGGGCATTGCCCCGGTGTATTTCAAACTGCTGCAGAGCGTACCGGCCACCGAAATCCTGGCGCATCGGGTGTTGTGGTCCTTCGTGCTGACACTGGGGCTGATCGTGCTGCTGCGCCGGCGCGACGAACTGATGGCGACACTGCGTTCCCGGCGGGCGCTGCTGGCGCTGCTGGCGTCGACCACGCTGATCGGCGTGAACTGGGGGATCTTCATCTGGGCGGTGAACCACAATTACATGCTGAGCGCGAGCCTCGGCTATTACATCAACCCGTTGATCAATATCCTGCTCGGAATGCTGTTTTTCCGCGAACGCCTGGACAGGGTAAGGACGATCGCGGCGCTGCTCTGTGTCGCGGCGGTGTTGTTCGAGCTGGTGCAGTTCGGGCGCCTGCCGTGGATCGCGCTGGCGCTGGCGACGACCTTCGGACTGTATGGGCTGGTGCGCAAGAAGATCGGTGTCAGCAGCTTCACCGGCATGGCTCTCGAGACCGGTATCATGCTGCCGCTGGCTGCCGCCTACCTGCTGCTGATCAACAGCCCGACCAGCGACCTGGCGTCCAACCCGGCCTGGATCAACCTGCTGCTGTTCGCCGCCGGCCCGGTGACCATGGTGCCGTTGATGTGTTTCGCCGCCGCGGCCAACCGCATCAGCCTGACGGCGCTGGGCTTTTTCCAGTACATCGGTCCCAGCGGCATGTTCCTGCTGGCGGTATTCGTCTACGACGAGCCGCTGAGCCCCGGCAAGCTGGTGACCTTCGGCCTGATCTGGAGCGCGCTGGCGCTGCTGACGTTCGACTCCCTGCTTAAACTGCGCAGAGCACCGGTCGTGCCCACGCTCTGAGTCTGATGGGAACCGCGTTCCGGCCCCATTGCGGTGCCCGCTTGCGGTATCAGGGCGCAATTCGGGGCGGAGCGGGTCGCTGTGCGCCCGCCGCCGGGGGCTTTCTGCCCTGGCGTAAATAATGCATAAATCAATAACGCGCGACCGCAGTACCTGCGGTTCGCGTGTCCTGTCGGTGACCGGCGCTACCCTGCCGTCATCAACGGGCGGGATCCACAAGATCCGGCTGTTTTCCGTTTTCGCTTCGAACCGCCACAAGCGGGGGAGTTGCCAATATGATCATGACACATCGCTGGCTTTCCATCCTGGAAGGCTGTCTGCTCGTCGCGCTGGGCATCCACCTGCTCAACGCTTCCAATCTACTGATCAGCGGTACCGCGGGTCTGGGTCTGATCCTGCAGCGGATGACGGACCTGAGCTTCGGCCAGTTGTTCTTCATTCTCAACCTGCCGTTCTATCTGCTGTCGTTCCGCTTCATGGGAGCGAGCTTTACCTTCAGGACCTTCGTCGGTGTCAGTCTGCTGTCACTGTTGTCGGAGCTGATGCGTCGATACCTGGCATTCGATATCGCCGAACCGGTCATGTCCTCGATCCTCGGCGGCGTGCTGGTCGGTTTTGGCCTGATCATCCTGTTCCGTCATCAGGCATCCCTCGGCGGGTTGTCGATCCTCTCGATCTTTCTGGAGCGGCGTTTCGGGATTCATGCCAGCAGGACCACGCTGACGGCGGATGTGCTGATCGTGGCGCTGGCATTCACCGTCTTCGAGCCGCTGCAGGTGCTCTATTCGCTGCTGGCGTTTCTGTGCATGAGTTCGGTGGTGGGGCGCTATCACCGCCCGCCGGCCTGGGCCAGAGCGCAACACGCCTGAGCGGCCTCCCGGGCAGCGCTTCTTGTAACCCCATGCGTTTGATTTTATTGTGACGGACGGCTTTTTCCGTATCACATACTAACGTTTCAGGAAGTAATGTCGCACTCAGCCGCCCTGTCCAGGTTCACGGCAAGGCGTGAGTCACGTAGTGTAGTTGCTCTACATAAGTGGCGAACAACGCAGTCGTGGGCCTGGACAGGGCTCTGAGACTGACATTACGTCCTAAAACGTTAGTAAAAAGGATATCGCGCATGGGTTACCTCAAGAATTATCCCAGCAAGGAAGGTTACTTCGGCGAGTTCGGCGGGGCCTTCCTGCCTCCGGAGCTGGAACCTCAGTTCGCCGAGATCAATCGCGCCTACCTGACCCTCGGCCGCTCCGCCGACTTCCTCAACGAACTGCGCTATATCCGCAAGCACTACCAGGGTCGCCCGACGCCGGTCTATTACGCCCATAATCTGAGCCGCGAAGTGGGCGCCCACATCTACCTCAAGCGCGAGGACCTGAACCACTCCGGTGCCCACAAGCTGAACCACTGCATGGCCGAGGCGCTGCTGGCCAAGCACATGGGCAAGACCAGGCTGATCGCCGAAACCGGCGCCGGGCAGCACGGTGTGGCGCTGGCGACCGCTGCGGCTTACTTCGGCATGGAGTGCGAGATCCACATGGGCGAGATCGATATCGCCAAGGAGTCGCCCAACGTCACCCGCATGAAGCTGCTGGGCGCCGAGGTGGTGCCGGTGGGTTTCGGCGGCCGCAGTCTCAAGGAGGCGGTGGATTCGGCCTTCCAGTCCTACCTTGGCCAGGCCGATACCGCACTGTTCGCCATCGGCTCTGTGGTCGGTCCGCACCCTTTTCCGCTGATGGTGCGCGATTTCCAGTCGGTGGTGGGTTTCGAGGCCAAGGACCAGTTCCTGGAAATGGTTGGCGAGCTACCGGATCAAGTCGGTGCCTGCGTCGGCGGCGGCTCCAACGCCATGGGGCTGTTCAGCGCCTTCCTCGATGACAACGGTGTGGGCCTCAACGGTGTCGAACCGCTCGGCAAGGGCACCAAGCTGGGCGAGCACTCGGCCACCATGACCTTCGGCAAGCCGGGCATGATCCACGGCTTCAAATGCCTGCTGCTGACCGACGACGAAGGCAACCCGGCGCCGGTGCACTCCATCGCCTCCGGCCTCGACTATCCGGGTGTCGGTCCCGAGCACTCCTTCCTCAAGACCGAGGGCAAGGTCAGCTACCATGCTGTCAGCGACGACGAGACGCTGGATGCGTTCTACCGGCTGTCGCGCATGGAAGGCATTATTCCCGCACTGGAGAGCGCTCACGCCGTCGCCTGGGCGATGAAGTATGGTCGCGAGAACCCGGGCCAGACCATCCTGATCAACCTTTCCGGCCGCGGTGACAAGGATATCGACTACGTCACCGAGAATTTCGGTTTCGGCGCCTAGGGGAGCCGGATTTATTCGCGGCGGGGCGCCGCTCCCACGGCGATAGCAAGCCTGAGTGCCGGTATTGTTCGCGGCGGGGAAGTGTCCTTTGGGTGTGCCGTTCCTACAATAAACAAGAACAGGCAATACCGAGGAGGATGCCTGATGGCGACATACAACACCCCCTACGAGGCGTTGGGCGAAGACAGGATCCGTCAACTGACCAGTGCCTTCTACGACATCATGGACAGCCTGCCGGAAGCGGCCGGTATCCGCGCCATGCACGGCAAGGACCTCGCTCCGATGAAGGAACGGCTGGCGGAATATCTGACCGGCTGGATGGGTGGTCCGCAGATTTATGCGGAGAAATACGGATCGGTTTGCATGACCTCGCCCCATGCCGGTTTTTCCATCGGGCCGGCGGAGCGAGACCAGTGGCTGCTTTGCATGGAAAGGGCGCTGGATGCGATTGATGCGGATCCGGAGCTGCGTGAGATGTTGAAGGAGCCGATGTTTGCGATCGCGGAGATGATTCGCAACACCGATTGAGCTGAGGATATTCGCGGCGGGGCGCCGTTCCCACAGAACAGCGGGTAGCGTGTGGGACGGGGCAAACGATACAGCGGCGCATGTTGCCGTTACGTCGCTGCCTGGGCATCGCGGACCCATCATATCGAGCGCAGTACAGATCGGTTGGTAGCGGCTGGCCCCGGTGTTGGGTTACGTGCCTTCGGCACTAGGCCCAACCTACGACAAGCCGACAAAAAAGCCCGCGCTCCGAAAGGACCGCGGGCTTTTTCATT
>JABXIM010000242.1 GCA_013373085.1 Oceanospirillaceae bacterium | reverse complement strand
TTGGCAAGGTCGTGCTCTACCAACTGAGCTATTCCCGCCTGCGTCGTAAGTGGTGCGTATTATAGAGACCTCGGCGAATGTGTCAACACTGAAATAGAATATTTTTACTTAGAGATTAAGCACTTAGGTCAAAAAACACTCAAATGGGAGTGCGCGAGGCACGCGCCACCAGCGTACCTCTCACGGCTTATGGTTCCTGCCGTTGGGCGGAAATATCAGATATCTTCGCGCAACAACGGCCAGGCGGCTGCCAGGTACTGCACCATGGACCAGAGGGTGAGCAACGTCGCGCCATACAGCGCCACGACGCCGATCCAGGAGAGTGCCGAGTACGGCGTGAAGCCGATCAGCAACAGGATCGCCACCATCTGCAGCGTAGTCTTCACTTTGCCGATGTAGGACACCGCCACGCTGGCACGCTCGCCGAGTTCCGCCATCCATTCACGAAGTGCGGAGATCACGATCTCCCGGCCGATGATGATTGCGGCCGGAATGGTGATCCAGGGTTCGTCAAAGGTCTCGACCAACAGAACCAGGGCCACGGCAACCATCAGCTTGTCGGCGACCGGGTCGAGAAAGGCACCGAACGGCGACGACTGGTTGAGGCGTCGCGCCAGGTAACCGTCGAACCAGTCCGTCAGCGCCGCCAGCCCGAAGACCATCGCCGCGGCGATCGGCGACCAGGCCTGGGGCAGATAGTAGAGCAGGACGAAAACGGGAATCAGGATGATACGCGCAAGGGTCAACAGATTGGGGATTTTCATCGAAAACAGCATAATACCTGCCGCTAGAGATCGGGATGTAGCGCGGCATAGATTTCCTCCGCGAGCTTGCGGCTTATGGTAGAGACTTTTGCAATTTCTTCAATACTGGCGCGCTCTACCTCGGCGACTCCGCCGAAATGCCGCAGTAATTCGCGCCGGCGCTTGGGGCCGACCCCGGGAATACCCTCGAGCCTGGACTGACGCCGGGCCTTGCCACGCCGGGCACGGTGGCCGGTAATCGCAAAGCGGTGCGCCTCGTCACGGATATGCTGGATCAGGTGCAGCGCAGGGTCGTCGCCCGCCAGTGTGACCTCCTCGCCGGAATCGGCCATCACCAGGACTTCAAGCCCGGCCCGCCGACTCGGCCCCTTGGCGACACCGACGATCAGCACGTCGTCGATCTGCAGTTCCTGCAGCACATCCCGCGCCTGACTGACCTGCCCCTTGCCACCGTCGATCAGCAGGATATCCGGCAGTTTGCCCTCCCCCTTCTTGAGCCGGGTATAGCGCCGGGTCAGGGCCTGATGCATGGCCGCGTAATCATCGCCGGCGGTGATGCCATCGATATTGAAATGCCGGTAGTCCGATTTCAGCGGCCCGTTGTGGTCGAACACCACGCAGGACGCCACCGTCGCTTCGCCGGAACTGTGGCTGATATCGAAGCACTCGAGACGCCGGGGTACCGCATCCAGCCCCAGCACCTGCTGCAGCGCCAGGAAACGGTTGTAGACGTTCTGCTTGCTGGCGAGGTGACTGGCGAGCTGCTGTTCGGCGTTGGTCTGGGCCAGCCGCTGCCAGCCGGCCTTGTCGCCCCGCACCCGGTACTGGACCGCCACCTTGCGCCCGCGGCGCTGCGCCAGCGCCTGCTCCAGTGCATCGGCATCCTCCAGCTCGAACGGTACGATCACCTGGTCGGGGATCTCCCGCGCCGAACCGAGGTACCATTGCGCAAGAAACGCCGACAGCACATCGGACTCGCTGTCTTCGACCGAAACCTTGGGATGGAACACCTTGCTGCCGATAATGCGGCCGCCGCGTACGTACAGCATATGCACGCCGACGGCACCGGCCTTGAGCGCACAGCCGACAACATCGGCGTCACCCTCAAGGCCGCTGACATACTGTTGCTCCTGAATGCGCTGCAGCTGCGATATCTGATCGCGAAAACGCGCCGCCTGCTCGAAGTCGAGCCGGGCCGCGGCGGCCTCCATCTGCTCTGCCAGCTCCTGCATCGCCATCTGGCTTTTTCCCTCGAGAAACAGCGTCGCGAGGCGCAGGTCCCGGGCATAGTCCTCGGGCGTCACCAGATCGACGCAGGGACCCGTGCAGCGATCGATCTGGTACTGCAGGCAGGGCCGGGTACGATTACGGTAAAAGCTGTCCTCACAGGAGCGGATGCGAAACAGCTTCTGCATCAGGTTCAGCGTCTCGCGTACTGCTCCGCCGCTGGGATAGGGACCGAAGTAGCGCCCTTTCCTGCGCCGCGCGCCCCGATGAAAACGCATTGCGGGATAGGCATCCTGGTCGGAGACAAAGATGTAGGGGTAGGACTTGTCGTCCCGCAGCAGGATATTGTAGGGCGGGCGCTGCTCCTTGATCAGGTTCTGTTCCAACAGCAATGCTTCGGTTTCGCTGTTGGTGACCGTCACCTCGACGTGGGCGATACGCGCGACCAGCGCCCGCGTCTTCGGCGCGAGGCCCGTGCTGCGAAAATAACTGCTGACACGCTTCTTGAGGTTCTTGGCCTTGCCGACATACAGGATCGCGTCGTCGGCCCCGTACATCTGGTAGACACCGGGCCTGGAGGTCAGCCGCGCCAGAAACGCCTTGGCATCGAAGTCCTGAGTGGTAGTTTCAGTCACTGCTCTGTTGCAATCCTGTCTTCGGGATCATTTCGCGCCGGACACATCGCTTTCGAATTTATGAAGATGCTCGGCCTTGTTCGCCTCCATATGCAAATACAGCGCCTGCTTATGAATTTCCTGCAGTGTTTCGCGGGTCGCGTCGCTGATACCGGCGCCGCGGGACAGCGACACTTCCAGGTAGACGCCGATCTCGGCAAAATAGTAGAGGCGCGCATCGAACGACTTGGCCCGCTTGAGTTTGCCCAGCGACAATTGGGCCCCATTGACCAGGATATAATTGATATCGGTATCCGATACCATCAGCCGGCGGTCCTGGGCTTTGACAGGCTTGGTATTGGTGGAGCGCTTCTGCACAAAGGTCATCGGGACAGATCTTCCTTATCATCAAACCTGATTAGTTGGGGAGTTTACCAAGCTTTTGAACCCACTGGATACGGACCAGGCGCCGCCTCATCTTTATTGCCAACTGCTCGACGAGCCCGATGCCCTGCGCCGCGAAAGGCTTTGGGCAATCGGCGCACCGGCGCTGATGAACGCCGCCTGCACCTCCCTGCGCGATCTCCTCGGCAAAGATCCTGCGATTACCGAGCCATTCATGCCGCCACGGCACCGCCGTCTGGGTCTGTATTTCGAGGACCTGATCGCCGAGCTGCTGCAAGGTTCTGTCGACGAACTGCACCGCAATATCCAGTGCCGACAGGAGGGTCGAACGCTGGGCGAATTCGACTTCGTCTACCGTCGCCAGAGACGCTGGCATCACCTCGAGACAGCGGTCAAATTCTACCTCTGTACCGGCGACGGCAGCGAACTGCGGCACTTCGTCGGTCCCGGGTTGCGTGACCGCCTGGATATCAAGTGGCAGCGGCTGCAGCAACACCAGTTACGGCTGTCGCTCAATCCGGCCGGACAGCGTACCCTGGCTAATCTCGGTGCCATCGACCCCGTTGTCGAGCTGCTGATGCCGGGATACCTGTTCTACCGCCTCGGCTCGGGTGCGCCGAAGCGGCTGCATCCGGATATCAATCCCAGTCACCTGCGCGGCTTCTGGTGCACGCTGAACGAATTTCGCGACCTGCCGCCACAGCCTGCAACCCGCTATGCGGTACTGCCGAAACTGCGCTGGCTCGCACCTGCGCGCCTGGCCCTGGACGACAGCCTCGAACAGCCGGAACTCCTGGAATACCTGACACGGCAGTCACAACCGGCGCTGCTCAGCCTGCTACAGCCGACAGCCGACGGCACCGAATGGATTGAACGGCAGCGTGGCTTTGTGGTGCCTGATAACTGGCCTGAGCGCGCCGTCAGCGCCAGCTCCGAGCTGTAGGGTGGGTGCAGCGATGCAATGCATGCGGAATCAACGCAACCGACATGATTCAGGCATCGCGGAACCGCCAAGGAAGGTGGAAATACTTAAAATGCAGGAGCAGTTTTCAGTGAACCCACCCTAGCGATCGTATTGCAGATCGATTGACCATGGGACGAACCATTGCTGATGTTGGGTTACGCAGCTTTTCCGCCCTGACCAGCCTCCGGACAGAAGGCCAAACCAACCGTCCGGACACAACAAAAAAGGGACGCTGGCGCGTCCCTTTTTTCGAATCGACTATCGATCAGTCTTCGGCTGCTGCGCGAGGCGACTGCTCCGGCGATTCGTAGATCAGCAACGGTTCCGACTCGCCTTCGATCACGCCGTCGTCGATCACCACCTTGCTGACGTTCTCGAGCGAGGGCAGCTGATACATGGTATCGAGCAGCACCGCCTCCAGGATCGAACGCAGGCCGCGGGCACCGGTACGACGCTCCAGGGCCTTGCGCGCCACCGCACGCAGGGCTTCCTTGCGGAAGTCGACCTCGACGCCTTCCATCTCGAACAGTGCAGCGTACTGCTTGGTGAGGCTGTTCTTCGGCTCTGTCAGAATGGTGATCAGCGCTTCCTCGTCGAGCTCGGACAGCACCGCAACCATCGGCAGACGGCCGACGAATTCCGGAATCAGGCCGTACTTGACGAGGTCGTCGGCCTCGACACCCATCAGGGTTTCGCCGATCGATTTCTGATCCTGTTTGCCCTTGACCTGGGCACTGAAACCGATCGAACTCTTCTCCGAACGCGCCCGGATAATCTGATCCAGGCCGGCAAAGGCGCCACCGCAGATAAAGAGGATGTTCGAGGTATCGACCTGCAGGAACTCCTGCTGCGGATGCTTGCGGCCACCCTGCGGCGGGACCGAGGCCACGGTGCCCTCGATCAGTTTCAGCAACGCCTGCTGCACGCCCTCACCGGACACGTCGCGGGTAATGGACGGGTTATCGGACTTGCGCGAGATCTTGTCGATCTCATCGATGTATACGATCCCCAGCTGCGCCTTCTCGACGTCGTAGTCGCACTTCTGCAGCAGCTTCTGGATGATGTTCTCGACATCCTCACCGACATAGCCCGCTTCGGTCAGCGTGGTGGCGTCTGCGATGGTGAACGGCACATTGAGCATGCGTGCCAGCGTCTGCGCCAGCAGTGTCTTGCCGCTGCCGGTCGGGCCGATCAGCAGGATATTGCTCTTGCCGAGCTCCACACCCTGCTCCCGGCGCTCCTTGAAGCGCAGGCGCTTGTAGTGGTTGTAGACGGCAACCGAGAGAACCTTCTTGGCCTGCTCCTGGCCAATAACATAATCGTCCAGGTTCTTCTTGATCTCGGCCGGGATCGGCAGGCGGTCGCTCTGCTCCTGGCTCTCGATTTCCTGGATCTCTTCACGAATGATGTCGTTGCACAGATCGACACACTCATCACAGATAAAGACGGACGGGCCGGCGATCAGCTTGCGTACTTCGTCCTGGCTCTTGCCGCAGAACGAGCAGAACAGCTTGCTGCCGTCTCCGCCTTTACCTTTCATAACGTCGGACATTCGACTACCTCAACTGTGCGATAGCGTAAACTTTATAGATAACGGCATGGTCGCACGATTTCAACCCGATACGCCAATTATAACCGCCAGGAGCGCCGAACACCCTCGGATGTCCGGCGAGCCCTTGTGCGCTATCAGCCTTCGGTTACCCGCTGATCCAGCACCGCATCGATCAGACCGTACTCCTTGGCCGCCGCCGGGCCCATGAAGTTGTCGCGGTCAGTGTCGCGGGCGATGGTTTCGAGGTCCTGCCCGGTGTGATACGCCAGCAGCTCGTTGAGCTTGTGACGGATCGACAGGATCTCCTTGGTATGAATTTCGATATCGGTCGCCTGACCCTGATAACCGCCCAGCGGCTGATGGATCATTACCCGCGAATTCGGCAGCGCATAGCGTTTGCCGGTGGCACCGCCGGCCAGCAGGAAAGCCCCCATGCTGGCAGCCTGACCGATACACATGGTGCTGACATCGGGCTTGATGAAGCGCATGGTATCGTAAATCGCCAAGCCCGCCGTGACCGAACCGCCCGGAGAGTTGATATAAAGATGGATATCCTTGTCCGGGTTCTCGGCTTCGAGGAACAGCAGCTGCGCCACGATCAGGTTGGCCATGTGATCCTCTACCGGGCCGACCATGAAAATCACGCGCTCCTTCAGCAACCGCGAATAGATATCGTAGGCCCGCTCTCCGCGTGCGGTCTGCTCGACCACCATCGGCACCAGATTGGAGGTGATGGTGGATGCGCCCTGCCCCTTAAAGATATCTGACATTCAACTTCTCTCCTTAGCCTGAAAAGCGAAAAAAACGACAGCCAGCCTGCGCCAACTGTCGTTTTTCCTTGATCTGTTAGAGCGTGATCGCAACCGGCTTATTCAGCGGCAGCGTCTTCACCCTCGGCTTCAGCTTCGGGCTGAGCCGGCTTGATCGCGTCTTCGTAGCTGACTTCGACTTCAACGACTTTAGCAGAAGCGAGCAGCTGATCAACTACCTGATCTTCCATCACCATGCTCTGGATCTGGTTCAGCATGTCGTTGTTGCCGTAGTACCAGTCGATAACCTGCTGCGGCTCCTGGTAGGTGGAGGCCAGCTCTTCGATCTGGGCACGGACGCGGTCGTCATCAACCTTGATGCTGTTGGCCTTGATCACTTCCTGCACCAGCAGGCCGATGCTGACACGACGCTTGGCCTGCTCTTCGAACAGTTCCTTCGGCAGCATGCTCGGATCCAGGTTGGCGCTGGCACCGCCGAACTGCTGCAGCGCCTGCTTGCGCAGATTGTCGATTTCGTTGTCGACCAGCGCGCTCGGAACGTCGATGTTGTTCTGTTTGACCAGTTTGCCGAAGGCCTGTTCCTTCAGCTTCATCTTCAGCGCCTGCTTCAGTTCGCGATCCATGTTGGCGCGGACTTCAGCCAGGAACTCTTCCTCGGTCTTGCCTTCCAGGCCGAATTTGGCGAAGAACTCTTCGTTCAGTTCCGGCTGGGAAGAAGCGGAAACGCTCTGCACCTTGACCTTGAAGACAGCATCCTTACCTTTCAGGTTCTCGGCCTGGTAGTCTTCCGGGAAAGTAACGTTCAGCTCTTTCTCTTCACCGGCGGAGGCACCGATCAGGCCTGCTTCGAAGCCCGGGATCATGGTATTGGAGCCCAGCACCAGGTCCATGCCTTCGCCCTTGCCGCCTTCGAACGCCTCGCCATCGATGAAGCCTTCGAAGTCGATCTTGACGCGATCACCGTCTTCCGCCGCACGCTCGACCACATTCCAGCTGGCCTGCTGCTTGCGCAGGGTATCGATCATCTTCTCGAGATCGGCGTCGGTCACGCTGGCGCTCTGCTTCTCGATTTCGACTTCGGAGAAATCCGCCAGGGCGATTTCCGGGTACACTTCGAAAGTAGCGACGAACTCGAGGTCCTCACCGGCCTTGTCGGTTTTGAATTCGATGTTCGGACCGCCCGCCGGGATCAGCTTTTCCTGCTGAGCCGCTTCATAGAAGCTCTGCTGGACGACTTCACCCAGGACTTCCTGGCGAATGCCTGCACCGTAGCGCTTCTGGACAATCTTGACCGGTACTTTGCCCGGGCGGAAGCCATCGATACGGACGCGACGGGCAGTCTCCTGCACACGCTTGGCTACATCATTATCGATACGCTCGGCCGGAACAGTGATCGTCATCTGACGCTCGAGGCCCGAAGTCGCTTCAACAGAAACTTGCATGGAATTCCTCACAAAAAAACTTGCAGCATATTGGATCGAGATCTGCGGGCACGCATCCGTCCCTGAGTGATCCGCAAGGCGGTAACATCGTTTCCCGACCTGACACAGACGCCGCAGACTGAATTCTAAAGCGCGAAATTCTGTGCCAGTTACCCCGAATAGTCAAGCGGGCCGCCCCTGATACTACAGAGCTCCGCTACCCTTCGAGAAAAGGCGTTAACAGCAACAGGACAGAGATAACAACGGGAAATTGCGCCCCAAAGGCGCCAGCGAATGAATTGCGAATTAAAGAAGGGAAAATGGGGTGGACGATGGGACTTGAACCCACGACCACAGGAGTCACAATCCTGGGCTCTACCAACTGAGCTACGCCCACCACTACCTGATTTTCACTCCACCGGAACAGCAAGGTTGCAAATGGCACGCCCGGCAGGACTCGAACCTGCAACCTACGGCTTAGAAGGCCGTTGCTCTATCCGGTTGAGCTACGGGCGCCTTGCTGCCCGCCTTCTTTACGCCGCCTTGTAGGCGACCCGTCCGAAGGAGGTGCGTATACTAAGCCTGCTCCCGACCGACGTCAACACCCAATTCGAATTTTTTTCAGCAAAATCAAACTGGTTAGAGAATATACAGACACTTTGGACTAGCGTTTTCACCAGCGGGGTAACAGCCTTCCTCTATTTATGGAAATCCCCACTTGGCCCCACAGCTGTAACCATGAGAAAATCCGCCCCAGATTACTAGCCTCTGGTTCCAGGAAGACAGCTCAACGATGACTGCACACATTATAGACGGTAAGCGAATCGCGGCCGAAGTACGCCAACAGGTAGCCGACGGTGTCCAGCAGCGCCTCGCAGCTGGCAAGCGCGCGCCCTGCCTGGCGGTGGTTCTGGTCGGCGACGATTCCGCTTCCCAGGTCTATGTCCGCAACAAGAAGAATGCCTGCAAAGAAGTCGGCATTGAATCCCTTTCCTTTGACCTGCCCGCCTCTACCTCTCAACAGCAGCTTCTCGATCTCGTAGACCAACTCAATGCCAACGCTGACGTTGACGGCATACTGGTACAGCTACCGCTGCCGGAGCAGCTGGAGGCCAACGAAATTCTCGAGCGCATCCGCCCCGATAAGGATGTGGACGGCTTCCATCCGTTCAACCTCGGTCGTCTGGCGCAGCGCCTGCCGGCATTGCGTCCCTGCACGCCGAAGGGTGTGATGAAACTGCTGGATTCCACCGGGGTTGAACTGCATGGCAAGGAAGCGGTCGTGGTAGGCGCTTCCAATATCGTTGGTCGACCGATGTCGCTGGAACTGCTGCTGGCAGGCTGCACCGTCACCACTACCCACCGCTTCACCCGCAACCTCGACAAGCACGTTGGACGCGCAGAAATCGTCGTGGTAGGCGTCGGCATTCCGGGACTGGTCAAGGGTGAATGGATCAAGCCGGGCGCGGTGGTCATCGACGTCGGCATCAACCGCCTCGATGACGGGCAGCTGGTTGGCGATGTCGAATATAGCGCAGCGGCTGAACGCGCCAGCTGGATCACGCCGGTACCGGGCGGTGTCGGGCCGATGACCGTCGCCTGCCTGATGGAAAACACCCTCGAAGCCTGCAACGCCACCAGCAAGTCCTGATGGACCCTTGCCTCGCCTGTCCGCTTTGCGCGGGCAGCGACTGCCAGCATTATCACCGCGACCGGCGCCGGGACTACTTCCAGTGCGCCGACTGCGACCTGGTCTTCGTCCCGCCGCAGCAACGCCTCGGCGCCGAGGCTGAAAAAGCGATCTACGACACGCACGAAAACGATCCCGGGGACAGCGGCTACCGGCGCTTCCTGTCACGCCTGTTCGAACCGCTCAACGTTCGCCTGCGACCCGGCAGCAGCGGACTCGATTTTGGCTGCGGACCGGGACCGGCACTGGCGATGATGCTGCGCGAGGCCGGTCACGAAGTGCGCCTCTACGACCTCTACTACGCACCGGACGCATCGGCACTGCAGCAGCAATACGACTTTATCTGTGCCACCGAGGTTATCGAACACCTGTATTGCCCGGGAGAGGAACTCGCACGGCTTATGGACCTGTTACGTCCCGGCGGATATCTCGGCCTGATGACCAAACGGGTTCTGGACGCCAAGGCCTTCAGCAGCTGGCACTACAAGAACGACCAGACCCATGTCTGCTTCTTCAGCGACCGGACCTTCGAGTATCTGGCCCGACGCTTCGACTGCAGCCTGGAGTTCGTCGCCGCCGACGCGGTGATCCTGCAACGCCGCCCCTGTTCCGCAGGGTGCCGGTAAGCGGAACGCACCGCACCCCACCGGGTTGTCGATGCCCTTCGCTCGAGACTGCTCCGGCAGCCTCAGGATTCCCAACATCCATGGCAGTCACAGCTACTCCAAGAAGCCCACCCAAGATGTCACTACTCGCGGTCGAGATGCCCAAGGTTCATCTCCGGGTCCAGCTTGTCCCGCACCAGCTGTTTGAGCGTCTTGACCTCCGGAAAGCCGCCGTTACGCTTGCGGCACCAAAGCAGCTCGCCATCGAAACGTATCTGATAGGCGCCGGGTACCTTGCTCGGAATCAACGCCACCTCGCCCAACTGTCCTTCGAAGGTACTGAGAAGCTCCTGCGCCATCCAGCCCGCCCGAAGCAGCCAGCGACATCCGGGACAGTATTCGATCTCGACCCGGGGATTATGGATATCGACGTTCGTCATTCAGGTACTCCAGTGACACGCCGCGAATTTATTGGCGGACAAAAAGGACATTGACCATCTCGAAACAATTAGACTACCGAACCGACATTATGCGGTCTTGCGCAGGCATCTACGAGCCAGGCGCCGGACCAGCAGCCGACCACACTCGGGGGCCGCCTGCCTCAGCCAGCGCCACTGGTAAAGGAGGGTCAGGCGCAACCAGCCCCGCTTATATTTACGAGCGCTGGTGACGAGCGTCGCATCGACCTCGTGCAGGGCTATGCCGGCCTGCCTGGCATACCATACCAGCAGATGGTCCTCCCCGTAGGATACTCGCTCGGGATATCCACCAAGTGCACTGAAAACCTGCGCCGGCAAACAGAACCCCTGATCGCCGAACGGCACCCCAAGCCAGCGCGATCGGAGGTTGGCGCCCCAGGCATTGAACCGCGTAGGCCCCGCACCATCCGCGGCAAAGCCGAGCCGAAAGTAATGCAGCGCTTCGGGCGCGACGACCAGCGCCCGCTGCAACCCGCTGATCATCCCGGCAGTCAGTATCGAATCAAGGTGCAGGAACCACAGCCAGCGCCCCCTGGCGACCTCGCTGGCACGGTTCATCTGCACAGCACGGTCGGCACTGGAGATAACGGTATAAAAATCGCGTTCAACCAGCGACGAAAGATCAGCCCGGGGCTCGCACAGGGCGAACAGGATTTCCCAGTTCGACGGCAGCAGAGAGAGCTGCCGAAGCAACGGAAAATCCGCCGCCTCCCCGGGCCCGACCGGTATGATCAAGCTCAGCTCAGGATTATCGGACACGGGCTATATCTCGCTGCAGGATGCGCCGTAACGGAAGCAGGAAAAGCAGCGGTGGTGTTTCATGCTGATCTGCTGCTCCATGGCCTCGCGCAGCGTGCCGCCCAGGTCGTACTCGGCGTCGTCGTCGACCAGGGTGCAGGCGTAAACACGCATGCGGTCGTGCTGTTTCACCACCATTTTGCTGAAGGCACACATGAAGGCGCGACGACTCTCTTCGGTCTGGAAAGCTGTCATGCAGTGCTGGCTGACCGCCGGCACATCGGCACTGGCACCCGGCGGCAGAAAATCCGGGAACGCCACCAGCCGCGTATCCGCCGGCAGACCATTCGCCTGCAGCAGCCGGGCATAGGCGGCCTCTACCGCGTCGCGGTCTTCATCGGGCTGCATCTGCCGCGCGATCGAAATATGAAATCCTTCGGCGTGCAGAATACGCAGTCCATCGAGGGCATTTTGAAAATTCCCCTCCCCTCGCCCGGCATCGTGCGTTTCCTGATCCGGATAGTCGATGCTGACGCGAAAGCTGACCGGATGGCGGCTGTGACGCAGCGGCTCGAGCTGCTGCGCGCGGGCGTGCAGCGCATCGGTGCCGTTGGTGAGCACCAGGCAGGGGGCGATATCGCTGGCGGCCAGCAGAATCCGCACCAGGTCCTTGGCGAGAAAGGGTTCGCCGCCGGTGAAGGAGATCCGCTCGACGCCCAGCTCCCGCGCTTCCCGCAGAAAAGGCTCGACATCGGCAAGCCTGACAATCTGCAGCCGGTCGTCGCCAGGCGCGGATCCTTCGAGGCAAAAGGGACAGCTCAGGTTGCAGGCGGTCCCGGTATGAAACCACAGCTCCCGCAGCGCATGCGGGCGTATGTAACCACGCGGCTCACCTTCGGGGGTCTGGTACCAGTCCCGGCTGCGAATTCGCTCCATCAGATCAACTCCTGCAGTAATGCGTGCAGCGCCCGCTGCGCAGGCCGCCGGTCCGCGGCCAGCGAGCGTTTCAGGCGCACCAGGTCGGACGGCAGGTCGACGTCGGGACAGGCATGACCCCAACCGACATCGAGCCCGGAATCGGCACAGCTACGCGCCAGCGCCTCACCCAGTTCACCCGTGCTCCAGGGCAGCGGCCCGAGGTCGGGCCAGCCGCGACGGGTTGCCATCAGCGATACACCACCATCGGTCGCCGGCGCGAGAAAAATATCGTGCCGCTCGAGACCGGACGCAGCCTCCTCCAGCCGCGCCGGTGTCTGCTCGGGGGTATCGGAGCCGATGATAATCTGGCGCTCATGCCCCTCGCTGCGCATTATCCGATCGATATGATTAATACGCTCGCCGAGGCTGCCGGCCGGCTGCGCCAGCACCCGGTCGATGTCCGGATAGCACTGGCGGTAACCGTCCACATCCGCCGCGACCGCCGTCGCCAGCACCTTAGGACCGCGCCATAGGCGCAGCTGCTCCAGGGCACAATCGTGCAACAGGCTTGCGATGCGCAAAGCCGCATTCGTACCGAGCGTTTCGGCCAGCCGTTGCTTGCCGATGCCGGGCGCGGGTTTCTTGCAGAAAAGTATCAGGGTCACGGACATGAGTGTAAAAGCCGCTGGTGAAACGGAGCTGAAAAGGCCGCTCGAAAAGCCTCTGCCGCAAACGGGCAATCACGCCCCGGAACGAAAAAGGCGACCCCGGGGGTCGCCTTCGAGTGGCCGGATCAGCCTTCTCGGTACCAGGTGGTGCCTTCACGGCTGTCCTTGAGGATCACCCCCTGTGCGGCCAGGTCGTCGCGAATGCGGTCGGACTCGGCGAAGTCCTTGTCGCGGCGCGCCGCGTTGCGCTGCTCGATCAATGCCTCGATCGCATCGGACGAGAGCTCGCCGGCGCGATCCTCGCCCTTCAGGAAGGCGTCGGGGTCCTGCTGCAGCAGACCGAGAATACCGCCCAGACGCTTCAGCTGCGCCGCCATCCGGCCAGCCTCGGCACTGCCTTCGCGCACCGCCTTGTTGAGCTCGGTCACCAGCTCGAACAGCACCGCCAGCGCCTTCGGCGTGTTGAAGTCGTCATCCATCGCCGCGAAGAAACGGGCCTCGACATCGTTTTCCGGCTCGCTGTCAGCAACCTCGACCGATGCCAGCGCCTGGTAGAAGCGCTCCAGCGCGCTCTTCGCTTCCCGCAGACTGTCTTCGCTGTAGTCGATGTAGCTGCGATAGTGAACGCTGGCGAGGAAGTAACGCACCACTTCCGGGTTGTACTTCTCCAGCACATCGCGGATGGTGAAGAAGTTGCCCAGCGACTTCGACATCTTCTCGCTGTTGACCCGCACCGGACCGGCGTGCATCCAGCTGTTGGCGAAGGTGACGCCGTTGGCCGCCTCCGATTGCGCGATTTCGTTCTCGTGGTGCGGGAACGGCAGGTCCGGACCGCCGCCATGGATGTCGAAGGTATCGCCGAGGCAGCACTTGGACATCGCGGAGCATTCGATGTGCCAGCCCGGCCGCCCCTCGCCCCAGGGCGACGGCCAGCTCACCTCGCCGGGCTTGGCCGCTTTCCAGAGTACGAAGTCGAGCGGGCTTTCCTTGACCTCACCGACCTCGATACGGGCGCCGGATCGCAACTCGTCGATGTTCTGGCGCGTCAGTTTGCCGTATTCCGCGAACTTCTCGACGCGGTAGTAAACGTCGCCATTCGACGCCTGGTAGGCGTAGCCCTTGTCGATCAGGGTCTGCACCAGCGCGACGATATCATCCATGTGCCCGGTGGCACGCGGTTCCTGGTCCGGACGCAGTACCCCGAGGCGATCCTCGTCTTCGTGCATGGCATCGATCATGCGCGCGGTCAGGGCGTCCGGCGCCTCGCCGTTCTCGGCGGCGCGCCTGATGATCTTGTCGTCGACGTCGGTAATGTTGCGGACGTAGGTTACGTCCCAGCCACGCTCGCGCATGTAGCGGGTGATGACGTCGAACGCGACCATCACGCGGGCATGCCCGATATGACAGTAGTCGTATACGGTCACCCCGCAGACGTACATCTTGATCTTGCCCGCCTCGAGCGGCTCGAACGGCGCCTTTTCCTTGCTCAGAGTGTTGTAGATTTGCAGCATCAAACCAGCTTTTGCTTTTCAAGTTGCCGATCCGCCGCCGGACATTGGGTCCCCGCGACGGCACAATTAGCGCCCATTATAAATCAATTGATTGCGTCCATGCGCGACCCTTTTAACCCAATCACCACAGATCCTCGGTGGCCTGGCGAGCCGGCCGTGGCTCACCCCGCGCGTCAAGGCGGATTTCGCCCAGCATGGTATCCGTCAGCACACTGCGCTCGGCGGTCAGCAGCAGCCGCTGCGGTCCATCCCAGCTCACCGCCTCCCACTGGGCATAGATGCCGAGGCGGTAACGTCGCGCCGCCGACCAGTCCGGCAGCTCGCCCGGAACCGGCACAAGCCACAGGAAGCTGTGACCGAACAGCCGCTCGCGACTGTAGCCGATCAACGCCAGGCGACGACTGACCGGATCGAAGTCTGCCCCGGTGACGAGCCCGTCCACCGGGTAGGTCGCCACGGGAAATACCGACTGTTCGTCGGCCGCACCGCTCAGCCGGTAAAGGCGGCTTTGCCCGTCGCCCCGATCCTTGCTGAACAGCCACAGGCTGTCGTCGACCGCCGTCAGCGCTTCGCAATCATAGTTGTGGTCGCCCGACGAGGTCACTTCGAGGCGCTCCCCATAGCGGAAATGCATGCGACGATAATCGACGCGGCTGCCATCCGGCGCACTGAGGTCCGCCAACGCGACCCGGTAGAGATCGAGCTGCGCGCGATTGCCGCGGTTGTTGCCGCAGTCGGCCACGAACAGATACTGGCCATCGGCCGCGACGGCCTCCCAGTCGACATTCTCTGCACCGGCCAGGTACAGCACTTTCTCGAGAGCCGCGCCATTGTGTCCCAGGCCGTAAAGCGCAGCCTCGTTGCCGCTGTCGTTGACCGTCCAGAGGCGACCGTCAACTAACGCAAGGCCGGAGGTTTCGAGCACTTCTTCGGGCAGCAGCGCGACGCGCGTAATGGCGATATCCCCGGCCAGGGAAACAGCGCCGGTGTCGGTCGTCGCCACAGAGGAACAGCCACTCATCGTTATCGCTGCCGCAGCCAGCGCAGCCCCAAGATACCCCTTCCCTGCCATCGCTTTTCTCACCTACCGCCTCGAATGTCCGCGAGCATAACAGATCGCGCTTGCATTTCGTCAACGCCGACCGAGAGTGGAAGCGCTACCGGCCGCCGAGCCCGCAAAGCCCTGCTAGACTAAGACCTCAATGGAAGCCTGCCACCCAAGCCCGCCATGATGGAATCCCTGCTCGCCGTCGCACGCCGAACCGATCCACCCGACTCCCTCACGGCCTACTACCGCCGTCAGCTGCCGGAGCTTCACCGCCTCGAACGCCTGATTCGCAAGGGCGAGCCGCGCCTGCAGTCCAGCGTCCTGGCCGAGGTTTGCGATGGCAACCTGGCGCTGCCGGTCTACGCGCTGACGATCGGCAACCCGGCTCCGGATGCGCCGGTGCTGCTGCTGAGCGGCGGCATTCACGGCGTCGAACGCATCGGCACGCAACTGGTACTGGCCCAGCTGCGCAACCTGCTCAGCCGGCTTGAATGGGACCAGGGCCTGAGACAGGACCTCGAACATATCCGCCTGGTGCTGTGTCCGCTGGTCAACCCGGTCGGCATGGCCCACGGCTGGCGCAGTAACGGCAACGGCGTCGACCTGATGCGCAACGCCCCCATCGACGCCGAACAGCCCGGCCCCTGGCTGGTTTCGGGCCACCGCATTAGCCGCTGGCTGCCCTGGTACAGGGGGCCCCGGGAGGACCCGATGCAACCCGAAGCGCAGGCGCTCTGCGCTCTGGTGCAGTCGCAAATCAGCGCCGCGCCGTTCGCGCTGTCGCTCGACTGCCACTCGGGCTTCGGCATGCGCGACCGCATCTGGTTTCCCTATGCCGGGAATAACCGGCTGTTCGAGAATGCCGCCGAGATGCACGCCCTGACCCGGCTTTTCGAGCGCGCGTTACCCCACCATCCCTATGTTATCGAACCCCAGTTCCATCAGTACCGGACGCACGGCGATCTCTGGGACTACCTCTATCGGATTCGGCGCGATAAAGGTCCGGGCCTGTTCATGCCGCTGACGCTGGAAATGGGGTCCTGGCTCTGGGTCAAGAAAAACCTGCGCCAGCTGACGAGTTTCAAAGGCCTGTTCAACCCGATGGTGCCGCACCGGCACAAGCGTATCCTGCGCCGTCACAGCCTGCTGCTGGATTTTTTGATCCGCGCCACCCGCTCCTGGCAAAGCTGGGTACCGTACGATGACGACAGAAGAACTCACCAACGCCAGGCGGAACGCCGCTGGGCCTGGCCGGACAGGCGCTGAATGGCTCCGACGCTCGCACGCTTCGAACCCGCAAAGGCTGCCGCCGAGCCCGCGCAAAGCTGGGTACTGCTGCGGGGACTGGTGCGCGAACACCGCCACTGGGGCAGTTTCGCGCAAGGCCTGGCCGACCGCCTGCAAGCAACGGTCTATTGCCCGGACCTGCCCGGTAACGGCACCCGCTGTCGGGAGCCAAGCCCGCTCAGTCTGCGCACGGCCCTCGAGGCAATTCGCGAACCGCTGCAGCATCAGGGCGCGGTGAATCTGCTCGGGCTGTCAATGGGCGGCATGGTGGCGGCGCTCTGGGCGCTGCATCACCCGCACGAAGTCCGCCGCCTGGTGCTGATCAATAGCAGCTTTGGCGACCTGAGCCCACCCTGGCGCCGCATCCGACCACCAGCGCTGCTGCGTCTGCTGGCGGCGCTCCCGGTCCGGGTGGAGAGGCGTGAAGGCTGCATCTATGACCTCACCTGCAATCGCCGGGATTTGCGCGATGAGACTATAAAGGCCTGGATCGGCTATGCCCGGGAGTGCCCGGTCAGCCGGATGAATTTCCTGCGCCAGCTGCTCGCGTCCGCCTGCTGTCGCATCGGTGACAATACGCCGCAGTCGCCGACCCTGATCCTCGCCAGCGACCGGGACCGGCTGGTGAGCCCCGTCTGCAGCACCGCTATCGCCAAACACTGGGGCGCACGCCTGCATTTCCACGCCGATGCCGGCCACGACCTGCCCCAGGATGACCCGGACTGGGTGATCGAGCATATCGCGCGATGGCAGGCGGAGCTGGATGGAGCCGTGGAATCCACCTAGGAGCGGCACCCCGTCACGAAGGCTATCCAGCCAGGAAAGCTTGTCTATCGGCAAGCCCGCAAAAAACAGGGCCCCGCAATTGCGGGGCCCTGTGTTTGCAGCCTGAAGCCTGTCGCCTGAAGCCTTACTTGCCCTGGATCTTGGCCCAGGAGTCGCGCAGCGTCACAGTACGGTTGATCACCAGACGCGATTCGTCCGAATCCTTGTCGACGCTGAAATAACCCAGACGCTCGAACTGGAAGTGGGATTCGGCGACCGCGTGCTTGAGACCGATCTCGACGCGGCTGTCGGTCAGCACTTCCAGCGACTCGGGGTTGATAAAGTTGTGGAAGTCGCGCTCCTTGTCGCCGTCCGGGTTCGCCTCGGTGAACAGGCGGTCGTACAGGCGCACTTCGCAGGGCACCGAGTGATTGGCCGAGACCCAGTGGATAACGCCATTGGGCTTGTACCCGGTCGGGTTTTCGCCCTTGGTCGCCGGGTCGTAGCTGCAGATCAGTTCGACGACATTACCCGCCTCGTCCTTGATCACCTCGTCGCAGGTGATGACGTAGGCACCACGCAGGCGCACCGCATCGCCCGGCGCCAGACGCTTCCACTTGCGCGGTTTCTCTTCTTCGAAGTCTTCCTGCTCGATCAGCAGGTTGCGGGTGAAAGGCACCTTGCGCAGGCCCATCGACTCGTCCTTCGGGTGTGCCGGCAGTTCGAACCACTCTTCGCCGCCCTCGGCGAAGTTGCTGACAGTCACTTTCAGCGGACGGGTGACGCACATGGCGCGCGGAGCGTTGGCATCCAGGTCGTCCCGTACCGCCGCTTCCAGCATGCCCATGTCGACGATGCCGTTGGAGCGGGTCACGCCGATCATGTCGCAGAAGTTGCGGATCGACGCCGGCGTGTAGCCGCGACGGCGCAGACCGGAGATGGTCGGCATGCGCGGATCGTCCCAGCCCGCGACGTGCTTTTCCTCGACCAGCAGCTTCAGCTTGCGCTTACTGGTAACGGTATAATTCAGGTTCAGGCGCGCGAATTCGTACTGGCGGGGCTGTGCCGGCACCGGCAGGTTCTCGATGAACCAGTCGTACAGCGGACGGTGGTCCTCGAACTCCAGGGTACATATCGAGTGGGTGATACCCTCGAGGGCGTCGGACTGACCGTGGGCGAAGTCATAGGACGGATAAATGCACCACTTGTCGCCGCTCTGGTGATGGTGCGCCTTGCGGATACGGTAGATCACCGGATCACGCAGGTTGATGTTCGGCGCCGCCATGTCGATTTTGGCGCGCAGCACGCAGTCGCCCTCGTCGAACTCGCCGTTGCGCATGCGCTCGAACAACTCCAGGTTCTCCTCGACGGAACGCTCGCGGTAGGGGCTGTTCTTGCCCGGCTCGGTCAGGGTGCCGCGGAACTCGCGCATCTCATGGGCGCTGAGGCTGTCGACGTAGGCCCTGCCCTGCTCGATCAGGTATACCGCCCACTGGTGCAGCTGGTCGAAGTAGTCCGAGGTGTAGCGGATATCGCCACCCCACTTGAAGCCCAGCCAGCGCACGTCCTCGGCGATGGCGTCGATGTACTCCTGACTTTCCTTCTCGGGGTTGGTGTCGTCAAAGCGCAGGTGGCAGGTGCCCTGGTATTTTTCGGCGGTGCCGAAGTTCAGGCAGATGGACTTGGCGTGACCGATATGCAGATAGCCGTTCGGCTCCGGCGGGAAACGTGTGATGACCTGACCACCGGCAACCTTTTCTTCTGCAAGGTCTTTCTCGATGATCTGGTGGATAAAGTTCGTCGGCTTGACGGTTTCGTGTTTGCTCATAGTCGGCTGGGCGTCCAAGTCTGTCCTGACAGCGAAAAAGTCGCAATATTATATACGTATCGTCCGGTCGAGCGAAGGCGCGTGACACTTCCCGGGATGCGAATCGCCACCATTTCGTTATAATGGCGGCGTTCATAAAAATCCTATCAGGACTGTACGAATGGTAATTCTCAACACCAATCACGGCGTCATCAAGATCGAACTCAACCACGACAAGGCGCCGAAAACCGCCGCCAACTTCGAAAAGTACGTGCGCGAAGGCTTCTATGACGGCGTGATCTTCCATCGCGTCATCGACGGCTTCATGATCCAGGGCGGCGGCATGGAACCGGGCATGAAAGAGAAGAAGACCGGCACCAGCATCGAAAACGAAGCTGACAATGGTCTGTCGAACGACACCGGCACCATCGCCATGGCCCGCACCATGGACCCGCACTCGGCGTCCGCCCAGTTCTTCATCAACGTCAACGACAACAGCTTCCTCAACCACACCGCCAAGACCACCCAGGGCTGGGGTTACGCGGTATTCGGCAAGGTCGTCGAAGGCATGGACGTGGTCAACAAGATCAAGGCCGTGAAGACCGGCTTCCGCGCCGGCCACCAGGACGTTCCGGTCGAGGACGTCATCATCGAATCCGCAACGCTGGAAGACTAATCTCTCGGCATGCGACGACTCTTTGCGTCAGATCTTCATCTACGCCCGGAACGCCCCGACCTGACCGGGGCGTTTCTCCATTTTCTGCGGGAAACGGCCAGCGGCGCCGACGAGCTTTACCTGCTCGGCGACATCTTCGAGGCCTGGATCGGCGATGACGCGCCGATGCCGGGGCTCGATGACGTATACGGTGCGCTGGCGCACCTCTCCGCCAGCGGCACCCGGCTGTACTTCCAGCACGGCAACCGCGATTTTCTCGTCGGCGAAGCGCTCATGGCCCGAATCGGTGGCGAGCTGCTGCCCGAGGCGTTTTGCATCGAGCATCCGGCCGGCCCGATCCTGCTGATGCACGGTGACCAGCTCTGCACCGACGATGCCGAATACCTGGCATTTCGCAACCAGGTACGCGATGCCAACTGGCAACGCCAGTTCCTGGCGCAGTCCGTCGAACAGCGCATGGCGATCGCGCGCCAGCTGCGCGAAGCCAGCAAGGCCCGGGGCATGGAGAAATCCGACGAGATCATGGACGTCAATCCGCAGGCCGTCCGCGAGGCGATGCTGGACGCCGGTGTCGAGCAACTGATTCACGGCCACACCCACCGCCCGGCGGTGCACCGGAATCAGCTGGGTGACGGCAGCGGCATCCGCATTGTGCTCGGCGACTGGGACCGGCGCGGCTGGTATCTGGAGCTCGACGATTCGGGGTTCGAGCTGATCGACTTCCCGATCGAGTGATGGCTTTCCCTTGGGGTATTCGCGTGGGAGCGGCGCCCCGGTGCGAATCAAGATGCACCAAGACCTATTCGCGGCGCGGAAGTGCCCTTTGGGTACGCCGCTCCCACAGGTTTATTCAGGCCGCCGCAGGCGCGCCGCTGTGGAAACGGAAGCTATCGTCTTCCGACAGGATCAGCTCGTTCTCGATCCGACGGAAAGTCTCGATGCGCGCGTCGATCGCCTCCCCCGCCGCATCCTGCGCCAACCCCAGGTAATCCTGGTAATGGCGCCCCTCTGACTTCAGCAGCGAGCGGTAGAATTTGGACAGCTCCGGGTCCAGGTAGGGCGCCAGCTTGGCGAAGCGCTCGCACGAGCGCGCTTCGATAAAGGCACCGACGATCAGCGTATCCACCAGCTTGCCCGGTTCGTAGGTTCGCACCTCGGACCGCAGCCCGCCGGCATAACGCGCCGGCGACATGTGATCGTAGACAATCCCCCGCTTCTCCATGATCGCCAGCACCTGCTCGAAATGAATCAGCTCCTCGCGCGCCAGGCGCGACATCTTGTTCAGCAGATCGGTACGCTCGACGTAACGGAACATCAACGACATCGCCGTGGATGCCGCCTTCTTCTCGCAGTGGGCATGATCGATCAGCAGCACGTCCTGGTTCTCCAGCGCCGCCTGTATCCAGCTGTCGGGGGTTTCGCAGCCGAGGAATGCTTTGATTTCGTCGAGGGTGTCCATGGAATCCGCCATGTTTTAAAAACGGGCGGATTATACAGGCCGGGGCGCCTCAGCCCAAGAAGGATGCCGGATGCCCGCCGCCACTTTGGAAAAGCTGACGGCAACCATAATCAGGCCGCAGGCCACTCACAGCTCCAACCGCAACGGTGACGTCACAAATAGATTCGAACTGAACCGTGAATGGGTGATTAGACGCCGACTTATCGCTAAGTCGGTCCATGTCGAGCCTTCTTTTATGACCAAAGTCTAACGCCCGATTGCAGCAATTGGCGACAGTCCGCACTAGAATGCCGCCGCGTGCTTGGAAGGTCACCCAGACACATCACGCGAGCGAAAACAGCCCCTAAGGAATTATCATCGATGGATTTGAGTAAGCCGCAAAAGACGGTCGTCATAAACTGGATCGACAAGCAGTTCGAGTCGAGCTCGCTTTTTCCATGCGACTGCGTAGTCAAGACTGACGGCTCGTCTTGCATTTGCGGGTCGCATATCAAGGCGTATAAGGCGTGGAAAAAAACACCCAATCACAGATCCCACATCAGCGCCTGGATAAATGACTGGCTGAGCGACGAAAAGCGTCAGTCCCTTCTCGCAAAGCTTAAGGCACACGAAACCCTTATCGAACGATAGCGCGGCGAGAGCCGTCCGACACATCGCCAGAGCACAGTGGTCTGGCGATGTGCGACTATTTTAATCGACCCACTGCAGTGTTCGCCCCGTCCGCCCCGTTTTTTGTCGACTCCACACAGCCTGCAGCCAACTGCAGCCCATCGCCACCCCACATAGAAATGGTCCTTTCCGAGACAGCACCTGTCAGCCCGCCGGCTGCCTGAATAAACCGCCCTTAGAATGGTTGGCGATCATGCGGGCAATCGACTGTCCTAAACTTGGAATATCGAAAGACATCGGAACAGCAGGAGCCTCAGATGTCACAGGGCCGAAGAAAATGGCGCAACAAGCAGCCACGTTCGAATGACGAGGTCGTGACCGTGCATCCGGCCGCCGGCAGCGAGACGCTGCAGAAACTGTCCTACTTCGTCGGCATTTCCGAGCGCACCGCGGGGTCCCACGGGATCTCGATGAACCTGGTGGTGATACCGCCGGGGGCGCGTTCCGAGCCGCACCTGCACTGCGGGTTCGAGACCGCCATCTACCTGCTCAGTGGCCGGGTGCAAACGTTTTACGGCGAAAAGCTGGCACGCTCGGTGATCAACGGTCCCGGCGACTTTCTCTATATTCCGGAGGGTGTGCCGCATCAGGCGGTCAACCTGAGCGACCAGGAACAGGCGGTCGGCCTGGTGGCGCGCAACTGCGCCAGCGAACAGGAGGACGTTCAGCTGTATCAACCCGGTCGGGGCCCGAACGCTTAACGGCTGACGCAACCTTGCTTTAACCGTCCCTGTACAATCGTTTGCACAGGAGGGCAAAGCGAAAATAGCCCTGCCCGTCCCTGCACTCTCAGTCCACCAGGGTATCGATCAGGTCGATCATGAACTCCGTCTGTTCGACGCTCATGCGCTCCCATCCCCGTATATCCATGCTTTCCAGCACATAGCCCCCTTTTGGATCGTCCTGCATCGTCATCAGCAGGTCGGCGAGGTCGCCGGCACGCCCGGCCAGTCGCGGTCCGACCAGCAGCGCATGGTGAACGACGCCGATCTGGCTGCTGACCAGCGACCGCAGCCGGCCGCGAATCAGCTCCGACAGCTCGTCATAGCTCTGCTTGAGGAAAAAGCCGGCATCGGCCTCGCCCCGGATCAGCGCTTTGGCGATCAGCACGTAGGACTCGTACTCACGCTGCTCGATATTGGTTTTGTCGAGATCCGCCGACTCCAGCATGATCATGCCGATGGTATGGACATCGGGATCTGCCGTGGTCGCCAGGCGCATACCCGGTACCAGGTCCTCGACACAGCTGGCCGCACTGTCGGCAGGCACCGCGATCACCGCCTCGTCGCGCCGCGCTGCAGGACGCGCCACCGCCTGGAACCCCAGCTCGCGCACCAGCATCGACGCATCGTAGGGATTGGCGTAGATCAGGTCGACCTTGCCGGCCCGAATATCGGCCCGCTGCTGTTCGAAGCCATCGTATAGCTCCAGATGGATATCGACGCCCAGCTGGCGCTGCAGCCAGGTGTTGAAATAAAACCAGCCGGAGACGTGATCCGGGCCGAAATCCGGACTGACGGTAAAGTTAAACGGCATGTCGACCCTCCTTCATCATCCCGGCATAAAGCGCCTCGGCTTCGCGAATTCGGCTGCGGGAGGGTTTGCGCCGCACCGAGGTGTAGCCCACCAGCCGCCCCTGGCGGATATTGGGGATCACCGTGGCTTTGACCCAGTAATAGCGGCCGTCCTTGCAAAGGTTCTTGACGTACCCCTGCCACTTGGCGCCATTTTGAATGGTTTCCCACAATCCCTGGAACGCCGCCGCCGGCATGTCCGGGTGACGCAGGATGTTGTGGTTGGCGCCGATCAGTTCGTCCCGCCTGTAGCCGGACATGTCGACGAACGCCTGGTTGGCATGGGTGATGATTCCGTTTGGATCGGTACGCGAGACGATCAGTTTGCCGTCGGGATACGGCACTTCATCTTCGCGCACGATCGCCGTCCGCTCGCGCCCGTCCATATAACGGATCAGGACCTCGCGGGATGCGTGTTGTGACATCGGCACCTCCTGTCGTGTCGAGCGGGCTTCAGAGGACTTTGGCGAGCGCCTCGGCGGCGCGTTTGACGTCGAGGAAGATCAGCCCCAGCCGGGCGTTGGGCTTGGCGACCACCGTCAGCACCGATTCGACGTTGGCGTGGGTCATCAGGATATAGCCCTCCGAGCCCTTCACCAGCACCTGCTCCAGCTCGCCCCGGGCCAGCTCCCGAGCGGTGCGCTCGCCGAGCGACAGGATGGCGGCGCTCATCGCGCCGACGCGGTCTTCGTCCATACCGACCGGCAACAGGGCATCGATCACCAGACCGTCGGTGGAAATCACCGCACAGGCTTCGATTTCACCGGAGGTGCTGTTCAGGTCCCGCAGGATGGAATTGAGCATTTCCGCACGCATACAAATCTCCTTATTCAAGGTCGTGCCAGGTTCCGTACGAACCTGTTCAGGTATCGAGATAACGACGAATCAGCAGTGACGCCAGATCCACGAACGGCTGACGGTTGAGGTAAGGCATGCCTTCGATCACCAAAACAAACTTTTCCCGGCCCACGCAGAGGACCCAGAACCCCAGTTCGCTCTGACCCACGGCGTTGACCAGCGCCCAGGAGCAGCCGGACAGTTCCAGGTGGGTGTCGATCAGGCGCTGATGCCGATCGCCGAGCGCCATCAGGTCGCCGGCCATGCCGGCAACGGCCTCCGCCTCTTCCGCGCCGAATCCGGAATTGGCCAGCGCGAAGCCCTGCTGGTCGGCCAGCATCACCTTGTTTTCGCCGAGCGGCGCCAGCAGCTCCGGCAAAACCTTTTCCAGCGCTCCGGCCGCGACGGGAAGCGGTTTCTCCACCAGCGACAGCAGACCGCGCGCCTGCATCTGTTCGAGCAGGCGTTCGGCGGACTCCTGCGACAGCCCGGTCAGACGGCCGAGCAACTGCGGGACGTGGGGTACCGGGATATCGGAACTGAGCACCTGCAACAGCAGCATGCGCATCGGCTCGGAATCCGGGCTCAGGGTGGCGTAGAAGGCACCGGTCGGGCTCACCTGGAAGTACCGCACCGCCTCCCTGCGCTCGGACGGTGTTACGGATTCAGCGCTCATTCCTTGCTCCTTGTTTGCGCTTGAATAGCCCGGCAGCCTCCGCCGCGACCATGAACGAAATCACGCAACGCTGCGGTACGCCGAGCAGCGTCGCCACATCGAGGGCACTGTGCGGCGACGAGCGCCACAGCTCCGCGATACTGTTGCCGTGGGGAGTGCGAAGCAGACGCGAGAAGTCCGGCATACGCTGCAGCTGCCGCGCGTGATCGAGACGCATCCCTGCCGGCAGCCGGCCGCGGGCGCTCATCAGCGCCACGAACCAGAGCAGTTCCTCACGGCCTGCGCTGGCTGCCCTGGGCTCGGTCAGGTCCGCCCGCTCAGCGGTGCGCAACTCGTCCGGACCAAAGCGTGCCCGCGTCATCTGCAGCAGCAGCTCCGGGTCCAGGTCGTAGCTGAAGCAGTCCTGTCCCGGGAAGTAGATCAGCGCGCCCGGCACGCCAAGCACCTGCGTGGCGCATCCGCGCTTGCGGGCCACCGACACGGCCTTGAGCACCGCTGCCAGAAAACTGCCCTGCAGCCTGAATTCGAGCCGGCGGCGGTCCGGTTCGCGCGATACGTCGAGATCCGGCAGCGAACCGCAGCTTTGCTGCTCAAGCTCCTGGCGCAGCGACTCCGACCAGTCGAGCAGTCGCCGCAGCCTGCCGGAAGCGGTATGCCCGCCAGAAGGCCCTGTCGGCGGCAACGTCAGCCGCGCCTCGGCCACCACCGCCCTGAAGGTATCCTGGTCGACCGCAGTCGCTGCCGTTTCTGCGCCGGGCACGCGGTGCTGTTTGTCAGCGCCTGCCGCGACGGCCGTGCCGGCACGGTCGCGACGCAGCTTGAGCTCTCCCCGCAGCTTGTGCAGCGCCTGTTTCAGAGCCGTCAGCGTCAGCGGCCGGGGCAACGCTATCAGACCGTCGGGCACGGTTTCCGAATCGACCACAGCGATGACCGGTCTCCGTTCCTTGCGGTCCTCGGCCCAGGTGCGGAACGATCTGAGCGACGAATCGGTATCCATGTTGATCAGCAGCGCCGAGGCCCGCTCGGGGTTCTGCAACGTCAGCCCCCGGGCATCGCTGCCGGAAAAAAAGACTTCGAGCAGGTTCTGTTCGCGCGCGGAAAATCCGATCAGCGCAACGGTATCGTTGATCGGGGCGGTCATGCCGGCATCCGCAGGAAGTAGCCGCTGTTGCACAGCACCGACTCGTCGATCGGCAGCTGCGCCAGCGCCTGCGGATCGCGGCGATCCAGCGCGGTGCGAAAACGCTCGTGTTGCTCGGGCTGCAGCAGCGGCTCGATCTGGTCGATGATTCGGCGCTGAAGCGTGGTCCCGCGCGTCTTGAGCACCAGCATCAGGTCGGTCACTGCGCCGCACAGCTGTGGGCTGTCCTGGCACTGCACCGCCAGGTAGATGCGCCTGATGTGCTGGCGCAGCGCCTGCGGTCGAGCCGCGACACTGCGTTGCAGATAGCGCAACACTGCGGTCGATTCGTCGCCACTGCGGTACAACAGGCGGCGGTCTTCCTGGGTATTGAGCAACGCCAGTTGCTTGCGGATTCGGGCCTGCGCCCTCGGGTTGGTGTCGTCCTGTCCGAACGGTTCCATTTTCGGCCCCTCCTGTCCCTGAAAGGGAACCTATGAACAGGTCCCAGTAGCGCACTACGGGGCTTCCAGCGCCCCATTGGGACTTATTCATAGATTCCAAAGCAACACCTGTATACCGGCGCGCCGGCACGCCGGCAAACCCGCCGAACCCTTTTATTGACGTCTATCAAGCCAACGACATCCGCCGCTCAGATATTCATCGCTCGTCAACCAGCCCTCCCACTGCATGATCACCCTCGCGTGATCGTGGCTGCCAAATAGATAACGGTATAAATAGACTGGCACCCAGACGTTTCGTCGCCAAGCCTCTCGCGGCGCGGAGCGGCTGCTACGCTAAAATCTGAACGTCACAGGAGGACCGACATGTGCGGCCGCTACAATATCAGCGACGACCCCTTTACCCAGGCACTACTGGATGAGTTCGGGATCGACCGGCACCTCGAGACGCGCTACAACATTGCGCCGACCGAACAGGTGCCGGTGATCCGTCGGGGAGACCACGGCTACGAACTCCGCGAAATGCGCTGGTGGCTGATCCCATCCTGGGTCAAGGAGCCCGGTACCCGCTATTCGATGTTCAACGCCCGCGCCGAAACCGTTAACGAAAGTCCCGCCTTCCGGGCGCCGTTTCGCCACCAGCGCTGCATCCTGCCGGCATCGTCCTTTATCGAGTGGCATACCGAGGACGGCAAGAAACAGCCCTGGCTGATCCGCCCGACCGATCGCGCAATCGCCTTCGCCGGTCTCTGGGATCACTGGGGCCATGGCGAGGGCTCGATTCTCTCCTGCTGTATCGTCACCTGCGACGCGGTTCCGGGCTTCCGTCGCATCCATAACCGCATGCCGGTCATGCTGGAGGCCGATCAGTTGCAACGCTGGCTGAGCCCGGATACCGATACCGAATCCCTGATGCCCTATCTGCAGCCGCAGCTCCCGGGCGACTTCGAGCTGTGGCCAATCGATGAGCATATTAACAATGCCAGACACAAGGAAACGCCGGTTATGACGGGCGACAAAATACTGCTCCGGGCCGACTGATGGCACGGGAGCCTATCTTCGCAGTCACCGCTAAGTTATTGATTGACGAAAATACGACACCCATTATAAATGCCGGAAATAGTTAACATAAATAGAGAGGTATATTTTATATCCTTTTGTTTTTATTGATTTTATATGGATACATTACCTTAGGTTTCGGCTAAGGTATAACCAACGAAATTGTCGACAAATCTTAACTTCAGAGCGCCCTTGGGATATTATTGGCGCCGCCAATCAACATTCGATCTTTCGGCCATCCCGGAACAGATCGCTGTACAGGCATTACAAATCTGTCTGGACATGCCAGGGTCGATGCAAGACCAAAGCCGCCCCAACGAGCCATTAAAAGGCTTTGGAAGCGACAACTGATGAGGGCTATATCGTGCTTGAAGCTTATCGCAAACATGTAGAGGAACGGGCCCAGGAAGGCGTGCCGCCGAAACCCCTGGATCCTGAACAGACAGCTGCCCTGGTTGAGTTGCTGAAAAATCCGCCCGCGGGCGAAGAAGAGTTTCTGCTGGACCTGTTCGTCAACCGCGTACCGGCCGGCGTCGACCAGGCCGCCTACGTCAAGGCCGGCTTCCTGGCCGCCATCACCACGGGTGATGCCAACTCGCCGCTGATCGACAAGGTCAAGGCCACCGAGCTGCTCGGTACCATGCTGGGCGGTTACAATATCCAGCCGCTGATCGCCTGCCTCGACGATCAGGAACTCGGCGCCACCGCCGTCAAGGCGCTGTCCCACACCCTGCTGATGTTCGACGCCTTCCACGATGTTCAGGAAAAGGCCGAAGCCGGCAACGCCTTCGCCAAGCAGATCCTGCAGTCCTGGGCCGATGGCGAATGGTTCACCAGCAAGCCGGAAGTCGCTGAAAAGATCACCGTTACCGTGTTCAAGGTGCCGGGCGAAACCAACACCGACGACCTGTCGCCGGCACCGGACGCCTGGTCCCGCCCGGATATCCCGCTGCACGCCAACGCCATGCTGAAAATGGCGCGCGAGGGCATCGAACCGGTCAAGCCGGGTGAAGTCGGTCCGCTGACTCAGATCGAAGAGGTCAAGGCCAAGGGCTTCCCGGTCGCCTACGTCGGTGACGTCGTCGGTACCGGCTCTTCCCGCAAGTCCGCCACCAACTCCGTGCTGTGGTTCTTCGGCGACGACATTCCCTACGTGCCGAACAAGCGCACCGGCGGCTACTGCTTCGGCGGCAAGATCGCCCCGATCTTCTACAACACCATGGAAGACGCCGGCGCCCTGCCGATCGAGATGCCGGTCGAGAAGATGGAAATGGGCGACGTCATCGACGTCTACCCGTACGAAGGCGTGGTCAAGAACCACGAGACCGGCGAAGAGCTGGGCCGCTTCGAACTCAAGACCCAGGTCCTGCTGGACGAAGTGCGCGCCGGCGGCCGTATCCCGCTGATCATCGGTCGCGGCTTGACCGAGAAAGCCCGCGAAGCGCTGGGCCTCGGCCACTCCGACCTGTTCCGCAAGCCGGAACAGCCGGCCGATACCGGCAAGGGCTACACCCTGGCTCAGAAGATGGTCGGCAAGGCCTGCGGCATGGAGGGCGTACGCCCGGGCATGTACTGCGAGCCGAAGATGACCACCGTAGGTTCTCAGGACACCACCGGTCCGATGACCCGTGACGAACTGAAGGACCTGGCGTGCCTCGGCTTCTCCGCCGACCTGACCATGCAGTCCTTCTGCCACACTTCGGCCTACCCGAAGCCGGTCGACGTCAACACCCACCACACCCTGCCGGACTTCATCATGAACCGCGGCGGCGTGTCGCTGCGTCCGGGTGACGGCGTTATCCACTCCTGGCTGAACCGCATGCTGCTGCCGGACACCGTCGGCACCGGTGGTGACTCCCACACCCGTTTCCCGCTGGGCATCTCCTTCCCGGCAGGCTCGGGCCTGGTCGCCTTCGCCGCGGCCACCGGCGTCATGCCGCTGGATATGCCTGAATCGGTACTGGTGCGCTTCAAGGGCCAGCGCCAGGACGGCATCACCCTGCGTGACCTGGTACACGCGATTCCGTACTACGCCATCAAGCAGGGTCTGCTGACCGTTGCCAAGGCCGGCAAGAAGAACATCTTCTCCGGTCGCGTACTGGAAATCGAAGGCCTCGAGGAACTGACCGTCGAGCAGGCATTCGAGCTGTCCGACGCTTCTGCCGAGCGTTCCGCCGCAGGCTGCACCATCACCCTGTCGGAAGACTCCGTTGCCGAGTACCTGCAGTCCAACATCGTGATGCTGAAGTGGATGATCGCCGAAGGTTACGGTGACGAGCGCACCATCTCCCGCCGTATCAAGGCGATGGAAGAGTGGCTGGCCAACCCGAGCCTGATGCGCGCCGACGCCGATGCCGAGTACGCTGCGGTGATCGAGATCGACCTCTCGGAAATCAAGGAACCGGTCCTCTGCGCGCCGAACGACCCGGACGATGCCCGTCTGCTGTCCGAGGTTGCCGGCGAAAACATCGACGAGGTGTTCATCGGCTCCTGCATGACCAACATCGGCCACTTCCGCGCCGCCGGCAAGCTGCTGGAGAACGCCAAGCAGTCGCTGCCGACCCGCATGTGGGTAGCACCGCCGACCAAGATGGACCAGGCCCAGCTCACCGAGGAAGGCTACTACGGCATCTTCGGCCGCGCCGGCGCCCGCATCGAAACTCCGGGATGCTCGCTGTGCATGGGTAACCAGGCTCGCGTCGCGGACAACGCTACCGTGGTCTCCACCTCGACCCGTAACTTCCCCAACCGCCTGGGTACCGGCGCCAACGTCTACCTGGCGTCGGCCGAGCTGGCATCCGTCGCCGCGGTTCTGGGTAAGCTGCCGACTGTCGAGGAGTACCTGCAGTACGCCGCCAACCTCAACAGCATGTCCGGCGAAATCTATCGCTACCTGAACTTCCATCAGATGCCGAACTACGTCGAGAAAGCGTCCAGCGTGATCCCGACCGTCGAAGCCTGATCGACTTCAGAACATGACTGACCAAAACCCCGCTCCGGCGGGGTTTTCGTTTTGTACCGTAGAATCGGCGCATTGTAGGGTGCCGGTAAGCGAAGCGCGCCGCACCAATCCCTGAAGAGGGCGATGCGGTTCGTTGCACTCACCGGCACCCTGCATCCAAGCGAACATTGCGCCGGTTTGGCGTTACAATATCGGGCACAGAATCACAGGAGGCCCCATGTCCGAATCCGACAAACCCACCAGCGGCGACACCAATCAGACCAAGAACGGCTTTCTGGCGCTGGTCTCGCGCCTGGTGTTCGACGAGCAGCTGCCGGTGCGTTTCATGTACAAGACCGTGCCCGAACATCTCAACGATACCGGCTGGCGACTGTTCACGGGCTACGAGGACGACAGTTTTCTCGACGACGAAGCGACCAACCTGATGCCGGTGCCACTGGACAAGCTCTGCGGTCTGGATCCTACACTGGAAGAGAAGCTGGCCTACAATGCCGGCACCGTCTGGGAGCGGGTACCGGGCGCCGACTGGGAACGGGTCTACGATTTTCGCATTCCCACCCGTAGCGTCGACGTCAGCATCACCAATGATCCGGACGCGTTTGGCAATCAGTCGTAACGGCCCCATCCTCTATCCGCGCCGAGCCGCAGCACTCCGCGACCCGGCGCCGTCGACAGACCACTACCGCACAGAAAAAAATTTCTCGATCAGGGTTGAATGCCCCCGGCGGCATCCCTATATATTTTTACAGGCGCCAAGGCTTCCCGAAGGTTGGCGCCACCAACGGCCCACAAGGGCGTACAACCATATTGCTCACTGAGGATATGACCATGAGAGATTTCGACCTGTCCCCGCTGTACCGTTCCGCCATCGGCTTCGATCGCCTGGCCTCGATGCTCGATAACGCCACCCGCAACGAGCAGAGCCAGCCCGCGTATCCGCCTTACAACATCGAGCTGATCGACGAAAACCGCTACCGCATCACCATGGCCGTCGCCGGCTTCGCCAACGAGGAGCTGTCGATCCAGAGCGAACAGGGCATGCTGATCATCGTCGGCAAGAAGCAGCAGGAGAACGGCGATCGCAAGTACCTGTACCAGGGCATCGCCGCACGCAGCTTCGAGCGCCGATTTCAGCTCGCCGACCACGTCAAGGTGGTACGCGCCAGCCTCGACAACGGTCTGCTCCACGTCGATCTCGAACGCGAGATTCCGGAAGCAATGAAGCCGCGCAGCATCGCCATCGAAGGGGCCGCCTGATCGGGTTTGAGTGCACAGGAAAACGGGAGCCAGCGGCTCCCGTTTTGCATTGGACGCGATACGCAGTGATGCAGGATGGGTGCAGCGATGTGACGAAACCCTCTTTAACGCCCTCAAGCCACGAAAGATCCGACCGGGTATTTATGAAGCCAGCGCGTCACGATATAGCCGCGCCATCTGCTCACCGAAACAACAGAACACCACCCGCGGTGGATGCTCGAAGCGCTCCAGCTCGCTACGCACGGTATCGACCGCGATACGAACCGCCTGCTCCAGCGGATAGCCGTAGACGCCGCAACTGATCGCCGGGAAGGCCACCGAGCCAATTTCGTGCTTGCGCACCAGCGCCAGGGAATTGCGGTAGCAGTCCGCCAGCAGCGCCGGCTCGCCACGCTCGCCTCCGTGCCACACCGGCCCGACGGTATGGATCACCCACGTCGCCGGTAACCGGTAACCTTTGGTGATCTTCGCATCGCCGGTGGCACAGCCCCCCAGGGTCCGGCATTCCGCCAGCAGCTCCGGCCCGGCGGCACGGTGAATGGCGCCATCGACGCCTCCGCCCCCGAGCAGACTCTGATTGGCGGCATTGACGATGGCCTCGACGTCAAGCCGCGTGATATCGCCCTCGACCACCTCCAGCCGGTCACTCTTCGTCATCGTACCCGTCTCCATGCGGCTGCTCGGCATCCAGGTGCAGCGCCAGCCAGACCGACACCTGCTCCGGATCGGTCGAGGCGACCCGGTGGCGGCACCGGGCCGGCAACAGCACAGCATCGCCCGGCACCAACTCCCGCATTGCGCCATCGTCGAATTCAAGTGTCGCTTTTCCGCTTAGCAATAGCACCCACTCATCCTGACGCTGATCGTACCAGTGACCAGGCTCGCTCTGGTGCCCCAGGGACAGTATCCGCTCAAGACGTAGTCCGCGCCGCTGCAGGAGCGTCTCGAACAACTCTTCGGGCAGCGTCGAGGGCAGATCCTTTAGCAGATTCCGTGTTTCAATACTCATGTCACTCCTTCCGTGTCGTATTCGGTTATCTTGATCGCCTCGTAGCGCCAGCACAGCAGCGCGTCGTCCCAGAAATCCGGCGGCAGACCGGCCTTGCGCTTGAGGTGCGTCCAGAACTCGGTAACGTCCGGCAACTGCTCCCAGACCGCCGGCAGGAAGGTGCCACGGTGCCGTCCCCAGTGTATCAGCAGGCCATCCCGCCCCGGCCGTATCTGCGCAAGCAGCCCCGCTTCATCGTCAAATTCCATCACTTCCAGCGGCGTCAGCACCGATACTTCGATCGCCAGCCCGGGCAATTCAGCCGCCGTCAGCGGCGGGAATCGCGGATCGCGCGAAGCCGCGTTCCAGGCGTTGTCGGCAACATCCTGGATCAATGCCTGCCGCGCCTCGAGACTGCCGATACAGCCGCGCAGTTCACCCGCCTGCTTCAGCGTCACGAACGTCGCTCGGGGCGCCTGCAGGGCTTCCGCCTCCGACAACAGCGACACCCTCAGGGCAACGCCGGTTTCGAGGCCGTGCGCGATCGACGCTCTCGCGACCCCAAGTATGCGCCGCCGTTCCAACCGGCTGTAAGGTACCGACGCGTTGCCGGTCTCAGTGGATGGCATAGGCGCCATAACCGACCACCCGGTCTTTTGGCCCTGCGGTATCGCCCGAATTACGCAGATCCAGCCTGTCGATATGCAGCCCACGCCGGCCCGCCGCATCCAGCAGGCCGTTGATGGCATAGCAGCCACAGGCCAGCTCCGGCGACAGCATCGGCTCCATCCGCTCGATCCGCTGCGACGTCACCGCATCGATGCGCCGTGCAGTGTCATAGGCGTGGTAATGACTCAGGTCACTGCTGACCAGCACCAGGGTACTCGGATCATCCAGCCCCTCGCCCACCAGCCTTGCAACCTTTTCAGTGCTCACCTGCCCCACTACCACCGGAATCAGTTTCCAGTCGGATTTGAGCCGCAGCAGGAACGGCAGCTGCACCTCAAGACAGTGCTCGAGCCGGTGCGCCTCGTCGTTGTATTCCAACAACCCGCGTTCGACCCAGCCGGCAATGGAGTCGGTGTCGAGCGCCATCTTCCCCAGCGGGCAGGTGAACTGTTCTGCGCTCGATACCGCCATCGAGGCCAGCGGCACCCGGTGATTGGGCCCCAGCAACAAAACCCGCTCGAAGTTGCTGACCCATGGCTTCAACACACTGTAGGCATGGGCGGCGACTGGGCCGGAATAGACGAGACCCGCATGCGGCACCACCAGCGCACGGGGCGCCTGGCCACGATGGGTATTGTCGCCCAGCAGGCGATCGACCAGCGTCTCGAGCTCTGCAGGGTTATCGGGATAGAAAACGCCGGCGACCGCCGGCGGACGTGTCTGCATGGTACACCCTCCCGCCTTGTCGGTTGCAGCCAGAGCTGCGGGATAAGTCCCTTGCGTGTTACTCCCTGCACACCGCCCGCGAAAAATACGGCGAAGCGGTGGTCGCTGCCTGCAGTATAGCCCCGCTCCCGCGCATCCCTGCGACACGCCATAGCGACACGACACCCATTGACTAATATTTATACAGATGAAGCCTGCGAATAACCGCTAACCACCGACACATTCGCCACCGGAGATCCCCATGCAAGGCAATGAGTTCCAGCCGCTGCCAACCCGTTACTGGCACCGCGTCGATCGCGACAAGATTCAGTGCGACGTCTGCCCGCGTTTCTGCAAGCTCAGCGAAGGCCAACGCGGACTCTGCTATGTTCGCGGCCGCGAAAACGACCAGATCATGCTCTACACCTATGGCCGCTCCAGCGGCTTTTGCGTCGACCCGATCGAGAAGAAGCCCCTCAATCATTTCCTGCCGGGCACGCCGGTCTTGTCGTTCGGCACCGCCGGCTGCAACCTGTCGTGCAAGTTCTGTCAGAACTGGGATATGAGCAAGTCCCGGGAGATGGACACCCTCGCCGACTCGGCCTCACCCCAGGACCTGGCGGATGCCTGCGAACGCCTCGGCTGCCGTTCGATCGCGTTCACCTACAACGACCCGGTGATCTTCATGGAGTACGCGATGGATGCGGCTGACGCCTGCCGGGAGCGCGGTATCAAAGCGGTGGCGGTGACAGCGGGTTATATCTGCCCGGCCCCCCGCGCCGAATTCTACCGCCACATGGATGCCGCCAACGTCGACCTTAAGGCGTTCACCGAACGTTTTTACAAGAAGATCTGCGGCGGCGAACTGGCCCCGGTGCTCGATACCCTCAGGTACCTACGCCACGAGACCGATGTTTGGTTCGAGATCACCAACCTGCTTATTCCGGACGAAAACGACTCCGATGCCGAACTCGAACAGATGAGTCAGTGGATCCAGGAAAACCTTGGCCCGGACGTGCCGCTACACTTCAGCGCCTTTCATCCGGACTGGAAGATGATGGACAAGCCGCCGACGCCGCCGGCAACGCTGACGCGGGCACGCGAGATCGCGCTGAAGGCCGGTCTGCACTATGTCTATACAGGCAACGTGCACGACCGCAATGGCAGCTCGACCTGGTGCAGCAGTTGCGGCGAACTGCTGATCGAACGCGACTGGTATCAGCTTGGCGCCTGGGGCCTCGATGCCGACGGCCGCTGCCTCAAGTGCGGCACGCAGCTGCCGGGTCGCTTCGAAGCGCAACCCGGCACCTGGGGACCGCAGCGCCTGCCGGTTCGCATGCACCCACGCGCCTGACGAATAACGGTACGGCTCAGGCAGCGGCGACAGCGGCCTCGGCTTCGCCCAGCGCCTGACGCAGCGCATCGAGATCACGCAACCGCTTGATCTCGCCGAACAGCGCTTCGGCTTCGGGGTAGTGACGCTTCATCTGGTTGAGCCACTGCTTCAGACGACCGTGGACGTAACCGGGCGCCATTTCCGACACCATGCGCTCGAAATAGCCGCGCAGTACCGGCTGCAACTGCCGCCAGCCGAGCGCCTCTTCTGCATGTCCGTCGAGCCGACGGCGGATCGCGCGGGCCAGATCCGGCCGCGACACCAAACCCCGACCGATCATGACATCGTCGCAGCCGCTCGCTTCACGGCAGCGACGGTAATCCTCCCAGCTCCAGACCTCGCCGTTGGCGGTGACCGGGATACCGGGGACGGTTTCGCGAATCCGCGCGATCCACTCCCAGTGTGCCGGGGGACGGTAGCCCTCAAGCTTGGTACGGGCATGCACCGCAAGACCGTCGGCTCCGGCCTCGCGGATGGCCCGGGCATTCTCGAATGCCAGCGACTTGTCCTGGTTTCCAAGGCGCATCTTCGCCGTGACCGGGATCGCTGCCGGCACCGCTGCGCGTACCGCGCTGACGATGGCATGGATATCCTCGGGCGTATCCAGCAGCACCGCGCCACCACGGTTCTTATTGACCGTCTTCGCCGGACACCCGAAGTTGAGGTCAACGCCCGGCGCCCCCAGCTCGGCCGCACGCTGGGCGTTTTCTGCCATCAGTTGCGGATCGCTGCCGAGCAACTGCACCACCACCGGCACGCCGGCGTCGGTGCAACCGCCTCTGTGCAGCTCCGGCGCCAAGCGATAGAAGACGTGTTCGGGCAGCAGGCGATCGCTGATGCGTACGAACTCGGTAACGCATAGGTCGATACCCCCGATCCGCGTCAGCACGTCGCGCATGACAGGGTCGACCACACCCTCCATCGGGGCCAGTACAATTTTCATGGCAGAATTCTAAGGTGCGGGAAAGCAGCCTATTATAGAGGTTTAACAGCTGCAGGCCATACGCCACCAGCTGCAGGCACCGGCCCGGGAAACAGCTGGCCCGATGCCTGGCGTGCGACCTTGAAGCGGAATACCCGAAGCCCGGGACAACGGCGACAGGAGTCAACCCAAGTGCGTCTATTCGTCGCGATCGACCTGCCCGAGGAACTGCAGGACAGGATTCACCGGCTGCAAACGCCGCTGCGGAACTTCAAATGGGAGCCGCCGGAGCGACTGCATATCACGCTGCAGTTTCTGGGCGAACAGCCGGATCGGCGACTGCCAGATCTATTCGAGGCGCTGGAAGCGGTCGAATTCGAGCCGTTTAACCTCTGCTGCCAGGGTATCGGCCATTTCCGTTCCGGCGTTATCTGGCTCGGCATCGACGAGAACGATGCGCTACGGCGTTTGCAGCAGCAGATTAGCAGCCAGCTAAGGGAAGCAGCCTTCTCCGGCGAAGGACGCCGTTTCCACCCTCACGTCACCCTGGGGCGCACTGATCACCACCATCTGGTGCCGTCACTGGACAGTGTCGCCGAACGTTTTCAGGACCTGTCCTTTCGCTTCGGGTGCGACACTTTCTGCCTCAAGAGCAGTATCCTCAAGCCCACCGGTGCACTGCACCGCATCGAAGCGCTGTTCGCCGCGGCGTGATGGCATAAGGAAAAGGCCGCGCGTCAGGCGCGGCGTTACGGCTCAGGCAATCGGCCGGAATCAGACATTCAGCAACAAGTGCTCCCGCTCCCAGGAACTGATCACCTGGTTGAAGGTTTCGAATTCTGCGCGCTTCACGCCGATATATGCCTGCACGAAGCGGTGTCCGAGGATCTCCTTCAACGGCTCGCACTCGTCCAGCAACCGCAACCCCTCTTCGAGGGTTCGCGCCAGCTCGATGCGGTCCCCGGGCTGGAATGACACACCGTCGATCGGCTGCGAGGGTCTGAGCTCGCCCTTTAGACCGAGATAGCCGCATGCCAGCGTCAGCGCGATCGCCAGATAGGGATTGGCATCGGCACCGGGGAAACGGTTCTCGATGCGCGTGGCCTCCGGCGCACCGGCCGGCGAACGCAGCCCGGTGGTGCGATTGTCGATCCCCCAGTGCATGTTGACCGGTGCCGAGATATCGGGCACGAAACGTCGGTAGGAATTCACGTTGGGCGCGAAGAAGCTGATGGCATGCGGGATATAGCGCTGCAGGCCTCCAAGGTAGTGGTAGAAGGCGTCGCTGTAGCCGCCACTGCCGTCGCTGAAGATATTCGTCCCGGTGGCCGCGTCCACCAGACTCTGGTGAATGTGCATCGAACTGCCGGGCTCGTGCTCCATCGGCTTGGCCATGAAGGTGGCGTAGATATCGTGCTTCAGCGCCGCCTCCCGAAGAGTGCGCTTGAACACGAACACCTGGTCGGCGAGATTCAGCGGATCGCCGTGCAGGAAGTTGATCTCCATCTGGGCGGCGCCGGTTTCGTGTATCAGCGTATCGACGTCCAGCCCCTGCGCCTCGCAGTACTCGTAGAGGGTATCGATGATCGGATTGAATTCGTTGACCGCATCGATGCTGTAGGATTGCCGGGCGGTTTCGCGGCGCCCTGAACGTCCGACCGCGGACTTCAGTTCGTAGTCCGGGTCCAGATTCTTCTGGATCAGATAAAACTCGACCTCCGGTGCGACCACCGGCCGCAAACCTTCGGCCTCGAACAGCTTCAGCACCTTGCGCAAGACACTGCGGGTGGACAGCGGGTGAAGGTTGCCGTCGGAATCGTAGCAGTCGTTGATGATCTGCGCCGTCGGCTCCTCCGCCCAGGGCACCCAGCGCAGGGTGGCACGGTCCGGCACCAGCACCATGTCGCGGTCCGATGTATGCACCACCTGGTCGAAGTCGTCGGCCCAGCCACCGGTGACCGTCTGTACCAGTATCGCTTCAGGTATGCGGCCACTTTCCTCGCGCAGGAACTTGCTGGTGGGGTAGAACTTGCCACGCGCATTGCCGGTCATGTCCGGCAGCGTCGATTCGATCTCGATAATTCCATTTTCTTTCAGAAAGCTTTCCAGGGCTTCCATGAGTTCACCTATGACGGTTTCGTGATTCGCGCCTGCTGGCGCTTTATTGTTGGAATGGCAGGAGCCGAATGACTCATTACCGAATTTTCTTTCGGGTTCAAGAGTACATACAACGCCACACACGATCAACAGAAAGCTTACTAAATTCACGATTAAATGGGGTTTATTAGACTTTTATCCCGAAGTATCATTCGATTATCAGCAACAGAAACGAACCCTGAAAATCGTAACAACCATAACAACAAGACTGCGCGGCGACAGACAGCAAGCTCCGCCGCAGACGAGGACACCCCATGAGTCTGAATGGACACGACGCTTCCTACTATGCCGCCAGCGCCAACGCCGCCCCCGAATACCCCGCCCTGCAGGGTGAGACCACGGCCGACGTCTGCATCATCGGCGGCGGTTACACCGGCCTGTCGGCCGCCCTGCACCTCGCCGAACAGGGACTGAATGTGGTTCTGCTGGAAGCGCAACGCATCGGCTGGGGCGCTTCCGGTCGCAACGGCGGCCAGGTGAACGCCGGCCACTGCATGGATCAGGCCGACCTGGAGCAAAAGCTCGGCGGCAAACACGCGCGCATGCTCTGGGAGTTGTCGCTGGAGTCGGTGGAACTGGTCAAGTCGCTGGTCCGGCGCCATGGCATCGCCTGCGACCTCAAACCGGGCATTCTGCATGCAGCAGCCAAGCGATCGGTCAACGACGACTACCGCCGCAGCATCGACAAACTGCGCAGCGACTATGCCTATGAGCGGGTCAGATACGTACCCGAGGAGGAGGTGCGGGAGATGCTCGGCACCCGGCACTATTTCGCCGGCGAGCTTTGGCAGGACGGGGCCCATCTGCACCCCCTGAACTACGCCCTGGGTCTCGCCGCCGCCGCCACCTCTGCCGGAGCACGACTGTTCGAGTACAGCCAGGTCAGCCGTTACAGCGATGACGGCCGCTTCGATGTGCGCACTGCCCAGGGGCGCGTCAGGGCCCGCTATCTGCTGCTGGCCTGCAACGGCTATCTCGGCAAACTGGAACCCCGGATTGCCGGCAAGATCATGCCAATCAACAATTTCATGCTGGCAACCGAGCCTCTGTCGGAAGCGCTGGCGCGCTCGCTGATCCGGGATGACGTCGCCGTCGCCGATTCCCGATTCGTGGTCAACTACTTTCGTCTGTCGGCGGACCGACGCCTGCTGTGGGGGGGCGGGGAAAACTACAGCAGCCAGTTTCCCAAGGACATCAAGGGGTTCGTGCGCAAGTACATGCTTGAGGTCTTCCCCCAGCTAGCGACAACGCGGATCGAGTATGGGTGGGGGGGCACCCTGGCGATTACGCTCAATCGCATGCCGCATTTCGGCCGTATCGACGGCAACCTGTTCGTCGCCCAGGGGTATTCCGGGCACGGAGTCGCCCTGGCGACACTCGGTGGCAAGCTCATGGCCGAAGCCGTGCAGACGACGGCGGAACGCTTCGACGCCTTCGCCCGGGTACCGACACCGACATTTCCCGGCGGCACCCTGCTGCGCTGGCCAGGCCTGGTCGCGGGGATGCTCTACTATTCGATGCGCGACCGATTCTGAACACTCGCGGCGCTGGCGGCGCCCCGAGCGCCGCAGCCACCTTGGGAGCGACGCTGGCAATACCGTATAATCGCGGCCCATACGCCCGCCGACAACAAAGCAGACAGGGACCGGACATTGGCCAATCGCAAACCCCCATACAAGGCGCAGGATGACGGCCTGCCGGAGGACCATCTGTCACCGCGCCACGACCCGGTGCAGCAGCGATCGCGTGAACGCGCCCAGCGCATCATCGACGTCACCGGCGAACTGCTGGAGCGGGTCGGCTTCGATGATCTCAACACCACCCTCATCGCAAAGGAAGTCGGCATCTCCGTTGGCTCGCTGTACCACTACTTTCCCAACAAGCACGCCATCCTCTATGCCATGGCATCGCAGTGGCTGGAGAGCGTCGAGGCACAGCTGGATGAAATCGACCGCTGGCCGCTAGAGAGCCTTGAACTGGCCGATGCGGTGGAACGCCTGATCAGCCTCAACATACGCGTTTACCGGCGCCAGAAAGCGATGCTGACACTGGTGCAGGCGATGTTTTCGGTACCGGACCTGCGCGAACTCGATCTGAAGCACGACGAGCTGGTAATTGACCGTATGGCGGAGGTGTTCAAGCGCCTCGGCATACGCAGGCACGTCAACGAACGCGGCCGTATCGCCCGCATCTACCTCGAAACCACCCATGCGCTATTCCTGGTGGTGGTCAACCAGAACCCGGAACGCGGCCGCCGCACCCTGTGCGACCTCAAGCTGATGATGTTCAATCTGCTGGCGCAGCACCACAACGATAGCGTTACGCCCCCCGAATCCTTTCCCTGGGAGCGCCCGGGAGACTCTGCAAAAGCCCCGCCCCCCTGACCAAAAAACGCCCTCGATCGAGGGCGTTTTTCGTAATTAAGGCTGAATCGGCAACGGTCAGATAGCCGCCAGACCAAGCGCCAGATCGCGCTTGATATCCTCGAGGTCCTCGAGACCGACCGACACACGGATGAGATTGTCGCGGATACCGGCCCGGGCGCGATCCTCAGGCGTCATGCGGCCGTGGGTGGTGGTCGCCGGGTGCGTGATGGTGCTCTTGGTATCGCCGAGATTACCGGTGATCGACAGCATGCGCGTGGCGTCGACGAAGCGCCAGGCGGCATCGCGGTCGCCCTTGACCTCGAACGAGACCACCGCCCCGAACGCCGACTGCTGCTTGAGCGCCAGTGCATGCTGGGGGTGACTTTCGAGGCCTGAATAGTAGACATGCTCGATATCCGGCTGCTCGTCGAGCCAGCGGGCGATCGCCAGGGCGCTGCGGCAGTGAGCCTCCATACGCAGCTTCAGCGTCTCCAGGCCCTTCATGAAGACCCAGGCATTGAACGGGCTCATGCAGGCGCCGGCGGTGCGAATGAAACCGTGAACCTCCTGCATCAGCTTGTCCGGCCCGACAACCGCGCCGCCAACGCAGCGGCCCTGGCCATCGAGGAACTTGGTCGCCGAATGAATAATGATATCGGCGCCGAGTGCGATCGGACGCTGCAGCGCCGGGGTGCAGAAGCAGTTGTCGACCACCAGCAGTATGTCGCGCTCGTGAGCGATCGCCGCGACCGCCTCGATATCGGCGAGCTGCGCCAGCGGGTTCGACGGCGTTTCCAGGAAGAACAACTTCGTCTCCGGCCGGATGGCTGCACGCCAGGCTTCGTTATCGGTCGGATCGACGTAGCTGGTCTCGATGCCGGCACGACTCAGGTATTTATCGAACAGCGAAACGATGGAGCCAAAGATGCTGTTCGAGCTGACGATATGATCGCCCTGCTTGAGCAGCGACAGTCCGACGCTGAGAATGGCGGCCATGCCCGATGCCGTCGCCACGGCACGTTCACCGCCTTCCAGCGCGGCGATTCGACGCTCGAATCCCGCCACGGTCGGGTTGGTGAAACGCGAGTAGACATTACCCTCCTCGTCGCCACTGAAGCGCGCGGCCGCTTCGCGGGCGCTCGAATAGACGAAACTGGAAGTGGTGAATATCGGGTCGCCGTGTTCGCCCTCGCTGGTGCGACGCTGACCGCCTCGGACCGCCAGCGTGGCAAACTCGCTGCCGTCCGGATCAAACTGGATGCGTTCTTCGCGCTCGAAGCTGCTCATACTGCGCTCCCCACTGCAAAATTCGGGTGTGCGGGGCCGCGTTCGGCAAACGCGGCACCCAGCGACCGGCTGTCCTTAATCGATCTTGTTGTGCAGATCGTTGCTGTCGTTGCTGGCCGCTTCCGGGTTGCTGCCGGTGCTCTTGGCGGCATCGTTGCGCTTGGCTTCCAGCCGCGCCAGATAGGCCTCGTCGACGTCGTCGGTAATGTACTGGCCGTTGAACACAGACGTATCGAAGCTGTGGATCTGGTCATTGCCGGCACTGATGGATTCCTTGAGGTCCTCGAGATCCTGATACAGCATCCAGTCGGTACCGATGTACGCGCCCACCTCGTCCTCGGTACGGCCATGCGCTACCAGTTCGTAGGCGGACGGCATGTCGATGCCGTAAACGTTCGGATAGCGCACCGCCGGCGCCGCCGACGCGAAATAGACCTTCTTGGCGCCCATATCGCGGGCCATCTGCACGATCTGCTTGGAGGTGGTACCGCGTACGATGGAATCGTCGACCAGCATCACCACCTTGTCGCGGAATTCCATCTCGATCGGGTTCAGCTTGCGACGCACCGATTTCTTGCGCTCCACCTGCCCCGGCATGATGAAGGTGCGACCGATGTAGCGGTTCTTGATGAAACCTTCGCGGAAATCGACCTTGAGCGCCTTGGCCATTTCCAGCGCCGCGGTGCGGCTGGTGTCCGGAATCGGGATAACGACGTCGATATCGTGGTCCGGGCGTTCACGCAGCACCTTGGCGGCCAGTTTTTCGCCCATCAGCATACGCGACTTGTGCACGTTGACGTTGTCGATGATCGAATCCGGGCGCGCCAGGTAGACGAACTCGAACAGACAGGGGTTGTAGGATGTCTCGCGGGCGCACTGCTGGGTATGCACGTTGCCGTCCATGTCGATGTAGATCGCTTCGCCCGGCTCGATATCGCGCACCCGGGTGAAACCGCAGACATCCAGCGCCACGCTCTCGGACGCCACCATGTATTCGCAGCCATTCTCGGTCTCGCGCTTGCCGTAGCACAGCGGACGGATACCATGGGGATCACGGAACGCCAGGATGCCATAGCCGGTGATCATCGCCACCACCGCATAGCCGCCGGTGCAACGCTCGTGCACCCGCTCGACGGTCTCGAAGATATCTTCGGCGGTGGGCCGCAGCTTGCCCTGGCGCTGCAGCTCGTGAGCGACCACGTTCAGCAGCACTTCGGAGTCGGACGTGGTGTTGATATGTCGCAGGTCGGCTCGGAACATCTGCTCCGCCAACTCTTCGGCATTGGTCAGGTTACCGTTGTGCGCCAGCGCGATACCGTACGGAGAGTTAACGTAGAACGGCTGCGCCTCCGCGGAGCTGGAGCTGCCCGCGGTCGGGTAGCGGACATGGCCGATCCCGGAGTTACCGACCAGTCGCTTCATGTGCCGGGTACGGAACACTTCATTGACCAGGCCATTATCTTTCCGCAGAAAGAAACGGTTACCTTCACAGGTGACCATGCCGGCCGCATCCTGACCACGATGTTGCAACACCGTCAGGGCGTCGAAAATCGTCTGGTTAACGTAGGACTTGGCAACAATGCCGACAATACCGCACATGCAACGCACCTCGAACGGGTTCAGAAAAGCCTAGTAAAGCTGGTTTAAACGTATGGATGTCCACTAACCGCCAACGTTCCATATCGCGCGCACCACATCCTGTGCCAGATCGCGCGTCCAGGACTCCATCTTGATGAAATGGGGAATCAATTGGGAATCATGCCACCAGGGATCCTCGACCGCCGGCGTGATCCCCAGCAGCGCGACCAGCACCACGATCAGCAGACCGCCCCGGGCGATGCCAAAGCCGACACCCAGTATACGGTCGGTGCTGCTGAGCCCTGTGGCCTGCACCAGCGCTGCGACCAGCGCGCTCACCAGCGCGCCGACGATCAGCGTGGCCAGAAATAGAATAGCAAAGGCAACGGCGATACGCGCCGAAGGGGTCTCGATAGTGCCCTGCAACACCAGCGCCAACGGCGCTGTGAAGAGCCGGGCGACAATGAAAGCCGCAACCCAGGTCGCCAGCGACAGTGCTTCCCGAACGAAGCCTCGCTTCAGGCTGAAAAGGCCCGAAATGGCGATAATTGCGATGATGGTCCAGTCAGCCCAGTTCATGTTTCCGATAGGATCCCGAAATCAGCGCGCATTCTAGCAGAGGGTTTTTCACAACCCAATGCTCACTGCGTCGTAAAACGAACGATAATACCGTTCAACCCGAAGTCGTCCTTGAGCTCGGTCTGCAGCGCTTCAAGCTTGCTGCGCTGAACATCCGGCCCGACGTATACCTTGACCAGCTCGCCAATGCGGCGCGTATAGACCTTGTGCCCGGCGCCGACCAGCTTCTTGCGCAACGCCTTGGCGTTCGCTTCATCGCGAAAGCTCGCCAGCTGCAGCGTCCAGGCCACCGGAACATTCTGCTGATCGAGCACCGGCGTATCTTCATGCAGATCCAGATCCGGCAGCGGCTCTGGCGCCGGAGCCGTTTCACTGACAATCTCGGGCGCCGGCATCGGCTCGATCGGACGGGGCTCGACAGGGGACGCCACTTCGCTGGTGTCGTCGAGTGCCGGCAACTGCGGCTCGATCTCAACCACCTCGGGAAGCGCCGGCGCTTCGGGAATATTGCTTGGAAGATGGCGCTCGCGATAGCCCTCTCCGTTGAATAGCAGCGGAAAGATCACCAGCGCGGCGACCACCACTGCCGCAGCGCCGATCAGACGCTTTCTGAGTGCTTCGTTCATCGATCAGCCTGTCAGTTCGAGTTCGGCCAGCGCCGCACTCACGGTAAAGAAGGAACCGGCAATCAGCACTCGATCGCCCGGCTCCAGCTCGCGCCGCAGGGCCAGGAGCGCAGAGGCCACATCATCATGGACGCTGCTGCTGGCGCCAGGCACCTGCTGTTCAAGCACCTGCGCCAAGCGCTCACCGCTCTGCGCCCGGGGACCTTCGAGCCCCGCCAGATACCAGCGGTCGGTAACCGGCGCCAGCGCGCCGATAACACCGGACACATCCTTGTCGCCGAGCATGCCCAGCAACAGGTGACGACGCCCACCGGCCGGCATCTGCGCCAGCCGGCCGGCGATATAGCCTGCCGCTTCCGGATTGTGCGCGACATCGAGTATGCACTCGGCGCCATCGAGCAGGGTTCGCTGCATCCGGCCGGTCATCGACGCCTGCTCGAGCGCCTTTTCAATTGCGGCACGCTCGGGCGACTCCAGCAGCAGATGCAGAACCTGCAATGCCGTCGCAGCGTTGGGCGTCGGCAATCCGGGCAGCGGCAGCCCGTCCAGGCTCAGCTTCCGGCCGCTGCCATCCAACCCCTGCCAGCTCCAGCCCGCACCCTCGGCTCGCCAGTCAAACTGCTGACCGACCTGATAAAGAGCGGCACCGAGGTCACCGGCAACCGTCTCCACGCTCGAGGGCGGATCCGCATCGCCGCAGACCGCGGGACGCCCGGGGCGGAAAATACCGGCCTTTTCGCGGCCGATGGCATCGCGGGTGTCGCCGAGCCAGTCGGTATGGTCCAGCGCCACCGTGGTCAGCACGGCGACATCCGGATCGACGATGTTGACTGCATCAAGCCGGCCGCCCAGCCCCACCTCGAGCAGCAAAACATCCGGTCTGCGCTCGGCGAAAAGCTTGAGCGCGGCCAGGGTACCGAATTCGAAATAGGTCAGCGGGATATCGCCCCGCGCGGTTTCAACCGCGGCGAAGGCATCGCAGAGTTCATTATCGTCCGCCTCTACGCCACTAAAGCGAACGCGCTCGTTGTAGCGCAGAAAATGCGGCGAACTGTAACAACCGGTACTCAGACCGCTGGCGCGCAGCATGCCGTCGAGAAAAGTCTGGGTCGAGCCCTTGCCGTTGGTGCCGGCAATGGTCACGATACGGGTATCACCGAAATCGAGCGCCAGGGCGTCAGCCACCTCACGGACACGGTCGAGACCCAGCTCGATATCGCTGGGATGGCAGGCTTCGATTCGACTTAACCAGTCATTCAGTGTCATAGCAACTCTACAAATAATCCGGCGCCGGGTCGCAAGCCGCGAAACCGGTCTCCGTGCAAAAAGGGCGGTACTACCCGGACGGCGAAATCCCCGGAGCGGGGCACCACTGCCGTTCTATTCAACATCACATCGCATCGACAAATCATGGCGCACGCAGGCAAGCTGAGATCCGACCTGCATGTCGCCGGCAAGACGCCAGGATCTCAAGCCTTGTCGCCCTGCCCGCAGCCCGGGTCTGAAACCAATGCGGCCGGGGCGCTAAAGGGTTATCCCCCCTCATCGCCGCCGGCCGCTATCGGATCTTGCTTACCTGTCAGGCGACATCCTGATGGGTCAGCTTGCGCAGGATCGAACCGATCCGGGTACGCAGATCCTGACGTTCGATGATCATGTCGACCTGACCGTGTTCGAGCAGAAATTCGCTGCGCTGGAAGCCTTCCGGAAGCTTTTCGCGCACCGTCTGCTCGATCACGCGGGGACCGGCAAAGCCGATCAGCGCCTTGGGCTCGGCGATATTAAGATCGCCCAGCATCGCCAGACTTGCGGATACGCCACCGTAGACCGGGTCTGTCAGCACCGAGATGAACGGGATGCCGGCCAGACGCAGCTTTTCCAGCGCCGCCGAGGTCTTGGCCATCTGCATCAGCGAGATCAGCGCCTCCTGCATGCGGGCACCGCCGGAGGCGGAGAAGCAGACCAGTGGGATGCCCTCCTCCAGGCTGATCTTGGCAGCGCGCACAAAGCGTTCGCCGACCACCGCACCCATCGAGCCGCCCATGAAGCGGAATTCGAAGGCGACGGCGACCACAGGCAACCCTTCGAGTTCGCCACGCATGGCCACCAGAGCATCCTTTTCGCCGGTTTCCTTCTGCGCCGCGGTAAGGCGGTCCTTGTACTTTTTCGAGTCCCGGAACTTCAGGCGATCGACCGGCTCGACGTCCGCTCCGACTTCACGCAGACTGCCCTCGTCGAGGAACATTTCCAGACGCTTACGCGCACCGACCCGCATATGATGGTCGCATTTCGGGCAGACGTTGAGGTTCTTGTCCAGCTCGGGACGATACAGCACCGCTTCGCACTTGGGACACTTTTTCCAGAGGCCTTCGGGAACGCTGGCGCGACGATTCTGGGCGTTGCGGGCCAGTGAAGGGACAATTTTTTCCAGCCAGTTACTCATGTTGCTCCATTCCCTGTGCGGGAAAAACGTTCAATCTGTTCAGGCGTTCTCAGGCATCCATCGCCGAGCGCATGGCGGCGATAATGGTAGACACCTGCTCGGGAATCGCTTCGGGCGTTTTGGTGAGTTCAGCGATTCGGTTGACCAGCACGCTACCGACAATAACGCCGTCCGCCACTTCGGACACGGCCCGGGCGGATGCTTCGTCGCGAATGCCGAATCCGACGCCAACCGGCATATCGGTGTGACGACGCACCTCCGCCAGCTTTTCCTCGACCGCCTTTACATCCAGCGCCGCGGAGCCGGTGACACCCTTGAGCGATACATAATAGACATAGCCGCTGCCTTTTTCGCATACCGAGCGAATACGGGACTCCTGGGTGGTCGGGGCCAGCAGGAAAATGACGTCGAGGTTTTCCTTGCGAAAGACCTCGACCAGCTCGTCCGCTTCTTCCGGCGGCAGATCCACCGTCAGTACACCGTCGACCCCCGCTTCCCTGGCGCGGGACGCGAAGTTGGCGTAGCCGATTGCCTCGACGGGGTTCATATACCCCATCAGCACCACCGGCGTCTGGTCATCCTGCTGACGGAACTCCCGCACCATCTCGAGAATGTCGAGCAGACGGGTGCCGTGGGCGAGCGCGCGCTCGCAGGCCAGCTGAATCACCGGGCCGTCGGCCATCGGATCGGAAAAGGGAACCCCCAGCTCGATAATGTCAGCGCCGGCCGCGACCAGTGCATGCATCAGCGGCACGGTGACCGCCGGTTCCGGGTCACCGCCGGTGACGTACGGTATCAGCGCCTTGCGCCCGTTCTGCTCGAGGCGCGCGAAACAGTTTGCTATTCGACTCATCTGTACTCTGTTCTCCAGCCGCTCAGAACTCGATGCCATCGATACTGGCAACGGTATGGATATCCTTGTCGCCGCGTCCGGACAGGTTGACGACGATGACATCATCCTTGTCCATTTCGCGGGCCATCTTGAGCGCATGCGCCACCGCGTGACTCGACTCCAGCGCCGGCATGATGCCTTCGACCCGGGTCAGCGTGCGGAAGGCGGCGAGGGCCTCTTCATCGGTCGCCGCGACATATTCGGCGCGGCCGCAATCCTTCAGCCAGGAATGCTCTGGCCCGACACCCGGGTAATCGAGACCGGCGGATACCGAGTGGGTACCGATGATCTGTCCGGCATCGTCCTCCATCAGGTAGGTACGGTTACCGTGCAGCACGCCCGGTCGGCCCGCCGACAGCGGCGCTGCGTGCTGCCCCGTTTCGAGCCCGTAGCCGCCGGCTTCGACGCCGACCATACGCACGCCCTCGTCCTCGATGAACGGGTGGAAGAGACCGATGGCGTTGGAGCCGCCACCGACGCAGGCGACCAGCGCGTCAGGCAGACGCCCGACCTGATCGAGGCACTGCTGCCGGGCTTCGCGGCCGATGATGGACTGAAAATCGCGCACCAGCTTCGGATAGGGATGAGGGCCCGCGGCAGTGCCGATGATGTAGTAGGTACTATCGACGTTGGTGACCCAATCACGCATCGCCTCATTCATCGCGTCCTTGAGGGTACGCGTGCCTGACTCGACGGCGATGACCTTGGCACCGAGCAGCTTCATGCGGTAGACATTGAGCGACTGACGCCGCACATCCTCGATACCCATGTAGACCTGGCACTCGAGGCCAAGTCTGGCGGCCACCGTGGCCGAAGCGACGCCGTGCTGCCCGGCACCGGTCTCGGCGATGACCCGCGGCTTGCCCATCTTCTTGGCCAGCAACGCCTGTCCGATGGTGTTGTTCACCTTGTGGGCGCCGGTATGGTTGAGATCCTCGCGCTTGAGATAAATGCGCGCGCCACCGTTCTCACGCGACAGGCGCTCGGCGAAGTACAGCGGAGAGGGCCGACCGACGTAATGGGCAAGATCGGCATCGAATTCCGCCTGGAAAGCCGGATCCTTGCGCATCTCTTCGTAGGTGCGGTCCAGGTCCTGCAGCGCGCCGATAAGGGTCTCGGATACGAAGCACCCCCCGTAGGGCCCGAAATGTCCGCGATCATCCGGCAACTGCATCAGCGCAGCCAGTTCAGCTTTTGTCGGCACGTGCCACCTCTTCGATAAACAGCTTCAATTTGTTGTGATCCTTGACGCCCCGGCTCAGTTCAACCCCGCCGCTGACATCGACGGCATAAGGTCTGACCTGCCTGACGCCGGCCGCTATGTTCTCCGGTGTCAGGCCTCCGGCGAGCACGATATGCGACGCCAGCTCAGCGGGTATGCGGGACCAGTCGAACGCCTCGCCGGTCCCGCCGGGAACACCAGGACGATAGGCATCAAGCAGGATGCCGCGGGCGGAGGGATATTCCGCGACTGCGGCATCAAGGTCAAGGCCTGATTTCATCCGTAACGCTTTGATATAGGGACGATTATACGCCCTGCAATCGTCTTCGCTCTCGTTCCCGTGGAACTGCAGCAAATCAACACCGGTCTGCGCCAGCACAGTTTCGACGCGCTCCGCAGGGGCGTCGACGAACAGTGCCGTAGTGGTCACAAACGGCGGCAGCCGGGCGATGATCTCAGCGGCCACCGCCGGCTCCACATAGCGCGGGCTGGGTTCATAAAAAACAAAGCCGAGCGCATGGGCTCCGTACGCCACAGCCGCCTGAGCGTCCTCGAGGCGCGTGATGCCACAGATCTTGATACGTGTCGTCACGGGACGTCTTCGACTCCGAAATCGAATGATGGTACCAGATCGCCGTTGCGAAAGTCAGTCCGGACGATGCAGGAAATAGGGCCCGAGCTCCGATGGCGGCAACTCGAACTCCTCAGGATAGGCGACATCGACGAAATAGAGCCCCCATGGCGGCGCCGTGATACCACCCTGGCGGCGATCGCGCGCATGCAGTACCTGCTCCGCCCAGCACGGCTCAGCCTCGCCGGCACCGATCTTCATCAGCACACCGGCGATATTGCGGACCATATGGTGAAGAAAGGCATTGGCACGTACGTCAATCACGATCAGCTCACCACAGCGATAGACCTCCAGCGCACGGACTTCCCTGATCGGGCTTTTGGCCTGGCAACCCACCGCCCGATAGGACGTGAAGTCATGCTCACCGACAAGATAGGCCGCACCGGCGTTCATCCGCGCAACATCGAGCGACTTATACGTCCAGGTCACACCGCGGGCCAGCAGGGCCGGCTTCACCGGCGCACTGTGGATCAGGTAGCGGTAGCGCCGCTCCCGGGCGGAAAACCGCGCATGGAAACGCTCGTCCACCTGACGCGCCCAGCGCACCGCGATGTCATCCGGCAGGTGGCTGTTGGTGCCCAGCACCCAGGCCCGCTCGTCACGCCGCGCCCGGGTGTCGAAGTGAATGATCTGGTAGGTGCCATTGACGCCTGCATCAGTGCGCCCGGCGCAGATGACGCTGACCGGCTCGTTGGCGATCTTGGCCAGCGCCCGCTCCAGGGTCTCCTGCACGCTGGGGACGTTATCGGTTTTCTGCGCCTGCCAGCCGCGATAGGCGGCACCGGCGTATTCGACGCAAAGGGCATAACGGACGGGGGCGATCGAAATCGCCCCCGTAGTGTTTTCAGTATCGGACTTCATGTACTGCTCTGTGAAAGGAAACGGTCGCCCTGGTCAGGTCAGGGACTCCATCAATTTGCGCGCTTCCTGTTGCTGCTGGTTGCTACCCTCTTCGATGATCTCGGAGAGAATATCCTTGGCTCCGTCGCGATCTTCCATATCGATGTAGGCCCTTGCCAGATCGAGCTTGGTCTCCACCTCGTCGGTGCCGTCGAGGAACTCAAGGCCATCCATACCCAGGTCCTCGTCTTCGGCTCCGGATTCATCGAGCGCGATTTCGTCGTCGACCGAGCCCAGCAGCGCTTCCAGTTCGGAATCGAGGTCGGACTCGTCATCCTCCAGATCATGGGCGATATTGGCGGTCAGCTCTTCCTCGACCTCGCTCAGGTCCTCCTCAGCCGCAGCAGTGTCGCCCGCTTCCCGAAAATCCTTCTCCAGCGCGGCCAGCATGTCGTCGAGATCGCTGTCGCCAGACGTTTCTTCGTCGATGCTGATCGCCTCTTCATCGTCGTCATCGCTATCGGCCGACAGCAACGCTTCCAGTTCGGGATGCAGGTTCAGCCCGGCATCCTCTTCACCGGCATCCGGCTTCGCTTCGAGTGCAGGCGCATCATCCTCGAGCGTCAGCTCAGCGCCGGAAGCGGCCAGAATGTCGTCGATATCGAACTCGTCGTCTGAAACAGCGGACTCAGGGTCTTCCGAGGCAGCCTCTTCTGCAACCGACTCGAGCTCGTCATCGAATTCGAATGCAGGGGCCTCGGACGCCGACTCCGTCGCACCGACAATCTGCTCTTCGCCGGCAGCATCATCGATCTCGAACGCCGGGGCCTGCGGAGCGGCAGCAGCCTCTTCGGCCTTCGCCTCTTCGGTGTCCTCACCTTTCCCAGCGTCGACATCCGACGCCGCTTCAGTCTCGGTACCGAGCAGTTCGTCGTCATCCGGCAGCACCGGCTGGACCATCGACAGCCGGTAGTCCTCCTCTTCCTCCTGGGAACGCGCCAGCTCGGCGGCGCGATCCTGGGCGCCGAGCTCCGTCTCGCCCTCTACGGGCTCCTCCGGCACTTCGCTCGCAGCGATAACGGAGTCGAGCCCCAGGCTCTCGAGCGTTTCCTCCGGCTCGTCATCCTCCAGATCTTCGAAGGACTCCAGCTGCCCCATCCCGGAGCGCAAATCGGCCTGCTGGGCTTCTTCCTCTTCACCCATTGCGGTGCCGAGAATATCATCGAGGCTTTCATCGAAATCCTCATCCGCAGCCGTCTCGACCACCGCAGACGACTCTTCGGTATCAAGCTCGGAATCGAAGCTGAGGTCGAATTCGTCCTCTTCCTCAGCGACGTTCGAGACACGGTCATTGGGCAGCAACTCATCCTCGAAGTCGCCATCGAGGGTCAGGTCGAACTCATCATCGTCCTGCTGCCCCAGTGCGGTCTCGCCTTGCTCGCCCCGTTCCACGCTGGCCGCCGCCGATGCCTGATCGAGCGGCAGGTCGAGATCCAGGTCCATATCGAGATCGAGATCGTCAACCTCGGCTTTCGGACCAAGACTGTCGGCATTTTCCGCAACGCGCGCGACCGTCTCATCGCGATCCCCATCCGACTCCTCACCGGACAACACCTCTGCGGCGACGGCGCCTGCGGCAACCGCCGCCGCGGCGCCCACCGCCCCAGCGGCGCCCGGCATCACCGTTGCGGTCTCGGCATCCTCGACGTTATAGGGCCTGGCCTCGTCCTTGCGACGTCGCAGCAGACCGATCAGCCCCACCAGCAGGGCGCCGACCGCAGCGCCGATACCGGCCATGTAGGCCGGAGAACTGGTAAGGGTTTCGACGATACCGGCGGGCTTCTGCGGTGCCGGGGGGATGGGCGCTGCGGGCTGTGCCGGCGCCTCCTGCACCTGCTGCAGCTGATTCTGCAGCGCGGCCATCTGCTCATCCTTGAGCTCGAGCAGGCGCTGCAGCGTTTCCAGCTGCTGAGTGATGGCGGTCAGCTTTTCGTTGAGCTCGGCGTTTTCCCGCTCGACGCGATCAACCGTTTCCTGAGTGACCGCCAGCTGGTTTTCCAAAGCCTCGTTGCGCTGCAGCAGTGCCTGGCTTTCGGGGGTTGCCGGCACAGAAGGTGCAGCTTCCTGGGCCCCGACCGACTCCTCAACCTTCTCGTCGCCGCTGCTGTCCTCGGTGGTGAGAATCTTCAGCTGCGGCTGCGACGCAGGGGCCGCATCGGCCGGGGGTTCAGACGGGGCTACCGGCTTTTTTTTTGAGCCGTCCGTCTGCGGGGTACTGGTCGTAGCCGCACTGCTGGCACCGGTTTTCCACGCCTGCACCTGCCGTGACACTTCACGCGTGGCGTCAGCGGCACTGACGGCCCTGACTTCCTCGAGCGTCGGCAAGTCCAGTACTACGCCCGCTTTGAGGAAGTTGATGTTGTTACTCGGAAAGGCATGGGGGTTCTTGCGCTGAAGCGCCAGCATCATCTGATTGAGCGTCGTGCCGCCACCGGGCGAGTAACGTCGCGCCAGCTGACCGAGGGTATCCTGCGTCTCGACAAATACCTGGTTGGCCCCGGCACGGGTACGGATATTGTCGACAGGACCACTGGGACGACGCGGCGCAGGCGCCAGGGCTACCGGCGCAGAAGCCGGACGGGCCGGCGCCACCGTGACCGGCGCCTGCACCGGTGCAGCGGCCCCTGCAATCGGAGCCGCCTCGAACACCGGGGGATCGAGCAGTACCGTGTACTCCCGCACCAGACGTCCGCTGGGCCAGTTGACCTCGACCAGCAGATTCAGAAAGGGTTCGCGCACCGGCTGCGATGACGTCAGGTGAATGACCCCGGTGCCGTTGGACTTCACATCGACGGAGAACTGCACACTGGAGAGCAGGCGCGAGCGGTCCAGTCCGGCAATCGCAAACTGATCCATATCAGCCATCTGGGGCTGAATCTGCTGTGCGTCGAGATCCCGCACCCGGAGCAGCTGAATCTCCGCATCGAGCGGCTCGTTCAACGCCGATTTTATTCGGATCTGGCCCAGTCCCAAGGCATTTGCCTGGGTGGCGCTCAGAACTCCCGCTACAGCTAGACTTACAGCAAGTTTGCGAAACATTTGCCTGTTCCTTTCAGTCCACTTCCGAGATACGTCCGTAAATCAGGAAGTTGCGATTCCGAATACCGGACAAAGTATTATTGATAAACCCGGAAACGGTCAAGGCTGGGGCCAACTTTGCACGCATTCGCCCCCGGAGAGGCGGAACTTTCGGGCGTTTTCACGCTACAGATCACGAACCCGCCCGAAAAACGGCGTCAGACCCCGTTCCGCACCAGCAGCTCGGCGATCTGCACCGCGTTCAGCGCCGCCCCCTTGCGCACGTTGTCCGATACGATCCAAAGGTTGATGCCATTGTCGCAGGTGATGTCCTCGCGGATCCTGCTGACAAAAACCGCGTCCTTCCCCGCCGCCTCTGTCACCGCCGTCGCCCAGCCGCCCCCTTCCGGCTCATCGATCACCTCGATGCCCGGCGATTGTTCCAGCAACTCACGCACCTCAAGCGCACTGATCTGATCGCGCGTTTCGATATGCACCGCTTCACTGTGTCCGAAAAATACCGGCACCCGCACACAGGTCGGCGTGACGCCGATTTCGTCGTCCTCGAGAATCTTGCGCGTTTCCCAGACCATCTTCAGCTCTTCGCCGCTGTAGCCGCTGTCGTCCATGCTGTCGATCTGGGGCAGCACATTGAACGCCATCTGCTTGGCAAAAAGCTGGTTGTCGATATCGCGCGCATTGAGCAGCAAGGCGGTCTGTCGCGCGAGCTCCTCGACGGCCTTGCGACCGGCGCCGGAAACAGCCTGATAGGTCGACACGTTTATACGGCGGATACCGACACTGCGGTAGATCGGCGCCAGCGCCACCAGCATCTGGATGGTCGAACAATTCGGGTTGGCGATGATGCCGCAGTGCTCGTGCACCCGTTCCGGATTCACTTCAGGTACCACCAGAGGCACCTCGGGCTCATTGCGGAAGCAGGCGCTGTTGTCGATCACCACACAACCCGCTTCGACGGCACGCGGCGCATACTCGGCCGCCACGTCACTACCGGCGGAAAACAGTGCAATCTGCACCTGCGCGAAGTCAAAATCGGCGAGAACGCCGACCTTGAACGAACGCCCCTTGAAGTAGACCGGCTTGCCGGCGGATTCCGCGCTCGCCAGCGGAAACAGGTCCCCGACCGGAAAATCACGCTCTTCCAGCAACTCGAGTATGGCTTCACCGACGAGGCCGGTCGCGCCGACCACGGCGACGTTGTAAGTCTGAGTCATCTTATCTCCAAACGCAGACCAGCCCGAACGAGTCGGGCTGGTTGACTGGCGGACGCCATCACGGCACCCGCCCGTATTCAACTGGCAGTCGGCTGCTTAGCCGGCCATCAGGATGCGCAGCATGCGGCGCAACGGCTCGGCTGCGCCCCACAGCAGCTGATCACCAACGCTGAAGGCATTGAGGAACTGCGGCCCCATATTCATCTTGCGCAGGCGACCCACCGGAACCGACAGGGTTCCGGTTACCTTGGCCGGCGTCAGCTCCTGCATGGTCAGGTCCCGATCGTTCGGGACCACCTTGACCCAGTCATTGGCCTCGGCCAGCATGCCCTCGATCTCGTCGACCGGAATATCCTGCTTCAGTTTGATGGTGAAGGCCTGGCTGTGGCAGCGCATCGCGCCGATACGTACGCAGGTACCATCGATCGCGATCGGGCTGTCGGACAGGCCGAGGATCTTGTTGGTCTCGGCCTGACCTTTCCACTCTTCGCGGCTCTGACCGTTTTCCAGGGCCGTGTCGATCCAGGGAATCAGGCTGCCTGCCAGCGGCACGCCGAAATTATCGACCGGCATCTGTGCGCTGCGGATGGTCTCGGCAACGATGCGATCCACCTCGAGGATGGCGCTGTTGGCATCGAGCTTGTCCGCAACGGAGGCGTGGATAATACCCATCTGGCTGATCAGTTCGCGCATGTGGCGCGCACCGCCGCCGGAGGCCGCCTGGTAGGTCATTGAGCTCAGCCACTCGATATGGCCCGCCTTGAACAGACCGCCGAGGGCCATCAGCATCAGCGACACGGTGCAGTTGCCGCCGACGAAGTTTTTGACCCCGCGCGCCAGACCGTTCTTGATGACGTCCAGGTTGACCGGATCGAGGATGATCAGGCTGTCGTCGTCCATGCGCAGCGACGAGGCGGCATCGATCCAGTAGCCCTGCCAGCCCGCGGCCCGCAGCTGCGGGAAGATGGCCTTGGTGTAGTCGCCGCCCTGACAGGAGATGATCGCATCCATCTGCTTCAGTTCGTCGATGCTGTTGGCGTCTTTCAGCGCCGGGATCGACTTGCCAATATCCGGGCCGGCCTCACCCACCTGGGAGGTGGTGAAAAACACAGGCTCGTCAATCAGGTCGAAATCCCGTTCGTCTCGCATACGCTGCATCAGCACGGAACCCACCATGCCACGCCAACCTACAAAACCTACACGCTTCATTATCTTCCCCATATTGATGGAAGGCATGGCAACTCACCGGCTGTACGGTACGCTGCCGGAACATTCTGCCTTCCTGGTGAAACTCGACTCCCGACCGCTGAAGACCGGGGCGGAATTTTTCGAAATCCCTTGATATACGAAAGCCGGCCCCTGCGGAACCGGCTCTCACTGCGACCAAGACACCCCCGCCCAGATAACAGGCGGGGGCACGCGCGTCAGGCGTTGAGTGCGGTCAGGACCGCATCTCCCATCTCGGACGTACTGACGCGGGTCATGCCGGCGGACATGATATCGGCGGTACGCAGATTCTGATCGAGCACCGTGCTCACGGCAGCTTCGATCCGGTCCGCGGCCTCACCCGCATCGAGAGAGTAACGCAACATCATAGCGGCTGAGAGGATGGTTGCCAACGGGTTGGCGATCCCCTGACCGGCGATATCCGGCGCTGAGCCGTGGCAGGGCTCGTACATGCCCTTGCCGCTTTCGTCCAGCGATGCCGACGGCAGCATGCCGATGGAACCGGTCAGCATCGCGGCGGCGTCGGACAGGATGTCGCCGAACATGTTGCCGGTCACCATGACGTCGAACTGTTTCGGCGCGCGCACCAGCTGCATCGCGGCATTGTCGACGTACATGTGAGAAAGTTCGACGTCCGGATACTCCTTCGCCAGCTCGTTCATGACCTCGCGCCACAGCACGGTCACTTCCAGCACGTTGGCCTTGTCCACCGAGCACAGTCGCTTGTCACGGGCGCGCGCGGCCTCGAACGCAACGCGGCCGATGCGGCGGATTTCGTTCTCGTCGTAGACGTAGGTATTGAAACCCTCGCGAATCCCGCCTTCCTTCTCGCGAATACCGCGCGGCTGACCGAAGTAAATGCCGCCGGTCAGTTCGCGCACGATCAGGATGTCGAGCCCCGACACCACCTCCGGCTTCAGGCTCGAGGCGTGCGCCAGCTGCGGATACAGGATCGCCGGGCGCAGGTTTCCGAACAGTCCGAGCGACGAGCGAATGCCCAGCAGCCCCTTCTCCGGCCGGATCGAGAAATCGGGAATGCTGTCCCATTTCGGTCCACCCACGGCACCCAGCAGGATTGCATCGGCCGCCCTGGCCGCTTCGAGGGTCTCATCGGGCAGAGGCTTGCCGGTGGCGTCGATCGCCGCGCCGCCTACCAGCGCCTCCTCGATCTCGAGACCGAGGTTGAACTGGCCGTTGACGCATTCGATGACGCGGCGAGCTTCGCGGACGATTTCCGGACCAATGCCGTCGCCCGGCAGAACGAGTACTTTCTTGCTCATCTGTACAAATCCCATTCAGAGTAAGAAAGCCGCAAGCGGTCAATATCAGGCGACAAGCCGCAACCATGCAGCTTGCTGACCGAAACCTGCAGCTTCCTTCTGTTTACTTGATCGTGTCGAACAGCCAGGGTGCACTGGCGCGACGCTGTGCTTCGTATGACTTGATGTCATCGGCGTACTGCAGCGTCAGACCGATGTCGTCGAGGCCGTTCAGCAGGCAGTGCCTGCGGAAGGCGTCGACCTCGAACGGCAACTCGCTGCCGTCCGGCTTGATCACAACCTGACGTTCGAGATCGATCGACAGCTGATAACCTTCGCCGGATTCGGTTTCCGAGAACAGCTGATCGACCAGCGCCTCGTCGAGTACGATCGGCAACAGACCGTTCTTGAAGCAGTTGTTGTAGAAGA
>JABXIM010000131.1 GCA_013373085.1 Oceanospirillaceae bacterium | reverse complement strand
CCGCTTACCGCTTACCGCTTCGCTCGCTTGTTTCCGGCGTGGGCCGGTCGCTGCAAACTGCTTTTTGCAGCTTGCAGCTTGCAGCTTGCAGCTTGCAGCTTGCCTGATCAGAGCACTGCGCTGAAGCCCTCGAACTGCGGCGGGCCCAGGTAGATATCGGTTGCCGGGCGGGCATTGGCATGGGCCTTTCGGAAGGCCTCCGATTTGGTCCAGTTGACGAAATCCTGTTCGGAGTCCCACAGGCTGTGGGAGGCGAAAAGGGTGAATTCGTCAGTTTCGGGTCCCTGAAGCAGGTTGAAGCTGCGAAATCCCGGAACGCCTTCGAGGTGGCTGTCGCGGTTTTTCCAGATCTCGATAAAGGCCTGTTCCTTGCCTTTGGCAATCCTGAAACGGTTCATGGCTACGTACATGTGGTCGTTTTACCTCGTGTCCAGATCGATGCCGGCGCCAGCGCTGGCATGGTTATCGCATGATTTAAACTGGCGGCACGCTGCTTGGTGCGTCAGTGCAGAGACCCCGGAGTCCTGTATTCGTTCAGTACCAACCCTTCGCGTGCGCTTTTCAATCCTAATCAATTCAACCCACCGGACCAAAGAAATTGACTAGAGAATAGCGACGGCTGTCTGGGCCACGAAAGCGGCGCCTCGGCCGGTCCAATGCAGATGAGGTGTGCGATGCTGGGAAAAGAGCTGGAATTCGAATGCAACGGCGCGGGCGCGGAGATTACTGCACCAAGGGTTCTGGAAGAACTCCTGGAGCGGGCAGGGATTCGGCTGAACGGGAACCGCCCCTGGGATATTCAGGTACGGGACGCGCGCGTTTTCAGGGCAGTGCTGTTGAAGGGCAGTCTCGGCTTCGGCGAGTCCTACGTCGATGGCTACTGGGAGTGTTTCGATCTAGCCGGGTTGATGACCCGGCTGCTGAACGCCCGGCTGGACGAGGCGCCCCAAGGGCTGGCACGCGTGTTTCACGGCTTTCATGAGCTGCGCAACCGTGTCTGCAACCTGCAGTCGGTGCGGCGGGCATTTCATGTCGGCGAGCGGCACTATGACATCGGTAACGATCTCTATGCTGCGATGCTGGATCCGCACTGGTGTTACAGCTGCGGTTACTGGAACGAGGCCGACGACCTGGATGCCGCCCAGGAGGCCAAGCTCGACCTGATCTGTCGCAAGTTGCAGTTGCAGCCGGGGATGAGGGTTCTGGAGGTGGGCTGCGGCTGGGGCAGTCTGGCGCATTTCATGGCGAGTCGTTATGACGTGGAGGTTCACGGCATCACGATTTCGAGGGAACAGGCCGCGATGGCCGCAGAGCGTTGTGCCGGCCTGAAGGTGGATATAGAGCTGGTCGATTACCGCGAGGTCCGGGGCCGTTACGACCGCATCGTTTCGGTCGGCATGTTCGAGCATGTGGGGCACAAGAACTATCGCACCTACTTTTCATCCCTGGCGGATTGCCTGGCACCGGATGGCCTGTTGCTTCTGCATACCATTGGCACTGAGCATTCCGCCAGCGGTCTCGATCCCTGGATCGACCGTTATATCTTCCCCAATGGGGAGCTGCCTTCCATGCCCCGCTTGACTGCGGCGCTGCCGGACGGGATGGTGATAGAGGATCTGCACAACTTCGGGCCGGACTACGAACGTACCCTGCTGGCCTGGTGGCATAATTTCCACCGCGCCTGGCCGCAGCTGTCGCAGCGTTACGACGAGCGCTTTGCCCGCATGTGGCGCTACTACCTGCTGAGCTGCGCTGCCTTCTTCCGCTCCCGTCGTGGCCAGCTCTGGCAACTGGTGCTGGCGCCGATGGACCGTGCCGAGGCCTATCGATCCGTACGTTAGTCCCGCCTCGTCGTCGCCGGCCGATCCATGACGGATCTGTTCGCGCGACGGCACTCTCTACCGTCTTTTACTGCCTGAAACGTTGGTAATTCCTAGTCTTTGAGCCGTTATCGTCGGTTCGCATTTGGTGCATGGCGCAGCCGCCTGTCGCCAAAACGTGGCATCGACTCGAAATGCCGCCCACTAATTTCACCCGGCACTGCAAGTACCGGGTTGATATAGTGGCCGTCTCGGTGTCGGGGATGCTACGTTGGGCGTCGCCGCTAACGAGTGGACCTGTCGTGCGGTGATACAGTCTTCTGGCAACGCCCGCGTCGACGGGGAATGCGTCGGGACGGCCGAATACAGCTCAGCGGAGGACGCAATGGCACTCATCGAGTTTTCAAAAGACGAAAAGGCGCTGATCGTGCGCCGCATCCAGCTTTATTTCAGAGAGGAGCTGGATCAGGAGCTCGGCCAGTTCGATGCCGAGTTTCTGCTCGATTTCTTTGCCGGGGAGCTGGGGGCATATTTCTACAACCGCGGGCTTTACGATGCCCAGGCGGTGCTCGAGAAGCGTCTCGACAGTATCGCCGAGGCGATTTATGAAATCGAAAAGCCGACCGATTTCAGGCGCTGAGTGGCGGGCCTGTCCAGGCCTCAGTGAACTGGCTGTCAACCTTGCCGGTATGACCGCGACCCTTGAAAACGGCGTGGAATCTCGCAAAATTCTTTTGTATGGCAATGACTTGGATGGGCTGTGGTTGTCGTCTCCGTGACGCTGCGGTTCGCCGAGTGTTACAAATCGTCTGAATACCGGGGGAGTTGTCGTTGATCTGGAACTATCGGGCCTGGCGTCGCAAGCGCCTGCTGAAAAGCGCGATGCTGCCCGTCCGCGAGTGGCAACAGGTGCTGGAGGCGCTGCCGGTCCTGCACGGGCTGGATGCGAGCCAGACCGAGCGGCTGGGCCAGCTGACCTGGCTGTTCCTGTACGAAAAGGCGATTCATGGCGTGCAGGGGATGGAAGTGACCGACGCAATGCGCCTGCGCATCGCCGCCCAGGCCTGCCTGATGATTCTGGAGCTGGACCTCGACTGCTACAGCGGTTTCCAGACCGTGCTGGTGTATCCGGCGGGTTTTCGCGTGCGGCACGAATACGAGGATGAAGCAGGGGTGGTGCATACCCAGGTGGCGGAATTGTCCGGCGAGGCCTGGGAAAGGGGGCCCGTTATCCTGTCAGCCGATGATGTCATGGCGGAGTCTAACAATGATGGCGTCAATCTGGTGATTCACGAGTTCGCCCACAAACTGGATATGCTCAGCGGAGTCGCCAATGGCTTGCCACCGTTGCACCCCGGTATGGACCCAAACGCTTGGGCGCAAGCATTCCAGAATGCCTATCGGGATCTGTGTGGCCGCGTGGATGCGGGAGAGGCGCTGCCGATCGACGAATATGCCACCGAAAACCCCGCAGAGTGCTTTGCGGTGTTCTGCGAGGCGTTTTTCGAAATTCCGCAAATTCTCGCCCTGGCGTATCCGGCCGTATACCGGCAATTGACGCTGTTCTATCGCCAGGACCCGCTCCGGCGGCAGTGAAAGGCTTCCCTAATTGAAAGCTGTGGGTTAAACGCTCGCCATTTCATGGCTTTCGTACAGGCGTAATACATACGGAACAGTTCGACATAATAATATTTTCTACCGCTAATCAAGCAGATACCGATCAGCCTCCCTTTACCTGTCTCAAAAAGCTTACAGTTTTGCTGTCGGCTTTTCCGACTTTTTTTTTGCATTTCAATAGCTTAGCTTTCTGGCTCGTTATTTGTATCGGATTCCTTCGAAAGCGGTTCCTGGATTTGAGCGTTCCCGGTTTTGTTTGAGCTTATGTTCAGGCAGGGCCGGGCTTGCGGTTGCAAGGCTATGAACTCCATTAGGGGCTAGCGAGGTCTTTCGGCACAACGTGGTGAGTGAAAGACTCGCCGGCTGCACCACAGCGGAGAGCAGGGCTCTTCCAGCAATACAAGGAGTCAACGAGCGTGAGCACTCAGCTTCTGTTTTATTCATCCGCATCGCCCATCACGCTGCAACGTCACCGGGATTGGGGGGTGGAAAGCGCGGGAGGCTTCGGCTTTGCGAGTCATACCAATTCGGTGCCGCTGATGGCCGTCGAGTTCGCCAAGGCGGCAGGCGAATATGCCATCATCTTCGCCGGCAACGACTCGAAAGTCATGCCTGCAGCCGTGCTCGGTATTCAAAATGATACAAATGTTTACGTCGATGCCGCGGGTGAGTGGACAGCCCGTTATATTCCGGCGTTCGTGCGCCGTTACCCCTTCGTTTTTTCGAGCGCCGATGATGGCAAGACCTTCACGCTCTGTATCGATGAAGGCTATGTCGGTGCCAACCCGGAAGCGCGGGGCAACAGGCTGTTTACCGAGGATGGAGAGCGCACCGATTACCTGAACGGCGTGCTGAGATTCCTCAAGGAGTATCAGACCGAGTACAACCGGAGCCAACTGCTGTGCGACAAACTCGTGGAGCTCGACTTGCTGGAGCCGATGCAGGCGCAGATCAAGCTGAAATCGGGCAAGCAGCTTTCGCTGACCGGATTTCAGTCGGTCAGCCGCGAGAAGCTCAATTCACTCGAGCCGCAGACGCTGTCCGAGCTGGCACGCAGCGGGGCTCTGGAGCTGATTTACATCCACCTGTACTCGATGACCCACTTCGCCGACATGATGGAAAAGGTTGCCCAGTCGATGGCGACCGATCGGGAGATGTCGCTGGCCGATGTCGAGCCCGGCGGCAATGCCTAGCGATTGTTACGCCAGCTTGATAGCGCGATGAAAGCAAGCAAGAGAGCAAGACACTCAGATAGCGGCATCAGGCACAGCATGTGAAGCCGTATCGGGTAAAAGAACGAGCCGGTAGTAATTTCCGCAAGGCGATTCGGCACCAGACGAATGCAACAGGGGAATTCCCATGGCTTTCCCATTCAGTGGCAGGGAACAGAGCCCATCGTCGGAAAAGGCCTTCCCCCCCATCAGTACGCTGATGCGCAAAATGTACCGGGGACTGAGATCTGTACCCGGATTTCGTCCCCGCCAACGGCCGAAGCCGCGGGTACCGTCCCGCAGAGTGTTGTTCGAACCGCTCGAGCCGCGGTTGCTGCTGTCGGCGGATCTGTCGTTCACAGCCTTGACCGCCAGCGATCTCACCCTGCGGCTGCAGGATGTCGATGAAGTTCAGCACGTTCAGATTGTGCTCGCCGACCACGAGGCCGAGGGAGGCGAGATCGTCGTTCGTAGCCAGGAACTGGCGCTGACCAGCAGCGTGACGCTGACCGGGTCGAGGCAGGACGACCACTTCACGATCGACCTGGATGGCCTTGATGAAAGCGCGGAACTATCGGTTTCGATCATCGACGACTCTGCCCGTGATGACGACAGTCTGACCGTCGCCGGTACTGAGGTCGACTGGACCCTGAGCGCCCTGGATGCGGGCTCGGTCGACAACATCAACTTCAGGGGCATCGAGCATCTGCAGGGTGGAGAAGGTGACGATCGCTTTATCATCGTCGAAGGTGCGGAACTGAGCGGCGGTCTGGATGGCGGCGGCGGCTACAACAGCCTGGACCTGTCGGATTATACCGATCCGCTGACTTTCGAACTGGAGAACTGGAATATCGCCGGCGTTGGCGGCGACGGCATCAGCAGTATCCAGCGCATCATCGGCGGCCAGGGATACGATACGCTCAAGGGACGCTCCGACGCCGACTACACCTGGAATATCATGTCACAGAACGCCGGCGAAGTCGCTGGCGTTTCCTTTTCCGGATTCGAGATCCTCGAGGGCGGCGTCGGTAACCGGGATACCTTCGTGTTCGGCCAGGACGGCGGGCTGGACGGTTATGTCGAGGGCGGCGACGGTGGCTTCGATACCGTCGTGCTGAGCGGCGATTACGATAGCGTCCGCTATATTGCCACCGGCAGCGACTCCGGCATCATCACGCTGGATGGCATCGATTTGGTGTTCGATGGCATGGAGCCGATCAATTTCAGCGGCGATATCGGCACCTACACCTTCGCCGGAGCCGACGGTTCCGATCCGTCTTTGCTGGACACTATTACCCTGACCGGTGGCACCGGCATCACCATCGACAGTACCTTCAATACCGGCAGTGCCGAGACGGTCAATCTGACAAGTGCCCAGACACTGGTCATCGATGGCGGAGCGGGACCCGATGCAGTGACCCTGAGCGGCGCCCTGGACTTCGGCGGCGGATCCCTCGAAATCTATGCCGAAAACATCACGGTCGAATCGGGTGCCGCACTGACCAATATCGACAATGTCACCTTCAGTGCGACAGACAGCAGTACGGTATCAGGATCCGCGAGCGACACCACGGTTTCCTTTACCGCGGCCATCTCGATCCTCGGCGAGATTTCCGCCAGTGGCGACGTCCTGATCGAGGCGGTCGTCAGCAACAGTATCGATATCGATACATCCGCAAGCGCCAGTGGCATCACAGTGGATGCCACGACCTCGGCGACGGTCTCTGTTGGCGCGGCGGCCCAGATTACCGCCGCCAGTCTGATGCTCAGCGCACGCACCAACACCGATATCGAACTCGATCATAGCAATGGCGTCTTCAATTCCATCGTCGTCGGCGACGATGCGACCTTCTCCCAGACCACGGCGGTAAGCGTCGCCGGCGGCGCGGCCCTGCACGTGGGTACCGGCGCAGTGGCGTCCGACAGCGACGGCGCCAGCGTGCTGATCGAGGCGGTGGATACCACTGATATCCAGGCCACCATCGTCGCCAATGCCATCAGCGATTTCACCAACATCGGCTACCTCAACACCACCTTTGATATCAGCCGTGATACCCGGGCCACCCTTGGCGACGACAGTGGCAACCAGTTAATCCTGGACGGCCTGTCCGGCGGCGATACCGGGTTGGTCAAGGTACGGGCCCTGAGTCAGGACGGAACCAGTGGAGGTGTCTTTGGCAGTGCGGCTTCGTTGCTGTTCGACAGCAGCAATATCACCGCGGTCGACGACGTTGGCGCCACAATAAGCGATGCCGATCTCGATATCGCCGAGCTGCAACTGACGGCCGAGAGCGCCTCGAGCTATATCGCCGAGGGCAAGATCACCGAGAACGACATCAGCGGCTCGACGCTGGCCTACATCAGCGACAGCACGATCAATGCCACGGCGCCGGCGGACACTGATGCCGGCGTGCTGATCAGCGCCACTGACAGTACCGTTATTCGCGCCGTCGGGCCTCCAGCCCCGACGTTCGATTTCACCCAGGAACTGATCGATGAGCTGGCAACCGCTCCGACATGGCTCGACAACCTCCAGATCGGGGCGTCCTCGTCGATCAACGCTATCGACAGGGACACTAGCGCCTATGGCGACAGTGGCAGTATTTTCGACGTGACCGACGGTGATCTGCGGATCACGGCACTGAGTCAGATGGAGGTCGAAAGTGAGGCGGTTACAACCGAATTAACCGACGGCTCGTCCCTGCTGCCTACCGATTTCTTCCAGGTATTTACCGCCGCGATTGGCGGTACTTTCGCCTACAACGAGATTCTCGGTGTCACCGAAGCCTATCTCGACGGCTGCAGCGTCACGGTGGATGAAAGCGACGGCGACCTGATCGTCGAGGCCTGCAACATCACCACGGTCGAGGCCTATGCTGAGGCCACCAGTATCGCCACCGGCGGTACCAGCGTGACATTTGCAGCAACAGTCGCTTTCAATGCCATCGGCTGGGATATCGACAATGCCGGCACTGCAACCCTGGATGCCCTCATCGGCCTCGATACGGTACTTGACGGCATCTCTGAGGATGTCGCACTGACCCAGGCCTATATCGACAGCACCGACGTCGATGCCGGTGACAGCGTCAGTGTCAGCGCCAATTCGGCGCAGCTGCTCAACGCCACCGTTACCAACGTCTCGAAATCGACCGGTGAGGGGCTGGGCTTTCTGTCGCCGCTGCTACAGGCTCACGGCGCCGGGGTGGGCGGTATCGTCGCCAGCAACCGCGTCAGCAGCGAGGCCAGCGCCTGGTTGCAGGACCTCAACAGCGACAACAACAACGACGATAATGCCTTGAATGCCGGCGGCGAGGTCAGCGTCCGTGCCACGGACAGCACCGGTATATACTCCAACAGCAAGATCGTCACCTCCCAGGTCACCACCAATACCGGCGGCGTCAGCGCGCTTAACGACGCCCTTTCGTTGATTCCGGGTCTTGGGCTCGCCGACTACGCGCTGGCGCTGATGGACCCGACCGCCGGCCCCTGGAACCTGGACTTCGGCGACCTGGTTTCGCTGCCGTTCGATTTCGACAGCGATCTGGGCGAGCCGGGCCGCACCTACAAGTATCTCGGTCCCGACGGTTACTCCACCGACCTGTTCAACGAGGACTACACCAACCTCGATATCTGGCAGGAGATCCTGGCCACCGAGATCCAGAACGACGGGCTTAACCTGTCGAACTCGAACTCGATTGCAGTCGGTGGCATGGTGGTGCGCAATCAGGTCAAGGCCGGGGTCGAGGCCTATATCGACAATTCCGAGGTCACCGCCGGCACCCTGATCGTCGAGGCGCAGGAGGAGGCCATTCTGAGGGCGATCGCCGATGCGACGGCGGAATCCTCCGGCGGCAGCTCCTTCGGTACCGGCCAATCCATCGCCGGGCAGGGCGTGATCGCGGTCAACGTCGTGCTGAGCACGGCCGACGCCCATATCAGCGACAGCGAAATCACCACCGATAGCGGCGATATCGTGGTCAATGCCAGCAACACGGCCTGGCTCGGCGCCGAGAACAACAGCGTGATGGATTCGGGCGCCCACGCCGTGAACCTGCTGCTGGCGTTCAACACCATGGGCTACGATGCCCAGAACCTGCTGTTCGATACCTTCGACGCGCTGGCGGGGCTGGCGCCGACCGAGTTCGACTATCAGACGACCGATACCCCCGATACCCTTGTTGAAAATGACAGGGTCAAAAAGGCGGATAACGAGATATACCGTTATGTCGGACCGGATCTTGACGTCGAGGCAGGCGATACCATTCCCGATTTCTCAACCCTCGATTTCCTCGCATCGCTCGACTGGGTGCTGGTGACCCCCGCGTTCGGCAACGAGAACCCGATCGAGGTCAAGGCCTATATCGAAGACTCGACCATTGCGGCCACCGGCGACCTGTCGGTCACCGCCTGGCAGCAGGCCCAGCTCGAGGCCGTCGCCAGCAACAGCGCCTCGGCTGCCGCGTCGGCACTGTTCGGCGCCTCGTCGATGTCCGTGGCCGGGGTGCTGGCGAGCAACAAGGTCAGCAGCACGGCCAAGGCCTACATCAAATACACCGGAAACAGCCAGGGCGAGGTCGATGTCGACAGCATCGTAACGGTATCCGCGCGGGATGAGGCCGGTATCGACGCCAGGACCAACATGTCGGCGGCGTCGAGCAAGCAGAACGACCTCGGTCTCGGTATGGTCAATGACTTCGTCAACACCATCACCGGACACTACGAATACACCACCAACTCCGGGGTTCAGGACCTCGTGTTCGGTACCCAGGTGCGGCTGGACGATGTCGACTACAACACCGCCGATTCCACTGACACCATTACCGAAGGCGACTGGGTCGAGCTGTCGTCGGATCTCGGCAATGGCACCGAGGGCCAGGTGTACGAATACATCGGCACCACCGATATCACCGGCTCCGGCCCCTTGGGCAAGATCGACTTTACCGACGATAACCTGATCGACTTCAGCGAAAATACGCTGTGGCGCGAGATCAAGGGAACGCCGGGTAGTGTCTACAGCTATATGGGCACGGCCACCAGCGGCGCCGCGACCGATCTAGGAACCGAGGACTTCAGCGACTATGAGTACTGGAAGGAGCTGAGCGAAACCAACCTGGTGCCGTCCTCCGTTTCGACTGCACTGCTCAAGAACCTTGGCCTCGATACCGGTAAGGCCAAGAGCTTCTACGGCGTGCTGGCACGCACGGACCTCGACAGCACCGTCGAGGCCTATATCGAGAACGCCAGTGTGCGGGATCCCAATACCACGACCGGCGGCCCGACCGGAGTGACGGTCGAGGCGATCGAATCCGCGACACTGGTCGCCAGTGACAACAGTGTCGTCGCCGGTACCACTTCCAACCTCGGCGGTGTGCTGGTCAACAACCAGCTGCGCGGCAGCGCCGACGCCTATATCGTCGACAGCGATATCCGCACCCAGGATGGCAGCGGGGATTTTGATCACGACCTGGCGGATGCGGCATTCAGCGATCCGTCGACCCTCGACCCCGGCGACCGGGTGCGGGCCCTCGACGGCGAGATATACAGTTACGCCGGTGATTCTCTGGATACCGGCAACGGCGACACGATCTCACTGCTGGCGGAAGACTACAGCGACAGCAGCCGCTGGACCCTGCTGCCCGGCGGCGATGTGCGGGTGGTGGCGGAAAACACCGCGGTGCTCGACTCGACCTCCCTGACCGGCAGCACCGGCGGGGCCGACGTGGTCGGCATCGTGGCGTCGTTCAACAGCCTGGGCTGGGAAGCCTCCAACCTGCTGTTCCAGGCGATCGACACCATTCTTGGCCAGGACCTGCTGACCGGCGAGCAGCCGATCACCGCCTACGCCTATCTCCGGGATTCGACCGTCGAGGCCGACGGCGACCTGCGGGTACTGGCCGATAACAGCGCGACGCTGAACGCCACCACCGGCAACGAGCAGAATGCCACCCCGACCAACAGCTTCCTGATCAACAAGGCATACGGCAACGCCAAGGCCAACGCCGCCGGCGGACTGCTGGCGTCGAACAAGGTCAGCACCGAGGCCAAGGCCTGGATCGATTACACCTCGACCTATCTTGCCAACAGCGGCGATACCGATATCGTCGCCGGCGGCGACCTCGAGGTCGAGGCGAGCGACGAGGCCTGGATCGAGTCCGACACCTCGGTCATCGTCGAGGCGGTCAACACCAACACGCTGTCCGCCCTGTACGATATCGCCGAGGCGCTCGGCGCCTACGACTACGACTACACCACGGCATCGGGCACGATCAACGTAGCGCTTAGCGGTTTGACCGATAACCTGCGGGTACGACTTGGCGAGAACTATGCCAACGGCGGCGACGGTGGGGCTGTCTACGAGTACGTCGGCCTGCTTGACCTGAACCTGGATCTGGCGACTGAAAACTTCAACCGCACGGTCGGCGGGCTCCGGGTCTGGGACAAGGTCACTCTCGGCAAGGACGACACCAACTTTTTCGACACCGCCGGCAACCTCAGCGCCTCGCCGGCGCGGGCCTTCGCCGGGCTGATCGTGCTCAACGACGTGCGCGCCGAAGTCGATGCCCATATCGCCGATACCGACGTCACCGCCGGCGCCGTGACCGTGTCGGCGCAGGAGAACGCCTCGCTGATCGCCACCAGCGCCAGCAACGTGACGGCGTCCGGCGGTAGCATCGCCAAGTCCTTCGGCGAAGGCTCGGTCACCTCCTTTGCCTTCCTGGTTTCGACCAACCTGGTGCTGAGCCACGCCGATGCCTATATCGAGGACAGCACCGTCACCACCACCAATGCCGTAACCAGCGGCGATGTTGTCGTCGAGGCGTACAACACCAGCGGTATCGACGCCAGCGTCGAGACCTCGGTCGATTCGGGCGAAACGGCCGTCGGCGTGACCCTAGCGTTCAACACCGTCGGCTGGAAGGCCCAGAACGTGCTGTTCAACGCCCTCGACGCCATCGCCGGCGACTCCTTGTTCGCCGACGAGGTGGCCACCGAGATCTACGATGAGAACAACATCGACCGGGCGCGCGCCAATGCCTGGATCGACGGCACCACCGTCGATGCCGCCGGTGATATCGCGGTGCTGGCCGACAATGCCGTGCGCCTCAACGCCACCGTCAGCAACGCCGCCGACTCCGCTGCCTCGGCCTTTTTCGACGCCTCCGGCAAGTCCGTCGGCTTCCTGATCTCGATGAACAAGGTGGCCAGCAGCGCCGATGCCTGGATCGACAACCAGGGCGCCGCCAACGTCGTAAGTCCTGTCGCCAGCGAGGATATCCGTGCCGCCGGTGCGCTCAGCGTGTTCGCCTCCGACAACGCCGAGTTCTACGCCAATGTGAAAATGGTCTCGTCGTCGGTCACCACCAACAGCGGCGGCGCCAGCGTGATCACCGGGCTGATCGATGATGCTATCGACGCCGATTTCAGCACCGACGAGACCCACGTCAACGTCGACCATGGCGAGCGCGTGCGCCTGTCGGCGGACTACGGCAATGGCGGCAACGCCGGCAGCGTGTACGAATTCATGGGCTCGGATGCCGACGGTCGCGGCATCGACCTGAGCCAGCAGGACTACAGCGACGCCGGCTACTGGAAAGAGGTGCTCGAGACCCAGCTGTTCCCGGAAGGGGTCAACTTCGACAACTCCGGCTCCAACGCCGTCGGCGGGCTGGTGGTCTACAACGACCTGCGCACCGGCACCGAGGCGCAGATCCTGAATGCCGACGTGCTGGCGGCGTCGGTGGAAGTCGAGGCGCTGGAGAACGCCATAATCAGCGCCATCGCCGAGAGCGAGGTAACCTCGTCCGGCGGCAGCTCCTTCACCGGGCAGGGCGACTCGCTTGCCATCAATGGCACCATCGCCACCAACGCCCTGCTGACCGACGCCAAGGCGCATATCGACGACAGCCGTATCGAGACCAGCGACGGCGATGTCCGGGTGCACGCCGAAAATAGCTCCCGCATCCAGGCCAAGACCCTGTCCGCTACCTCGACCGGTGGCCAGGGCGTCGGCGTGACGCTGGCGTTCAACAGCATCGGCTGGAAAAACCAGAACATACTGTTCAACGCCATCGATACCTTCATCGGCGGCGAGCCCGACTTCTCGACGCTGTTCGACAACAACCGGCCGGCACTGGTCGAGGCCTACGTGATCGATTCGACCCTGATCGCCGGGCGCGCTATCGAAGTGGCGGCGCTGTCGGCGGCGCAGCTCGATGCGATCCTCACCAACGACACCGAATCGGCGGCCTCTTCGTTCGGCATGACCGACCCGACCACCGGCGAGAAGGGCGCCTCCGGCTGGGCGGTCGGCGCGGTGCTGTCCAGCAACCTGGTCAACAGCGCGGCGCAAGCCTATATCGATTCCACCGGCGCCAACCGCACCATAAAGGCCAACGGCGGCGGCGTCAGCGTATGGGCGCAGGACGATGCCGGTATCACTGCCGACAGCAGCCTCAGCGCGGTCTCCTCGACCGTCAACGACGGCGGCCTGACGCTGCTGACCAACTTCGCCGACACCATCCTCAGCGAGTACCAGTTCACCGACCGCTCCGGCGTGCAGGATATCTACATCGGCAGCCAGGTGCGGATCGATGACGTCGACTTCAGCATCGCCGGTTCGCCGACGATGGAAGTGGCCCAGGGGGACCGCATCGAGATCGATGCCACGGTCACCTTCACAGGTTCTACGGCCCAGATAGGCGATGTCTACGAGTATATCGGGGAGACTCCGCTGACCACGAACAATTCCTCCGGTATCAATCTGGCGAATCAGGACTACGACGACGACACCCTGTGGAAGCAGATCGACGCCACGCCCGGCGGCATCTACCAGTTCGTGGGCCTGTTCGATATCGACCCAGATTCCGTCAATTTCAACCCGCTGGACTTCGATCTGCCAGCCGACACCGACGTCGACCTCAACACCGAGGACTTCACCGACACCACCCGCTGGCGCGAAATCCTCGAAACCACCGACGTGCGCAATATCATCCCGGGGGTCAGCTTCAATATCAGCGATTCGGATTCGGCGGCCTTCGGCGGCCTGGTGGTGCGCAACGACGTGCGCAGCGACGTGCTGGCCTCGATCGAAAAGGCCAACCTGACCGCCGACGGCGACGTTCGGGTGCAGGCGCTGGAAAGCGCCACCATCATCGCCAATGACAGCAGCGCGGTCAGTTCGAGCGGCGGCAGCACCTTCGGTGGCGGCACTTCGCTGGCGGTCGGCGGCGTTATCGCCACCAACCTGGTGCTCAGCAGCGCCGAGGCCTTTATCGGCGACAGCAACGTCAACACCGAGGGCTTCGACGACCGCAGCTTCGACTACGACCTCACCGACCTGCTGTTCAGCGATCCGGCGACGCTGGATCCGGGCGACCGGGTGATGACCGACGCCAACAGCATCTACCGCTATGTCGGGCTGACGCTGGATACCGGCAACGGCGACACCATCGATCTGGCGAACGAGGACTACGGCGACGAGTCGCGCTGGGTCGAGGTCGCGAGCTTCGATTATGACCTCACCGACAGCCCCTTCACGAACCCCGCGACGCTGGAGGCCGGGGATCGGGTCAGGAGGACCAACGGCGACATCTATGTTTATCTGGGTGAAACGCTCGATACCGCCGCAGGCGATACCATCAACCTGGCCGGGGAAACGTACGGTAACGCCGAGCGCTGGGCTCAGGTGACCGGTCAGGTCAGCGTGCTGGCCGAGAACAGCTCCACCATCACCGCCTCGGTCGACAGCAAGATCGACTCCAACGGTACCTCGATCGGCATCGTGCTGGCGTTCAATACCATCGGCATCGAGTCGCAGAATTTCCTGTTCAATACCATCGACGCCATCGCCGGCGTCGATATCGCCGATGAGCAGCCGGCCGCCACCCTGGCTCATATCGACGATTCGGTGATCAAGGCCGCCGGCGCAATCGACCTGGCGGCGACCTCGAGCGCCGATATCGATGCGGTCATCAGCAACGCCGCCAACGCCATCACCGCGACCATCGGCGACGGCGACGAGGCCACCGGCACCATCTCGGTCGCCGGTGTGGTGGCGATGAACAAGCTCAGCACCCGGGTCGAGGCGTACATCGACAACAGCAACGCCGGCAGTTCGATCTTGCGCGCCCAGGACGGCGATATCAGCCTGGTCGCGACCGATTCGTCGAACATCTTCGCTGACGTAGCCGCCAGCAGCCTGGCGGTGTCGGTGGATCTTGGCAACAACAAGACGCGGTCGATCCCGGTCGGCATTAGCATCTCTCAGAACGAGATCCGCAACGACATGGCGGCCTATATCAAGAACGCCGGCACCTCGAGCAACCCGGTCGAGGCCCTGAACGGCAACCTGGTCATCAGTGCGGTCGAGATGGCGAGCATCGACTCCAGCTCCAAGGCCTCGGCGGTCGGCGTTGCGGCCAGTCTCAACAACGATGCCCTGGCCTTCAGCGCGGGTGGCGCCAGCGCACTGAACATCATTCTCGGCACCTCCGATGCCTATCTCGACGGTGCCATCGTAGCGGCGAGCGGCACGGCCGACATCAGCGCCAGCAATATCTCGAGCATCGACTCGACGGTCGGCGCCATCGCCGTATCGGTGGCGCTGTCCGGTGGCGGCAGCGCCACCGCCGCGGCGATCGGCCTGTCTTTTGCCGCCAACCTGATCGGCTGGAGCGATCTGGGCACCGAGGAGCGCCTGAGCGTGCAGGCGTATGCGTCGGACTCGAACATCACCGCGGACGGCGGCCTCAGCCTCAGTGCGCTCGCCAACGCGTCTATCGATGCGACCGTCGAAGCCACCTCGGTGGCGGTCTCGGCCTCGACCGAGAACGCGGGCGGCCTGACCGCCGGCGGGCTGGTGACCATCAACAGGGTCTCGACCGACGTCAAAGCCTATATCGACGGCGATGGCAGCCAGGCCTTGATCAACACCACCGGCGGTGACATCGAGCTCACGGCGATCGATACCAGCGTCATCAGCGCCGATGCCCAGGCCGTCGCGGTGACCGCGAGCCTCAGTGGCAAGACCGCCGGTGCCATCTCGGTCGGGCTGTCGGTGGCCGACAACCGGGTCAACAATGTGGTGGCGGCTTACATCAAGGAGGCCGATGTCCTCACCGCCGGCGGCGACGTCATCCTGCTGGCGACCGACGAGGATCCCGACAGCGGCGACACCACCGAGATCCACGCCCAGTCCATCGCCGTGGCCGTGTCGGCCGCGGCGGGCAAGTCCGGTTTCGCGCTCAGCGGCGGCGCCGCGGTCGCGACCAATACCATTCTCAGCACCACCAGCGCCTATATCGAGGACAGCGAACTCGGCAACTCGGCGGGCAGCAACAAGGTCGGTCTGGTCGACATCGACGCCAGCAGCACCGCTGATATAGAAGCGACGGTGCTGGCGGTTTCCGGCAGCATCAGTTTTGGCGGCACCACCGGCGTGGCCGTTGGTCTCGGTATCGCCGTCGCCCGCAATTTCATCGGCTGGTCGGTGGACGACTCCGCCACGGGTGATGAGGATACGGCCAATGGTCTGGCCCAGGGCGGTACCCTCTCCAGCGGCGATACCGTCAGGGTCAGCGACGGCGCGCTCGCAGGGGGCGTGTTCGAATACCTAGGCGATGACCTGACGCAGCCGACGGCGGATGCCAATTCGTCGAATACCAGTTTCAATCTGGACAAGGGCGATTACATCTTCATCAGCGACGATTACGACGGTGACGACGTCGATATCGGCGGTATCTACAAGTACCTCGGCAGCGACCGCGACAACGTCGACCTCAGCGCCGAAGACTACAGTGACACCGACGACTGGGAGCTGGTTAGCATCGACCTTGGCAGCCTGGATTATGCCAACCCGCTCTTGTGGAAGCAGACCAACGTCGACGCCTCCGCCTCCCGTGTTCAGGCCTATATCGATAACAGCAGCATCAACGCCACCGGTGCCATCACTGTCGATGCGGTCGCCAGCCAGACTATCGATGCGATTGTGGTCGCCGGCTCCATGGCGATCTCCGGAGGTGGCAAGACCGGCGTTGGCGTCAGCGGCGCCGGCGTTTTCACTGAAAACCGAATTGGAAGTTATGTACAGGCCTATATCGACGGTGACGGCAGCTTCGGCATCACCGGCGCGAGCCTCAGTCTGCAGGCGCTGGATACCTCGACCGTCACGGCCGACGCCGCAGCGGCGTCCCTGGCGGCGGGTGTCGGCGGCAACGTCGGCGTCAGCGTCTCGATCGGGCTCTCGCTGGCGGTGAACGAAATCAGCAACCAGGTCTCGGCCTATATCGCCAACGCCGACGATGGCGTGACCACCACCGGCGGCGGCATCACCATCAAGGCCTCCGAAACCGCGGTCATCAATGCCCTGTCGGCCGCCGCCTCGCTGGCGGCCGGCGTCGGCGGAACGGCGGGGGTGGCGGTGAGCGGGGCCGGCGCCTGGGCCAAAAATTCCATACTCACCGACGTCAACGCCTATATCCTCGACAGTGAGGTCGAGAGTGACAGCTTCGTCGATATCGATGCGGTCAACGGCGCCACCATCAACGCCATCATCGTGGCCGCCAGCCTGGCCGCGGCCGGCGGCGGCACCGCCGGCGTCGGCGCCTCGATCGGCGTCTCGATCGCGGAAAACGAGATCGGCGAGCTCGCTGATGCCAGCCAGGTCCGCGCCTATATCGAGAACTCGACCGTCAATGCCAAGGGAGGCGCCCTGACGCTGACCGCCGACAGCGACCAGGCGATCAAGGCGCTGGTGGTCGCGGCTTCCGCCGCCATCGCGGGGGGCGGTACCGCCGGCATCGGACTCAGCGGCGCCGGCGTCAGTGCGGTCAACAGTATCAACCTGGACGCCGAAGCCTATATCGACGGTGACGACAACGACAGCGACGCCGCCAAGACCGGCATCCTGGCCGACAGCATCAGGATCGAGGCCGACAACGCCTCGCTGATTCTCGCCGACGCCGTTGCCGCCTCGCTCGCCGTCTCCTTTGCCGGTACCGCCGCGCTCTCGCTGTCGATCGGCGTATCGCTGGCGCGTAACGAAATCCGCGGCAACGTCTCGGCATCCATCGAGAATGCCGCCAGTGTGCGGGCGCGCAGCGGCGATATCGAAGTGCTCGCCAATGTCGAGGAGGCGCCGTCGGGCGTCACCAGCGATTACAGCGACACCGGCACCGTGGCGCTGAGAAAAGGCGATACGGTATCCAGCGGCGGCACGGTGTATCGCTTCCTCGGCGAAGGCGAGAAGGTGCGCGCCACCTACCAGTCCTCGGCCGGCGAGGTTTACCTGCAGAACGGCGATACGGTCGAGGTGGTTGAAGGCGACAACCAGGGCGGAACCGTCGGCGCCATCTATCGCTATACCGGTTCCGATATCGATGCGCCGGTGGATGCGAACGACGATGACAACGCGCTCGACCTCACGGACGTGAATTACGCCACCGACAACGACTGGGAACTGGTTGAGGAGTTCGACGTCTACGATTCGTCCGCCGGCGAGGTGGATATCGAGGACGGCGATATCGTCGAGGTCGTGCGCGGCTACACCCGCATCTTCAGCAGCGACGAAACCGGTGTCGACCTGACCGGGGGCGAGACCTACTATGTGCGGATCTCCGACGACTTCGACCTGTACGATGCGGATGAAAACCCCAACGGGTACCATGCGGTCGCCGGGATGACCTATCGCTTTATCGGCAACAGCAACCTGAGCAATGTCGATCTCGGCGCCATCGACTACGCCACCAGCAGCAACTGGGAAGAGGGTGGGCCGAGCGAAAACGAGTTCGGCGTCGGCGGCAACTTCTACGAGTACCTCGGCAGTGATACCGACGACTTCGACCTCAGTATCCAGGACTACACCGATACCGGCACCTGGCAGCGCATCACCCGCAACCTGGCAAACGAGGACTTCAGTGACGAGAGCTACTGGTCCGAGGTGTCGTCGATCACCGCGCTGGCGGTAGCCGCCTCGGTGAGCGGCGCGGTGGCAGGCACCGCCGGCATCGCGCTCAGCGGCGCCGGTGCCGACGCCTACAACCTGATCCTATCGGACGTCAACGCCTTCATCGAGGCAAGCTCGGTCGAGGCGACGCTGGGTAATGTCATCCTGGATGCGGCCAATACTGCCAGCATCGACGCGGTGATCGTTTCGGCCTCGGCGGCACTGGGTGTCGGTGGTGTGGCCGGCGTTGGCGCCTCCATCGGTGTGGCGCTGGCGCGCAACTATATCGGCTGGGATACCGACCCGTCGCCGCTGACCGGTATCGATTTCGCCACGGATGACCTCTTCCTGCCGGCCAGTTTCTCCGACAGCGACCCCCTGACCCAGGGCGATCGGGTACGCATCGATTCCGGCGCCCGGGCCGGCGATGTCTACGAGTACATCGGCGATACCATCGATCCCGACTACCGCTCCAACCAGACGGTGACGCTGTCGGCCTACGACAGCGACGCCAGCGATCACCAGATCGTGCTGATCACCAGCAGCTACGACCACGATACCAATGACGACGATGACGACCCCAACGCCAAGATCGGTGGTCTGTACAAGTACGTCGGCAGTGGCGCCAGCAACGTCGATCTCAGCAGCGAGGACTTCCTCGACGACGACAACTGGGAGTATGTCGGTTCCAGCTACCTGGCCGAGCAGGATTACGGTGATGACGGCCTCTGGCGCCAGATCAACCTGATCGAGTCGCCGACGCAGGTGCGCGCCTACGTGCTCGACTCGAGCATCCTCGCCGGCGGTTCGCTGATCGTCGGCGCCGATGCCTCCCAGACCATCAACGCCTTTATCTTCGCGGGCTCCGCCGCCGTGAGCGGCGGCGGCGTGGCCGGTGTCGGCGTCAGCGGTGCCGGTGTCGGCGCCACCAACCGCATCGCCACCCTGGTCGAGGCCTTTATCGACGGCGACGGAACCACCGGTATCGAGGCCTACAGTATCGGCCTGCACGCCGAGGACAGTTCGACCATCGAGGCGTTCGCCGGTGCTGCGTCGCTGGCGGCGGCCTTCGGCGGCATCGCGGCGGTGTCGGTGTCGATCGGCGCGGCGGTGGCCGACAACATCATCACCAACCAGGTGTCGGCCTATATCGACAATGCCGATACCGGCGTCACCGCCACCACCGGCGAAATCCGGGTGGTGGCCGACGAAAACGCCAGTATCGACGCCACCTCGGTCGCCGCCTCGCTGTCGGTGGCCATCGGTTTCGTCGGCGTGGCCCTGAGCGGCGCCGGTGCCGATGTCGACAACATCATCGCCAACGCGGTCACCGCCTACATCGAGGACAGTACCGTCGAAACCGCCAGCCCCTTCGATCACCTGTCCGACCAGCAGATCGATGTCCTGACCCAGGGCGACCGGGTACTGCTGGTCGAGGGCGCCAGCGGTGATCTCAACAGCGCCACCGCCGGCGAGATCTACGAGTACATCGGCAGCACCACGGGGTCCGCGACCTCGCCAGTCGGCCTGCGCGGCCAGGACTACCTCGACGACACCCTGTGGCGCCGGGTGTTGGTGCTCTCGAGCCAGACCTCGGTCGATCTCGCCATCGGTGACCGGGTACAGCTGGTCGACGGTGCGACCGGTGGAGAGGCCGGTGATATCTACCGCTACGTCGGCAACGCCGATACCGGCGTCGACCTCAGCGCCGAAAACTACGGCAACGCCAATCGTTGGGTGCTGGACAGCCCCGATATTATCGTCGCGGCCAACAACGACTCCGAGATCACCGCGCTGGTCGGCGCCATCGCCGCGGCCGCGGCCGGCGGCGCCGTGGCCGTGGCCGGAGCCGTCGGCCTGACGCTGTCCGATAACCTGATCGGCGATTACTCGGTCTGGTCGTTCACCTTCAATCCGATCAACTCGACCTTCAACTTTGCCCTCAACACCTTCGAAAACAAGGCCGTCGCCTATATCGATAATTCCGACGTCACCTCGGCGGGAGATGTCCGCGTGCTCGCCGACTCCAGCGAAACCATCGAGGCTGACGCCTTCGCCGGTTCCGTGGCGCTGGCGATCGGGATCGGCGGCGCCGTGGCGGGGGCCGGCGTCACGCTGGAGAACAGCTTCAGCACCGACACCTGGGCCTATATCGACAACTCCGACGTGATCGCTTTCGGCGATATCGAGGTCAGCGCGACCTCCGACAGCGAGCTGACGCGCGCCTCGGCCACCGGCGCGTCGGTGTCCGTGAGTCTGGTGAGCCTGGCGATTGCGACCTCCGAGGTTACCACCAGCATCACCAATCAGGTGCAGGCCTATATCGGCGGCAGCAGCGGCGATGTGCTGGTGGCCGGCGGCGATATCGATGTCGAAGCCTGCGCCGATGCGGATATCCGTGGTGTCGTGGCGACCACCGCAGCGGTGTCGGCGGGTCTTGTGGCCGTTAGTGGTGGGGGGCTGGAGCTGGTCAGCACCATCGACAACGATATCGACGCCCATATCAGCGGCGCGGTACAGCTGCTGGCGCTCGGCGATGTGACCGTCGAGGCCTGCGAAACCGCCTTTATCGAGGGCGATGCGGCTAACGTCACCCTGGCGCTGGGCTTGGGGATAGCCGTTGGCCTGTCCAATCTCTCGCACGCCATCGTCAGTGATATCGCCGCCTATATCGATGACGATGTCGGCAACGGATCCCTGATCGAAGCGGCGAACCTGTCGGTACTGGCGAGCTCCGAGGCCGAAATACCCACCACTGCGTCGGCTGGCGTCGCAGCATCGCTGATCTCGGACCTTGGCAACAACGCCTATGCCACCATCGGCACCCGGGTCGACGCCCATATCGAAAACACCGAAGTGATACTCAGCGGCAGTCTGCTGGTCGACGCCAGCTCGACCCTCAGCGCCACGACCTTTGCCGCGGGCGGCGCACTCGGTGCGATCGCCTCCGGCGCCATGATCGGCCTGGTCTACATCGGTCGCGATCTGATTGAGCAGAGCCGCGTCTACGAGGTGACGGCGGCCATCGGCGACGATACCAGCGTGACCGCGGGCGCCGCCACGATCAACGCCTTTGGCGACAGCACCCTGCGGGCCGAGACCATCGCCGCCACCGGCGGTATCGTCGCACTCGCCGGCGCCGATTCCGCGGTCATCAGCGACAACGCCTCGCTGGCGTCGATCGGCGAAGGAGTCACGATCGATGTCGGGACGCTGTCGGTGAACTCGGTCAACAGTCACGATTTCGACTCCCAGGCCGACGCCGTGACCTTCGGCCTGATCGCCGGTACCGGCGCGGCGGCGATCAACATGGTCGACAGCGCCGCCGACGTCGATATCGGTCTGGGCAGCGGTTCGGCGACGAGCCTGACCGCGGACAGCATCTACATCAAGGCGGTCAATACCTTCCAGAAGAGCGCCTACGGCCAGAACGGTTACAACCTCGACTCGGGTTCGGCCGGCGGCGTCAACATCACGGTGCTGGAGAGCGGCACCGATATCTACGCCGACGCCATCATCGATATCGGTGCCGGCACCACCATCACGGCGGTCGGCAGCAACAGCGCGCCGGGCACCATCGAGATCGAAACCGTCATCTCGGGCACCGCCTACGACGCCGTGCGGGTCGAAAGCGTCTCGGGCTTCGGTATCTCCGCCGGCCTGTCGAGGATCGACTTTGACGGCGATAGCGAAATCAACATCGACGGCGCGACGCTGGAGAACCGCTCCGGCGACGTCACCCTGGCCGCGACCATCAACTCCGAGCTGCGCCCGAGCGCCAACCTGTTCGCCTCCGGTGCCGTTACCGGTGCCGGCGCCGATGTCGACGCCAGCAACCTGGCTGACAACCGCATCGACATCGACAACGCCTTCATTAAGGGCAGCACGGTCAATATCCAGGCCGGCCGCAACACCACCGGCGTCAGCAACCTGCTGGAGTCGACCTCCAACGCCGAGATCACCACCGCCTCGCTGGTGGGCATTTCGGTGCCGCTCGTCACCGCCGAGATCGACGAGAACAACAGCATCGATCTGGGTGGCACCACCCACATCCAGGCGCTCAAGGACGTCAACCTGCTGACCCATACCGGCCTTGGTTCCGAACGTGCCCGCACCGACGGTCTGGTGCTGAACATCTCGCTGATTCCGTACGGCATGGAGGTGCCGGATGGCGCCAGCGACAGCCCGGTCAACCAGGTCGACATCGGCAGCAATGTCATTATCGAGGCGGGCCTCAACAATATCAGCGTGCTGCGGATACTGCCGGTATCGGTCGGCGGGGTTGAAGGCACCGACCTTCTGAACGGCGACCTGACCAACCGTCTCGACGGCAGCGAGGCGTCGCGCATGCTCACCGATGCGGAACTGGCAATGATCGAGCTGGAGATCGAGGATGCCGATGGCAATATGAGCACCAAGACGCTGCCGGCCGGGCTCAAGTACGAGTATGAGTACCTGAGCGTCGAGACGGTGAGCTTCTCGATTTCCCAGGGCACCATCGTGCATGCGGTCGCCGGTTACTTTGACGACGGCACCGCCGGCCACTACTACAAGTACCGGCCGAACACCAGCGACGGCAGCGACTCGATCATTCTCGAGCAGCAGGACTTCACCCTGGGCAGCATCTGGGAGGACCTCGGCACCAGCATCCCGACCGAGGATGCCGACCGCACCGTCTACGACAGCGATACCACCGCCAACTTCGCCGCCGCACTCGACGGCAAGTTCTACGTCATCAAGCCGGTCGAGCTCGAAGTGCCGACGCTGTCCTACGTCAACGTCGGCAACCTGCTGATCGAGCAGCGCGAGCAGCTGCTCGACTGGATCGTCAGCCACGCCGGCGACGAAGAGGCGCTGGCGCGCTACCAAGTGCAGCTCGATGACCTGGATCAGACGCTCGAGGATCTTGGGCTGACGCAGTACTACACCCAGCTCGTCACGGGCGATATCGTGCACGACGTCGCCACCGGCAACCGCTACCAGTACGGTGGGGCAGACGATGGCATCATCCTCACCGAGGTCAATTTCGCCAGCGACAGCGACTGGACCCTGGTCGGCACCACGGCGCAGACCGGCGAGATCGCCAGCGACAACACCAGCGGCCAACTGGTGATCAGCCAGGAACTGGATTCGCTGTTCCTGAATATCCCGGATATCTACGCCTCGCCCGGCTCGATCTTTATCGAGCGCGACAGTCTCGATCTGGTCACCGAGGCATCGGCACTCACCGGCTACCAGACACTGGTGACGAACGGGAACCTGATCGCCCGTTCCGGCGCCCAGATCGATATCGTCAACGATACGCCGTTCACCTCGGTGATCAACGACGCCATCATCCTCGACAACAAGAAAGTCGAGGTCGTCGATGGTGTCTATACGGTGTTCGAGCCGGGCAACGTCTGGTTCAACTCGCAGCAGGCCTCCAGCAATGCCGCGGATACGGACCCGCCCTATATCAAGATCACCCAGGACTCGCTGTCGGCCAGTCAGTACGACCTGCCGTCGGAGCCGGCCAACCTGGCCAGCATCCTCGATGGCCTGTCCCAGGACATGTATATAGTCGGCGACGTCATCAACGAGAACGGCGGCCTGAAGATCGAGAACATAGAGGGCAGCATTATCGTTTCCGGCGAGTTGCGGGCCGAGTTCATCGATATCGTCGCCGGACAGGATTTCAGTCTCAACACCGAGGGCTGGTACCACACCAACAAGGACCCGCGCCAGTATATCGATCTCGATGCTCAGCGCGCGCTGGCCATCGCCAGCAATAGCGCCATCCAATACACCAACAGCACCACGGATGAGCCGTCGGCCTTCACCGAGCTGACCAACGCGATCGAAACCGACAATTCCCGTATCCTGGCGCAGGGTACAGTGACCATCACCGCGCGTTTCCTCAATATCAACGGCCTGATCCAGAGCGGCGTCGATACCATCACCGTCGATATCGCCGCGAACTTCAACCCGGGTAACCAGACCACCAGCTTCACCGACAGCAACGGCATAACCCTGGCCGGCATCACCTTTGGCGCCGACGACGTGCCGGTCGATGGCTACTTCGATGCCGCGCGCCAGGCCATCGTGATCGAGGAGATCATTCCCCAGGGCGGTCAGATCGTGCTGGCCGGTCAGGTACTGAGTACCGGTAACGGCCGCCTGCGCGTGGCCAACGGCTACACCAGCGTCGATATCGACAACCACAGCGGCTATGACCTGATTCTCGAGCGCATCGACACCACCACCGACCGCAAGGGCCAGATCACCATCATCGACACCGCGACGCTACGCAAGGACGTCTACGAGGTCTCGGCCGGCAAGGTGATCCACAGCGTCTATTTCGGTACCGAGGCCGATGACCCGATCGCCGAGGACGGCACCGTCTCGGCGATCGACTACGCCTTCCAGGCCAGCCTGTCGGACCTGGTCGGGGTGCAGATCACCTCCGGTGTCGAGATGATGTACTCGACCCGCAGCGGGCTGCACTACGTCTGGGTCGAGGGCCAGTCGCTGACCCAGACCACCATCACCAACTACGAGGACAACAGCTTCAACCTGTTCGGCGACAACGCCTTTGCCGACCTGCTGGTGCGCGACGACAGCTGGACCGACCAGGAAACCTTCTATACCGACGCCGCGCCACTGCTCGAATCGGAAACCCTGGAAAGCGAGAGCGGCGGCGGTGTGCCGAGCTATGCCTCCGGCGATGCCTACACCATCTACTACACCCAGGTGCAGGAGGTCGAGATCGAGGCCCGCACCGACGTCACCAAGGTGTTCGTCGGCGGTACCGAAACCGGGTCGAATGCCGGTACCGGCGGCACCTGGTATATCTACAAGGGCACAGACGGTGCCAAGATCTACCTGCCGGGCGTCGACTACGACGGCCCCGTGGACGAAAACAACGTTCCCGAGGGCAACCCGGACTGGGCGGTCTATACGGGGTCGGTCACCGTCGATACCTCGGACGACGGCCTCGGGGTGCTGAACTACGCCCTGAACCAGTATCCGGACAGCTTCGTCAACCGCTCGGTGGAGGGAGAGACCTGGACCACCGGCGGCGGCTGGCTGCGCGAGAAGACGGTGCACACCCAGATCACCGAGATCGTCGGCCTGCTGGACCTCTACACCCATACCCTCAAGGCCGACTACCCGATCGGCATCGACTTCATCGTGGACGTGGCGACGCCGAGCATCGATATCCGCACCGAGGGCAACCTGATCCTCGAAGGCGATATCGAATCGCCCGAACACGGAACTATCTACCTCCAGTCGTACACTGGCTCGGTGACCGCGTCCGAGGGCGTCGCCATTTACGGCGCCACGCCGGAAGTGCACGCAGGTACCGGCGGGGATGACATCATCTGGATCAATGTCGAGGGCAACAAGCTCGCGGAGGATGCCGACCACAGCAAGACCGACGACCTGGTGACCCTGAAGAAGGGCGAGCTGGTCGAGCGCAACGACGGCCTCTACCGCTTTACCGGCAATGGCACCGTCGTCGACACCAACGGAGATGACGCTGAAGTCGGTATCGCCGGATTGGAACTCAAGCTGAGCGATCAGGATTTCAGCGACCGGCGCAACTGGCTCAAGCTCGCCGACGCCGGACTGATCGCCACCGCCGGCGGCGATATCACCATCAACGCCATTTCGCTCGACAACGCCAGCAGCCGGCTCAAGATCGCCGAGGTGGATTCCGGCCACGGCGATGTGCTGATCAACGCCCCTGACGGTATCTATGCCGCCAGCGCCTCGTCCCAGATCACCGGCGAGCTGGTCGAGCTGTACGCCTCCGACGGCTACATTGGTAGCGCAAGCCGGATACTGAGAGTGGACAGCGATATCGACGGTATCGCCAAAACCGGCGGTCTGGCGGCGCTGGCCTATGGCGATATCTATATCAGCGAGACCAACGACACCGATACGGCCGGCAACCTCAAGCTGGCCGCACCGAAGTTCTGGAGCGGCAACGCCGCGGTCGAGTCGACCGATGGCAATGTCTGGCTGCAAACCACCAAGGGCTCGATACTCGATGGCATCGTCGAGCTGTTCCGGCCGGGCGACGCCGGTATCACCCTGACCTACGACGACCTGTCGGCCGAGCTGAAGGCGGCCTACGACAACGGCGAGTTCTCGCTCGATGCCGCGCAGTATCCGGTGTCGCCGGGGCTGATGCGGGTGCTCTTCCCGCACACCGACTTCCTGGGCCTGACCCAGATCACCTCGGCTGCCGAGACGCCTAACGTGATCGGCGCCGAGGTCACCCTGATCGCCGGCGGCGGCTCGGGCGGTATTGGGCGCCTGTCCGACCGGCTGTCGCTGGATCTGTCGCAGGACTGGGCACTGCTCAGCCCGGCCGAGAAGGAGGCGCTTGCCAGCGCCACCGCGGAAGACATCATCGGTGTGCTCTACGAGCTCTATATTTACAAGGGAAGTCTGCAAAGCGGTGTCGATCTTGCCGCCGAGGAGTTCGACACCCCGGACTGGGAACGCATCGCTGTCGACTTCATCTCCAATCTCGATCGCAATAGCCCCCAGGTCATCGATATCGAGACCGACGACACCGTGCTGCTGCAGTACAACGCCAACAGCTACGGGCTCTATCGCTACCTTGGCGACGACGACAGCGCGCTTGACCTGAGCGGCGAGGACTTCCGCGACAGCACCCGCTGGGAGCTGATTCTCGCCGATCACGCCACCGACGACAACCAGAGCGCGACGCTGAACAACGGCGATATCGTCGCCAACAAGCGGGCGGTGATCCGCCTCACGCTGCAGCTGTTCGACGACCTCGATATCGAGGCCGATACTTCACTGTCGATCGATGCCGGCGCTACGGTGGTGATCGGCACCGCCGGCGATTTTCTCATCGACCATATCAAGGTCGACGGCGATATTCGCCTCAAGGCCGTGGGCAGCGTCTACGACCTGGGACTCGACAGCGAAGCGGCCATCAGCACCTTCGGCGATCTGATCATGAGCGTTGGCGGCTCGATCGAGGCCGACGGCAACAGTAGCGACTCGCCGCTGCGGGTACAGCTGGCCGACGGCAGCCTGTTGAGCGTCGATGTGGCCGGCGACCTATACCTGAAGCAGGTCGACAACACGCTCTCGGTCAGCGCGGATTTCGACAGCCTGGTCACCAGCAGCCATTCCGATGCGATCGATGACCTGATCGCCTACCGCGTCGAGGCCGGTGGCGTGGTCAAGATCACGGTCGAAAAGGGCGATCTCTATGTCGGCTACGTGACCTCGGCGGTCTCAATCGATCTGATCGCCGAGAGCGATATTTTCGACTTCTACACCGACAGCGCCAAGCCGGTGGTCAATATCTTCACCAGTGTCATTGGCGGCGATGTCTATCTCGAGACCACCAATGGCAATATCGGCACGGCGGGCAACTATCTCGACGTCGAGATCCAGCAGGGCGATCTCAACGTCGATGTGGCACTGAATGCCTTTATCAACAGTGTCGGGGACCTTTGGGTCGGCACCATCATCTCGCAGGATGGCAACGTTACCCTCGATGTCGACGGTCAGGCCAATATCGGCCTGATCACCGCATTGGGCGACGGTAACGCCGACCCTGCCGGCTCGCTCAGTGACGGTTTGGTGACCATCGATGCCAGTGGCAGCATCGTCGATCGGCGCAACGATACCACGCCGAATATCATCGCCACCGGCGCGTTGCTGATCGCAGGCCTTGGCATCGGCAGCGCCGCCAATCCCTTCGATACCCAGATCTCGCGGCTCGAGGCCAGCATCCCGGGCGGCGGCATCTGGCTCGATAACAAGGGCGACATGGGCATCGGCAATATCAGCAGCGCCTGGGAGGGTATCAGCGCCCTCGGCACCGTCGATATCTCGGTCTTCAGCGATCTGACGATAAACGAGCTGATCGATAGCGCCGGCGGCCCGGTGCTGCTCGACGCCGACGAGGATATCATCGTCAACGACGGCATCCTGAGCGGCGGTGGCTACGTGGTGCTGCACGCCGACGAGAATATCGAGTTCACCGCAAACGGCTATATCGACACCGAGACAGGCGGCGCCAGCGTCACGCTGGTGGCGGACTATGACGCGGCTTCGGGTGGCGGCATCGAGATGGCCGACGGCTCCTACATCGACGCCACCGATGGTTTTATCGATCTCGACGCCTACGATGACATTCTGCTTAGCTACCTGACCACCACGACCCAGGTCGATGTGAAATCCTCCGCCGGCAGCATCCTCGACAATGGCGACAGCAACGTCGAGGTCCGCGCCGCCAGGCTGCAGCTGCGAGCGGCGGACGATATAGGCTTGAATACGGACGAGATCGAGACCGACGTCGACTACCTGGAGGCTGTGGCGACCGGCGGCGGCATCTTCGTCGACGATCAGAACGGCCTGATCATCGGCATGCCGGACCTGACGTCGATCGTCACCGGCGTGGCGGGATTGGTGGCGCCGGCATTCGAGGGGCAGGCATTGAATACGGCACTGCTCGGCCTGTTTGCGCGGGAAACCATCCGCGTCACCACCACCGGCTTTATACGGGTGCGGGAGGATGTCGAGTCCAGCCACGACCGTGTCACGCTGCGCACCATCGACTCGTCGCTGATGACCTTGCTGCCGCAGCCGGATGACAGCGATGCCGTTTCGGCGCTCGACGGCAGCGATGTCGATGAAGACCTGACCGTTGAAAACAATTCCACCGTCAAGGGCGCGCTGGGCATCACGCTGTTGGCCGGCGACGACCTGATCCTCAAACAGGGCTCTGTGCTCACCACCGACGCTGACGGCACCACCGGTGTGGACGATTTCGTCCGGCTGCGAATCGATTACGGTGATGCCGATAACAATATCGGCACCGATGCCGGCAACAATGCCTTCAACACTGGCGCGCGGCTCGACCTGCTCGGCGCCGTTTCGACCACCACCCTGGAGATCACTGGCCAGGGCGACGACGACACCTTTTACCTCAGCCCCTCGTCCCTGAGCGGTCATACGCAAGTCATTGGCGATCGCACCGGCAACGCCAGCGATTCGGATCTGTTCGTGCTCGATCATCTGCCGAGCATAACCAGCAGCCATGACCGCCCGAACCACCTGCTGGCGGACGGCAGCGACGGCGCGGTACTGGATACCGTCGATCTCGACGGTGTCGGCGGCAGCGACCGTTACGTCGTCAATATCAGCGGCGATGCAACGAGCTACCTGGTCAACGTCAAGGATACCGGTGCCCCGAACGACGGCGCCGATACCCTGAGTATCTTTACCCTGAACGAGGTCGGTACCGACCCGTTCGACTGGACCCATCCGCAGGTTGCAAGCGCGCTGTCCGGTGGTGCGGCAGGAAGCGATCCGGCAGGCGACGATATCTTCCTGCTGCGACGCAACTTCGTCGCCTACCTGACGCAGACCGGCACTGACGGCCAGTTCCTTACCTTCGATCCCGACTACGAGCGCATCAACTACGACGGCTCGATCAACGGCCGCCTGCTGATCAGCTCCGGTGATGGTGACGACCAGTTCTATATCGACGACAACAGCGCCATCACCACCCTGGACGGTGGTCTGGGCGATGATCTGTTCCAGACCGGGCAGGTGTTCGGCAACAACCCCAACGGCTACTACTACGATGGCGATGGCATTCAGCGCTACGTCGGCACCACCGATCTGGATATCGGGTTGCCGACCGGCACCACAGGCACGGATGGCAACGGTTTGTACGAGGTTTATGACAACGGGACCGTGCAGACCCGTGTATACGGCCGCAGCGTCGCCACCGATGTGCAGAATATCGACCTGACCTCCGACCGCGACGATATCGAGCTGCTGCAGATCACCCGCGGCTTCCTCAGCCGCGGCATCACCCAGGCGCTGACCGCCTACGGCGGCGAGGGCCGCGATACCTTCAACGTCTACAGCAACAAGGCGGTGCTGCGGATGGAGGGCGAGTCGGGCAATGACACCTTCGTGATCCGCGCCTTTATCGCCGAGGACGACATCATCCTCGACGGCGGCGGCGACGACGACTATTTCGAGTACAACATCAATGCCCCTGTCAGCATCAACGGCGGCCTCGGTTTCGATACCGTGGTGGTCATCGGTACCGAGGAGCGCGACGTCTTCATCATTAACGAAGACGGGGTCTTCGGCGCCGGCCTCAGCGTCAATGTCGACGGCGTCGAGGAGGCGATCGAGGTGGACGGCCTCGAGGGCGACGACATCTTCTATATCCAGGGGACCCGTGACGATGTGATCACCACCGTGATCGGGGGCCTTGGCAGCGACAGCTTCATCGTCGGCGGCGATGTGATCGAGGATGTCATCAGCCAGAACCTCGACGGCGTCAGCGCAGTGATCAACCACGGCGCCAACAGCGCGCCCGACAGCGACTACGACAACTTGCTGGTCGACGGCATTCCGATCACCATCGCCACCGCGTCCCAGGGCAAGGTGATCATCGATCAGGACGAAAACGGATCCCGCGGCACCGAATCGCCGGGCTTCACCCGTGTCACCGAGGATCGTGTCGGTGACTTCGACGAGTACTGGATCTCGCTGTTCGATCCGGGCAATCTCGACAGCAGCACCGTGGCGTATCTGACGATCTCGGCGGCTCAGTCGTCGAGCTACGACCGCCGCCTGCCGACCCGCGCCTTCACCGGTGTCGATCCGGGCCCGGCCGGCACGGCGCCCCATGTCGCCGAGTCCATCGAAATATCCCTGGACGGCGGGACGACCTGGCAGGCGGCCGGCGTGCTGACCTTCACCGCAGCCGACTGGGATACGCCGCAGCGGGTGCTGGTGCGCGCCCTTCACGATGATGCCATCGAGGGCGAGCGCAAGGTGATGATCAGCCACAGCCTGATGGTGCAGAGCGACAGCCAGGCCGATATCGATGCCTTCGATTCGGTCGCCATCTCCAACGTCGAGGTGCAGGTGATCGACGACGACCTCGGCACCCTGCTGATCGAGCAGCTCAACGCCGACGGCAAGGTCGACAACGATACCCGGGTACTGGAAGGCGTCGATATCTATGACGGCGACGGCAACTTCATCACCAACAGCGCCATCAGCGATACCTACCGGGTGCGCCTCTCCACCCTGCCGACCGCCGACGTGACCGTCGAGTTCGCGTTCGACGCCAGCCAGCTGGCGCTGTTCGACAAGGACGGCAACGCGGTGACCTCGCTGACCTTCACCGAAACCAACTGGGACGACTGGGTCACGCTGACCGTGCGCGCGGTCGAGAACAACCTGCCGGCCAACAGCCAGGTGGTGCGCATCCAGCACAGCTTTACCAGCGACGATCCGATCTATGACTCGCCGGACGGCATTACCCGCTTTGACGAGGGCGGCAGCTGGATCACCGACGGCTTCGCAGCGGGTGATGTCATCACCGTCAGTGGCAGTGTGCACAATGACGGCACCTATACGGTGGTCGAGGTCTCGGACAAGGTGCTGACGCTGTCGTCCGGCGACCGTCTGGTGACCGACCTGGCCACCGATTTCATCATCAGCAAGATGATCGGCGGCGTGCTGACCGAAGTGTTCGAAAGTGGCGGTGACAGCGGTGACCCCATCGCCAACTTCGACAACAACCTCGACGGCCCGAACCCGGTCGAGCTCGACGTGCGCCTGCTCGATGACGATGCCGCCCGCGTGCTGGTGACCGAGTCCTTCGGTTCCACCAAAGTGGTCAAGGGCCAGGCCGACGGCACCGACGACTACAGCCTGCGGCTGGTCAGCGAACCGAGCGATCCGGTTACCGTCAGCCTGTTCGGCGACGGCCAGACCCGTGTCATCAGCGCCCTGCAGGACGGCAACGACCGCCTGGTCGCCACCGCGTTGGCCGATGCGGTATCGGTCGATGTCACGGTCGGCACCGATACCACCGACAACGAAGGCGTTCAGGTCACGCGCTACACCCTGGTGCGCACCGACGGCAGGAGCTGGTACGACGACGGCTTCAAGATCGGCAGCGACTTCATTATCGACAACGAAAGCTTCACCGTCGCCGACAGCGCCGATTTCCTCAAGGCCAACGGTATCGTCGACGAGATCGACGAGCAGACCGAGGCGGTGACCCGGTCGACGCTGATCCTGACCCTCTCCGGCGACCTTTCGGCCGGTGGCCTGGATATCTCTGATGGCATCCACAGCTTCCAGCGCCTGGCCTACGGCGTCGAATTCGACGCCGACAACTGGTGGCTCGAGGTCAAGATCACCATCGAAGCCGATGCCGACTTCGTGCCCGATCCAAGCCAGCAATTCGTGCGCAACGAGCCGGTCCGCGAGCACCTGATCAACCGCATTGCCGGCCCGCTGATCATTGAAGGCGGCATCAAGGAAGGAGCGGATCGCTCACTCAAGCCCGCGGTGATGCTGCCTAGCGAGCTCAATGAGGACACATTGCCGCCGCAGGACGTTCCAATCAATACCGAAGAAGAGGAGCAGGCCGACCAGCTGCGGGTCTTCAACGATTCCAGCGTGGTCGACGATGTCGGCTGGCTGCAGAGCGTCGAACTCGACAATTCGGTTGTATCGCTCGACAACGCGGTGAACCTGACGGGCCTTGGCATGAGCCTGCTGGGCGCCGAAGGGGCGGCGGAGTATGGCCTGCTGGAAGGCATGTCACGACCGCTGGAGCTGGATATCAGCGATGAGCAGGACGGCTCGGGCCTGATCGTGTTCCCGGGCGGCATTACCTTCGACGATATCGAGATCACCGAGATCATGCTGGGGCAGGGCAACGACACCCTGACCATCGATGCCACCAGCAGCGGCACGCCGGGGGCGGAGGGTCTCGTCGTGACAGTGGTGCATGGCGGCGGTAACCGCTACCTCACCGACGAATTCGGTGTTGAGCTCCAGGACGAAAACGGCCAGCCGATCATCGGTGGCGACCATATCATCGTCAACGGCGGTGGCGGTCCGGATTCACCGCTTGTGATCTACGGCGATACCTCCCAGGATGGCGCGCGCTACGACTCTCGGCCGGACCTCGGCGTCTACAACGGCAATGCCACCTTCTTCAACCGTCACGGCGACGACACTATCGATGCCTCTGCGTCCGATCTGGCTGTGACGATATACGGCGGCCGTGGCGACGATACCATCCACGGCAGCCAGGCCGACGACCAGCTCGCCGGCGGTTCCGGCGACGATACCATCCATGGTGAAGCCGGCAACGATCATATATACGGCGACTCCGGCTTCAACTTGGATTTTGCCGTGACCAAGGACGAAAACGACGCCGCGCTGGTGGCCCGTATGCTGACAGTGCCGACGATTAATGCCAGCCCGGAACTGACCGCCGACGCCGTTACCGAAATCGACGGCGACGAGGAAACCAACACGCCGGTGATCCTCGCGGGTTCGGATCATCTATACGGCGATGCCGGCGCCGATATTATCATCGGCGACCACGGCGAGATCCTGCAGGCCGACGGCGGCGCCGCGCGGCTGCTGCAGAACTACCTGGTGACCTATATCGGCACCGTCGAGCCCGCCAACGGCGAGATGGATACCATCGAGGGCAATGCCGGTCATGCCGATACCGAGGAGGGTGATCGTATCCTCGGCGGTGCCGGGGGCGACTGGATCGATGCCGGGGAAGGCCGCAATATCGTGCTCGGCGATCTCGGCTTTATCGACTACGTGCGTGCCGATACCGATGATCTTGATGATATCGACCGGATAGAAAGCACCGACTACGACATCGGCGGCGGCGATACGATTCTGAGCGGTTCGCTCAGCGACATCATTATCGGTGGCTTCGGCGCCGATCTGATCGACGCAGGCGAGGGCGACAACAATATCGTGATCGGTGACCACGGTCGCATCCGTTCGGCCGAGGATCTCGGCAGCACTGCGCTCGCTGAGCCGCTCGACGGCCATCCGATCACCCTGGGACGAATCGAGACTATCGAGCCCGACATTGGCGGCGGCAACGATATCATCAGCACGGGCCTGGGTCGCGATATCATCCTCGGCGGCTTCGGCGACGATCACATCTTTGCCTACGGCTCGAAGCTGGATGATGACGACAACATCATCGTCGATCCTGCCGGCGCAGCGGGCGATGACCGGAACCTGGTCATCGGCGACAACGGCTTTATCGACTACGTGATCGAAGATGACGATGCCGGTGATATCGACCGTATCTGGTCGCTGAACGATGACGAGCCGGGCCTTGGCGGTGAGGATCTCATCTATACCGGCGATGAAAACGACATCATCGTCGCAGGCACCGGAGCCGACGAAATCCATGCCGGCAACGGGGTCAACCTGGTGATGGGTGATAGCGGCCGGCTGACCTCGGCGGTGGCCGACGATCCGCAGCTCTGGTCGGCCCATGACTTCACCCTGGGCCTTATCCAGAGCACCGGCTGCGAGGACGACGGCGGCGAAGTGATCGTCACCGGCGACGAAAACGACGTCGTCTTCGGCGGTATCGGCGGCGATATCATCAACACCAATGGCGGCAACGATATCGTGCTCGGCGGCAACGGCGTGATCGGTTACGCCGATACCGAGATCGACGGTGAGCTGGTGTTCGAGGACCCCGACGAGGTGGACGATATCGGTGTTATCGACTTTATCGCCAGCGACTACGCGCCGGGGGACGATATCATCCTCGGCGGCACCGGCAACGATATCCTGATCGGCGGCGGTGGCCGCGACTACATCATCGGCGACGAAGGCAATGATCTGATTTTCGGCGATCACGGCAAACTGGAGGGCAACCTCGATCCCGACAGCGGCTTCGGCCTGCCGCTCGCCGCGCTCCAGCCGGCGTTCAGCTTCACCTCGATCAGCACCGAAGACGTCATCGTCGATCATCACTGCCAGGACTTTATCGGCGACCTATACGGCGACGACGACTATATCGAGGGCAACGAGGGTGACGATATCCTGATCGGCGGCCAGGGCTCCGATGCCATCCTCGGCGGCGACGACGACGACGATATCGCCGGCGGCCATGCGCTTGGCGGCTTCGGTATCGAGGCCAACGGCAGCCTGACGCCGGTCGATAGCGCGGTGCTGACGATGGTCGCGGACGGCTACGACGATGGCGACTTTATCGACGCAGGCAGCGGCGATGACCTGGTGGTCGGCGACAATGCCCGCTTCGAGCGCCGTCCCGACAGCCTCAGTGAGCGCATCCGCGTGCTTGAGAACACCGTGATTTACGGTGAAACCATCAGCAGCATCGAGTACACCGACGGTCTGGTCCAGGTCACCGGCGATTCGCAGCTCAACCCGACCGGCGCGGTGGCGCGGGTGGTACAGCTGCTGGCCCATTCCGATGCTGATGAAGCCGCCCCGAGCCCGAGCCACGGCGACGACTATATCGCCGGCGGCGCCGACGACGACCTGCTGTTCGGCCAGCTCGGCGACGATACTATCCAGGGCGACGGCCTGATGGATCTGGGTGACATGATCGTCGCGGAAGGGCACGGGTATTCGACGGGCGAGGTTCTAGAGGACCTCGTGGTGATCCGGGTCGATGCGGACGGCTACCGGCTACTAAGCCCGGTCGGTGCCCAGCGTGATGGCGAAGGCTATCTCCAGGTTGACGCCTCGGTAGAGCTGGGCAGCGATGGCGACGACTATATCGAGGGCAACGGCGGCAACGACGTCATCTTCGGCAACCTCGGTCAGGACGATATCGTCGGTGGCAGCTCGACGCTGTTCGGCCTTGCGGGCGACGAAAGCCTGCGTCCGGACGGCGAGGACCTGATCTTCGGCGGCGCCGGTACGGATCTGGACCGCAACAATGAGGGGGATACGGGTGTTAACGGCCACTCCCGCGATGCCGATGTGATCGCCGGCGACAATGCCAATATTTACCGGCTGGTGGGTATTAACGGAATTGCCGACGATGCCTTCCTTACCTTCAACTACGACAACCCGCTCGTCACCGATACCAATGCACCGGCGGGCGGCGCGCTCTACGGCGATCTCAAGCTGATACCGCGCGGCGTCGAGCTGATCGACTACACCGAGGGTGGGCCGGACTTCGATCCGCTGGCGCTCAATGACAACGGTGCCGGGGACGAGATCCACGGCGAGTCGGGCGACGACCAGGTCTACGGCCAGGTCGGCGACGATGTGATCTTCGGCGAGGGCCAGGACGACGACCTGATCGGCGGCTGGGGCCGCGACTTCCTGCTCGGCGGAACCGGTCGCGATGGTATCCTCGGCGACGACGGCCGCATCTACACCAGTCGCAATTCGGCGCCGGTCGACCGGAATGACACTGAGCTTTCGGAACCGCTCTATAACCTCGCCAAGGTCGAAGAGACTTATATCTCGACGCCGGGACGCATGCAGGAGGCGGTGATCAACGTCGAGGGTGAACTGAGGAAGACCGTCAACCTGACGCCGTTCAACGTCGACCCGGATCAGCAGCCGCTGTTCGATCCACAGTATGCCGATGATATTATCTTCGGCGGCTGGGACGACGACTTCCTGCACGGCGGTGCCGGCGACGATGCGATTTCCGGTGCCGAGGCGCTGGCGGAAGGCGCCGTGGTGGTCTTCCCGGAAGAGGCGGGAGGCGGCTATCTGTCCGACGCCGAACGCAGTGACGGCGTGGTGCTGACCTTCGGCTACGACCGTCCGCTGGTTGTTTCAAAGGCCGAGGCAGCGCTCGGCTTTGACTTCCGCCTGTTGGGCTTCGAGGCCTACAAGGCCGAAGAGTTCGCCCACTACGACGAGTACCGGCCGCTCGACAAGATTTATATCGATGCGGACCTTGCGACGTTCACGCGCTTCGATGATCAGCGCACGCTGCTGGAGTTCTTTATGAACTTCGATGCCCGCGAAGGGCGGGCTGTCGACAGCGCCGTCGATGTGAACAGCGGGCTGCCGATTCGGAGCGACGGTCACGACCGGATCTTCGGTGACCTCGGCAACGACGTTATCTTCGGCGGCACCGGCAACGACAGCCTTTACGGCGGCTACGGCAACGACTACCTGCAGGCCGACGACGAGCTGGAAACCTTGGGTGACAGTCGCGACGACAACCGCATCCCGGACGGCCCGCAGCTCAGCTACGAGGACCGTGCTCACGGCGGTGCCGGTCGCGACGTGCTTATCGCCAACACCGGCGGCGACCGTCTGATCGACCATGTCGGCGAGTTCAACAGCTATATCGTGCCTTACGCACCCTTTGGCGCAGCGACCGTCAGTCGCACGCTGCAGCCGCAGCTGATGGAGTTCATGTACGCGCTGTCCGCCAGCGACGGCGCCGACCCGACCCGGGCCGGCGATCGCATCGATCCGTCGACTCTCATGGTGGTCAACGACACCGGCAACGATCCGTTGCGCAACGGCGAGCCCGACGGCGAACTGGGACTGGTGTTGCAGAAGGATGCCGACTGGCAGGATCAGACCGGTGCGCCGGACGATCCGCAGGCCGGCAATATTCCGGGTGGGGCCCGTGATGTGCTGCGCGGCGCCAACTTCAACACCGGGAATGTCGACAACTTCCTGGTCGACAGCGGTACCTTCACTGCAATCAGCGGTCGCCTGCAGGTCGAACCGGATACCCTGGGTGGCGATGCTGCGGCGGTGTTCATCGTCGATCAGTACCTGCCCAATTATTTCGAAATCCGCGCCACCATCAATGCCGGCAAGCCGATACAGGGCTACAAGTCCAATGCCTACGTGATCTTCGACTACCAGTCGGCCACCGACTTCAAGTTCGCCGGCGTCAACATCTCCACCGACAAGATGGAGATGGGTTACCGCGATGCCGATGGCTGGCACGTGGTACGGCAGATCAATTCGCAGCTCAAGCCGGACAAGGACTACGACCTGCTGCTGGCGATCAACGGCACCACCGTGACCCTGGTGATCGACAACCAGGACGTCTTCATCTACACCTACGCGCCGCGCGTCGATTCCGACGGCTTCATGTACGGGATTAACGCAGGTCTCGTCGGCCTCGGCGCCAACAACTCGATTGCCCGCATCGACAATGTCGCGGTTCAGGTGCTGCCGCCGGAACTGACGCTGGAGGTGGTCGAGGACTTCTCCGACGGCGTGGCCGACCGCTTCACCGGCACCCAGGTCGGGGCTTGGAGCATCGACGCCGACAGCACCTATGTGCCGTCCCCGGATGGCGAGCGGGGCTACGCGATCAGCACCTCCGATCTGCGTATCGACTCGGCCTACCTGCTGCGCGTCGATACCCGGCTGCAGACCGATGGCCTGGCCGGCGTGGTGTTCGATCAGTATGGTGAGACCGAGTTCAAGTTCGCCGCCATCGATGCGGCCAGCGGCAACCTGCTGATCGGCCACCACAGCGCCCGCGACGGCTGGACGATCGATGCGTCCGTCGCGCTGGGGATTCGCGCCGGCACCTGGTACGACTTGACCGTGACGGCGACCGGCAGCACGGTCAGCGTGATCCTCAACGGCCAGACGGTCGCCAGCCACGCCTACAACGCCGTGGCGGTCGACGGCGAGTTCGGCTTGTTCTCCGATACCGCGAACACCCGCTTCGACAGCGTAACGCTGGCGACCAACGACCCGGCCTATCTGCCAGTGGACGATGACAACAACCTGCTGGCCGATAGCGCCGTGATGGAGCCAGCCGCGGTGCGGATTCCGCTGACGCTGTACCGGCTGTCGCCGGTGCTGGATTCCGCCATTGCGCAGTGGCAGGCCTCGGGTCTGGTCGACGCGGAACTGCTGGCAAGGCTCGATACCATCAATGTCGTGATCCGTGACCTGCCCGGTCAGGTGCTGGGCCGCTACGACGATGGCACCCTGTACCTGGATGTGGATGCCGCGGGTTACGGCTGGTATCTGCAGGATCCGCTGGCCTGGCCCGACGCGCCGGCGGCGCTGTCCGCCGGCCAGATCGACCTGATGTCGGTCGTGTTGCACGAACTGGGACATGCCTTGGACCTCGAGCATGGCGAGCTGGAGGTGATGAACGCGACGCTGCAGTCCGGCACCGAGGTGATGCTGCCCGACAGCCTGACAAATGCCGAACCGGCAACGACCGACGATAACAGTATCGAGCTGGACGTTGAGTTCCAGACGCAGACAGTGCTGCCGGATGAGCAGCGGTGGCTGCAGGCCGATACCGAGACCGCGGCCTTTGCTGCACCGGTTCGTGTGCACGCCATACCGGAACCTGCCGTGCGACAGATGCGAGTGTTCGATGTCGCATCCGGTGAGTTTGTCATACCTCCGACGTACGCCGGATTGCCGCTTGTCGTGGCGGATGATGTCGCCGAAACCGGCGACTGGATCGTCCGTCGGGGCGATGATGGCGCCGATAGAGTCTATAGTGAAAACAGCCGTACGGGGGGGGCTGTGCATGGACGCAGGATCGACTGGGGTGCCGGAGTCGACCGGGATACGATGGACTCCAGGGCACCGTTGATACCCGGGCTGCTGGGCTGGCTGATGCACGCTGCTCGCCCGTTGCGCGACTGGTGGTCCTGATCGGCTGCGAGGTCTGGCGTCGGCAGCTGAACAGGTGCAGCAGACCGAGGGAATCTGGGGATGCCGGAAATGTTGGACAATGGCCCACAGTCGTCTGAGGGCGCGCGGGGGGCTGAGCTCGCCTACCTTGATCAGGCTCTCTGGAAACGTTTGCACGAAGCGCGCAGCAAAGAGGAGTTTGCTGCTGCCTGGCTGACGCTGCAGTGTTCCATGTTGCCGGGTGTGCGTGCCGGCGTAGTGGTACTGAATAATGACGATGGCGGTCCCTGTGTACCGGTCGCCAGCTGGCCCGACGGCAAGCAGGCTTCGCCCGCACTGGCCTCGGCCGCCGAGTCCTCGCTGAACGCCGGCAAGGGAGTTGCCGCTCACACTGAAAGCGGTGCCTGTGCCGCCTATCCCATTATCATCGATGAGCGTCTGCGCGGTGTTGCCGCCGTGGACGTCGATACGGCCGACGAAGCGGTGCTGCGCAGCCTGATGCGTCAATTGCAGTGGGGCTGCGGCTGGCTCGAGGCGAACCTGCGTAGTCACGCCGGCAACACAGATGTGGACGTGTCGGAAGACGCCCGGCTGGCGGTGGAACTCAGCGCGCAAGTTCTGGAGGCGCAACGCTTTCAGCACGCCGCCACGGCGCTGGTCACCGAGCTGGCGATACGGCTGGGGTGCGAGCGCGTAAGCTTCGGTATTCGCCAGGGGCGGCATTCACGGGTGCTGGCGCTGTCGCATAGCGCCCAGTTCGGTAAGGCCGGCAACCTGACCCGCGCCATCGCCCTGGCGATGGACGAAGCGATCGACCAGCAATGTACCCTCATCTATCCGCAGCCTGAAGGCAACGAAGTCTGCGTCGATCGTGCCCATGCTGAACTGGCGCAGCTGGGCAAGGGGCGGCATCTGTGCACGGTTCCGCTATCCGACCAGGGCGACTGGTTCGGCGCGCTGACATTCGATACGGCCTCGACGGCCGGGTTCAGCGAGCGGCAGCGAAGTACCATGGAACGCGCCGCCGCTTTTGTTGGACCTGTGATCGCGAGCCGCTATCGCGAGGACCGGTGGATCGGCCACAAGGTCTGGCGCTCGCTCGCCGATCAACTGGGCAAACTGTTCGGTCCCCGCTTTCTGGGGCGCAAACTGGTGGCGCTGGCAATCGTCGGTGTCGTCAGCTTTATGGTGCTGGTCAGCGATATCTACCGGATTCGCGCGGAGGCCACTCTGGAAGGGGCCGTGGAGCGGGTCGCTGTTGCCCCGATCGCGGGTTACGTCACGGAGGCGGCGGTGCGGGCCGGAGACCGCGTCCAGCAGGGTGATCTGTTGTTCCGTATCGATGATCGGGACCTGCGACTCGAATACCTCAAGTGGTCGAGCCAGAAGGCACAGGTGGAGCGCAAGCTGCGCGATGCGCTGGCGCAGCACGAGCGCAGCGAAGTCAATATACTGCGGGCCCAGCTCGATCAGGCCAATGCCCAGCTCAGCCTGGTGGGTGAGCAGATCGAGCGCACCCGGGTGACGGCGCCGTTCGACGGGATTGTCGTGTCGGGCGACCTCAGCGACCAGCTGGGTGCACCGGTGGAGCGGGGGCAGATATTGTTCGAGATCGCGCCCCTGGATGCCTATCGGGTCGCGCTGCAGGTGCCGGAGGGCGCCATCGATGAGATTCGTGTCGGGCAGATCGGGCGGCTGGTACTGGCGTCGATGCCGGATCGGGCCCTGCCGCTCCGAATCGACGGCATTACCCCGGTATCGACCGCGGCAGAAGGCAAAAACAGCTTTCGCGTCGATGCCAGCCTGCTGGAAACGCCGGACTACCTGAGGCCGGGCATGCAGGGCGCAGCCCGCATCGAGGTCGAGGAACGCCGGTTGCTCTGGATCTGGACCCACGACCTGATCGACTGGCTGCGACTGAGGATCTGGTCCTGGTGGCCCTGATGTCATGAGCGAGTCGCTGTTCAGTCCCGCCTGGTACCGCGTGGCCGATCTGAGGCCACGCCTGCGTGGCCATGTGCAGGTGCACCGGCACAGCTATCGCGACGACGTCTGGTTCGTGCTGCAGGACCACCTGTCGGGCCGGTTCCACCGTTTTTCCGAAGCCGCCAACCGCATTATCGGCCTGATGGACGGGCAGCGCACCGTCGATGAGATCTGGCAACTGGCGGCGGAAGAGCTCGGCGACGACTCGCCGACCCAAGAGGAGATGATCCGGCTGCTGGCCCAGTTACACGCGGCCGACGTGCTGCAGAGCGAAGTCCCGCCGGACAGCGCTGAGATTTTCAAGCGCTATCAGCAACAGGAGAGGGCACGCGTCAAACAGCGTATCTGGAGCCCGCTGGCGCTGCGCTTCCGTCTCTTCGACCCCGAGCGGTTTCTGGTGCGCACGTTGCCGCTGGTGCGTCCTCTGTATGGCCCCTTCGGTTTTCTGCTCTGGCTGAGTGTCGTGGCCACCGGTGCCGTGCTGGCGGCCATGCACTGGGGAGAGCTGACCAGTGATCTGGCCGACCGGGTACTGGCACCGCAGAACCTGCTACTGATCTGGTTGCTGTATCCGCTGATAAAAGCGGTGCATGAACTGGGGCATGCCTACGCCACCAAGGTCTGGGGCGGCGAAGTACACGAGATCGGTATCATGCTGCTGGTGTTTATGCCGGTACCCTACGTGGATGCGTCGGCGGCGTCCGCTTTCCGGCGCAAGCGTCGCCGTGTCATCGTCGGTGCGGCCGGTATCATGGTCGAGTTGTTTCTCGCCGCTGTCGCGCTGGTGGTTTGGCTCAATGCGGAGCATGGCCTGGTGCGGGCAATCGCCTACAACACCATGCTCATTGGCGGCATTTCGACGCTGTTCTTCAATGGCAACCCGCTGTTGCGCTTCGATGGCTACTACGTGCTGGCGGATGCCGTCGAAATACCCAACCTGGCGCAGCGTTCGCAGAAGTACCTGACGTATCTGCTGCAGCGCTACCTGTTCGGAATGGACAGGGCTCAGTCTCCGGCGACCGGCCGCAGCGAGCGCAAATGGTTTATTTTTTACGGCATCGCGTCCGTCAGTTACCGCCTCTTCATTGCGGTGGCCATTATACTTTTTGTCTCCGGCGTCTTTTTTGTCGTCGGTATTCTTCTGGCCCTCTGGGCTTCCACGACTTTGCTGGTGCTGCCAATGGTCAAGGGGCTGAAATTTCTGCTGTCCGACCCACGGCTGGGCGACGAACGGCCCCGGGCGTTGCTTGTTTCGATCGGTCTGCTGGTGCTGGTCGGCGGCCTGGTGTTCCTGGTGCCGGTTCCTTACAGAACCCTGGCCGAGGGCGTCGTCTGGCTGCCCGAGCGGGCTACTGTCCGTGCCGGTGCTGACTGCTTTGTGCGCTCCCTGGAGCGTCCGGCCGACAGCCAGGTCGAGGCGGGATCGGTATTGATCCGCTGCGAGGATCCGCTGTTACGGGCGCGTCAGGAGGGGTTGGAGGCGCGTCTGCGCGAACTCAAGGCGCTGCTGGATTCGCAGTGGCGGGATGATCGCGTTGCCGCCCGGGTCACCCGGGAAGAAATCCGTGCGGTCGAGGCCGATCTGCTGGATGTCCGGCAGCGCATGGACGCGATGTCGATACTCAGTCCTGTGCGGGGGCGTCTGGTGGTGCCGCTGGCCCAGGATCTGCCCGGACGGTTCGTGCGGCAAGGCGAAACGCTGGGGTATGTGGTCGAGCCGGTGCCGATGACCGTCCGGGTCGCGGTACCGGAGGACGATGCGGACCTCGTCAGATCGCATACCGACGATATCCAGGTGCGGCTGGCGGACCGCGTGACAACCAGTACGGCGGCTGCGATGGTTCGCCAGATACCGGGCGGATCCGACCGTTTGCCGAGCCCGGTGCTGGGCAAAAGCGGGGGGGGCGTGCTGGATACCGACCCGCGGGACCCCGATGGCGTGCGCACCTTCGGCCGTATCTTTCAGTATGAACTGGCATTGCCTGCAGAAGTGCCGCGCTCACCGGCCGGCACCCGCGTATACGTTCGATTCGATCATGGCCGGATACCGCTGGGATTTCAGTGGTACCGACGGGCGCGGCAGGTTTTTCTCGGCAAATTCGGCATTTGACGCGACAGGGGGGCGGACGTTTGCGCAGCTGTACAGGCACCTTGCAAGCCGCTGAAGCCTACGCGCTACGCAGCGATGCGGCGCCGGGCATTCTGGACCGGACGTCGGACTGTCTGGCGTTGCCGTTGCGCCTGTTCGAAAGCTCCTGGCTACGGCTGTCCAGAATCCTGCCGGCGATTCATGGCCATGCGGACGCGTTTGGCGCGATGTCGGATGCCGGCCTGCGCCGCCACTGCACCGGCCTGCGCCAGCGACTGAAGAAGACCCGGCTGGCGCTGCCGGCGGTGGCCGAGGCCTTCGCGCTGATCCGCGAGATTTCCTCGCGTCGGCTCGGCATGACCCATTTCGATGTCCAGCTGGTCGGGGGATGGGCGATGCTCAACGGCATGGTCGCCGAAATGGCGACCGGCGAGGGCAAGACCCTTACCGCAACACTGGCCGCCGGTACCGCCGCGCTGTCCGGTATTCCGGTGCACGTCATCACCGTGAACGATTATCTCGCCGGGCGCGATGCCGAGGCGATGCGCCCGGTCTACGAGGCCATCGGCCTCAGTGTCGGCGCGTCCCTGTCTGGCATGAGCGACGCCGAGCGTCGGTTAGCGTACCGCTGTGATGTGACCTACAGCACCAACACGCAGGTCGCATTCGACCATTTGCGGGATCGTATCCGCCTGCGCCATCGCAACAGCCAGCTCGGACTGCGGTTTGACGACCGGGAGGCGCTGCTGTTGCGAGGGCTGCATTTCGCGCTGGTCGATGAGGCGGACAGCGTGCTGGTCGACGAAGCGGTTACACCACTGATCATCTCCCGGCAGGGAAAGCCGATCTACACCGAAACGATGCTGAGAACGGCACTCGAAACCGCCCGCACGCTGCAGCCTGGAGTGCATTTCTCACTGCGCCCGCAACGCCGGCAACTGGAGCTGCTGCCCGAGGGCCAGACGTATCTCGAGCAATGGTCGAAGTCCGAGTCCGGTCTCTGGCGCAACACCCGCTACCGGGAGCACCTGGTGCAGCAGGCGCTGCGGGCGCTGTATTTTTACGAACGCGACCGTCAGTACCTGCTCGATGACGGCAAGGTGCGGATCATTGACGAGTTTACCGGTCGTCTGATGCCGGACCGCTCCTGGGAGCAGGGATTGCATCAATTGATCGAGACCAAGGAGGGCTGCGAGATCACGGGAGAGATGGAGACCATCGGTCGGATCAGTTACCAGCGGTTTTTTCGCCGCTACCGGATGCTCGGCGGCATGTCGGGGACGGTGCGGGAAGTTGCCTCGGAACTGCGCTCGGTTTACCAGTTGTCGACGGTATCCATACCGCCGAACCGCCGAAATCGCAGACGCAGGTTGCCGCCGGTCACCTGTGTGACCGAGTCCGACAAATGGCAAACAATCCTGCAACGAATTCGTGCCGTGCATGAGTGCGGGCGTCCGGTGCTGATCGGTACCCGTTCCGTTGCCGCCTCGGAGCGCCTCAGCCAACTGCTGAGCGAGGCGCAGTTGCCGCACCGGATCCTCAATGCCCGCCAGGATCGGGAAGAGGCCGAGATCATCGGGCTCGCCGGCCAGCCAGGTCAGATTACCGTTGCGACCAACATGGCCGGACGGGGAACCGACATTCGGCTGGGGGCCGGCGTGGCCGATCTGGGCGGCCTGCATGTGATTGCCACTGAACGTCACGAGGCGCGGAGAATCGACCGTCAGCTATGGGGGCGTTGCGCCCGGCAGGGAGACCCGGGTAGCTGCGAAGAGGTACTGTCGCTGGAAGACGAGCTGCTGCAGCATCAACTGCCACCCTGGGCGCTGCGGCTGGCGAGAGTGACCGGGTTGTCCACCGGCACTGCCGCCATACTGTTGATGGGATTTGCGCAGCGTCGCGCGCAGCGGCGTAGCCACCGGATGCGGCTGCGGATGCAGAAAATGGACGAATATCTGGAAAACGTGCTTGCGTTTACGGGAAAGCTCGAATGAAAACAACGATACGAATCTGTCCGTCGGCGAGGCTCCGAACGCTACTTGTTAAGCTCGGCTTGCTGCTCGTTGTGACCGGCGGAGGGCCGGCGCTGGCGGAACAGCTTGATTGCGTGATCGAGCCGAGTGAGGTTGCGGATGTCAGCAGCTCGGTCAGCGGCATCATGTCCGAAGTGCTGGTCAAGCGTGGCGACTGGGTCGAGAAGGGCGAAACGCTGGCGCGGCTCGAATCAAGCGTCGAGCAGGCCAGTTTCGAGCTGGCCCGGGCCGAGGCCGAAGCGCAGAATCAGATCCAGGCCCGCCGGGCCCGTCTGAGCCTGGCCAAAAAACGCCTGCAGCGGGCGCTGGAACTCAGTAAAACCAGTGCCATCTCTTCACAGGAAGTGGACGAAGCCAAAACCGATGTCGAGCTGGCGGCGGCCGAACTCAGCGAAGCGCAGCACAACCGCAGGCTGGCCCAACTGCGACTGGCGCGAGCCCAGAGCCTGCTGGATTTGCGTACGATCAAAAGCCCGGTGGCCGGCGTGGTCACGAAGATACACACCTCTGCCGGCGAGTCGGTCGAGGACCGTCCGATCATGAGCATCGTTCAGATCGATCCGTTATATGTCGAGGCGATCGTCCCGGTAAGTCTGTTCGGCCGGATTCATGAGGGCGACGTCTTCCATGTTTACCCGGAAGAGCCGGTCAGCGGCGATTTCGTGGCTCGGGTCAGCCTCGTCGAGCGGGTAATCGACGCACCCAGCGGCACCTTTGGCGTGCGCCTCAATCTGCCCAACAGCGACAGGCTGCTGCCCGCCGGGTTGCGTTGCAAGCTGAGCTTCACCGATTCAGTTGCGGCCGATCAGTGAGCGCTCATGCCAGGCCATAGCATCGCAGCCGCAATTGGCCCACAGGCCAAGAAGAGCGGGGCAGGGGCGCGGCTGCTGGCGGAATTGCGCCGGCGTGGCCTGCTGCCTGTCGGTGAGCGCTCGTGCAAACTGCGAGAGGGGCAGTTGCTGACAGAGCGGTTCCTGCTCGGAATACCTGCCGGCGAGTTACCCCGCGAGGCGTTTTTCGAGCTGGCGCGGGAGTTCGGGCTGGGGGCTGCGGGACAGGCTCGGTTGCGGCAGTGTCTTGATGGCGCCAGCGAAATCCAGTTCGCTTTCGAACAGGAAGGCGATCGCACGCTGTGCAAGCTGTATCTGGAATACTGGGATGCGCTTGTGCAGCGGGTACGCGACGGAAACATCGGGCCTGAACTGCTGAATCTGGGTCTCAAATGGCCGGAAGCCGAGCCTGAGAAGCTTGTCGAGGACCGCTACGTCTGCATGCCGAAATTGCCTCACCTGGATATCCTGGAGCGGCTGCGAGGACGTCAGGGGGCATTGGGCGAAATCGTGGCGGAGCTGGTAATCTGGGCCTGTGCGGCTGTCCCCGATCGCTCGCTGGTTTATCTGGAAGTCGATGACGCAGCGGGCGGGCGTCGCTCATACGATCTCAACCTCTATCCCTGTCGCCGGCGTCTCGCCGATGCGGCGCCCCGGTTGCTGGCGATTTCGGACCGACTGGGCTGTGAGCGCGAGGTGCTGTGCGATCTGCTGGGGCGCTACGGCGACGCGCCCCTTGGCCATATATCCGGCGGCAGTGATCGCCAGGGACGCAGTTTTTTCACTTTTTACTATGAAGTGGGCGCGCTTTGAGCCCGTCCGGGTAACAGCTGCAACCTCAGTCGGCCGCCGCCAGCGCTTCCTGCCAGAGTGAGCGGATACCGGCTTTGTCGGCGTCGCTCAGGTGATCGACCGCGAAGGCGTCATCGAGGCTGGCGTCGACGCCGTTTTGCAGTCTTTCCGCGGAAGCGGGATCTGCTGCGGCTGCCAGGCTCAGGTGTCCCAGCAGGTAGCTGCTGTAGAACAGCCGGTCGGCGTCGTCGGTGCTTTCTTCCTGCTTCAGCAGGTATTGATGCAGGCGGTCGCTGTAATCACTGGTGCTCATGGGGCCTCTATTTGTTTCAGCAGCAGTTGAACTTCTTTGCCGTCGCTTTCGATCTGCCACAGCTTGACGATCATGTAGTCGAGGTCAGGGGCAAACCAGATATAGGTTTCGCGCTTGGCGTCGTCGCCGCGATCGCGCTGTACCTTGATGGCGTTGAATTCGCCGGCGGGCGTGCTGACGGTTTCGGAGCCCAGAACCTCGAATGCATACTCCTTCAGCGAGCCGCCATCGGCGACAGCGTACTGCAGTTTGCGCTGCCCGCTCGGCAGATCCAGGCGCAGCTGCATCTGGTAGGCGAGTTTGTCGAGGGTGCCGGGCGGGATATCCATATGCCAGGGTTTGTCGTCGACGTTGTTGGTGACGCGGCCGTTTGGCCAGTCGAAGCTCAGCACGGCGTCGCGCGATTTGCCAAGCACCTTGCGGTGGTACTGGTATTCGTGCGGCACGATCCGGTTGCTGTCGACTTGAAAGTGGGTGCTTTCGAGGACACCGGCGATGCCGGCGTCGGCGGTGCTGGTCAGCAGCCAGTGGCCGTCGGCCTGCTGGCGCAGTTCGCGTACGGCATCCACCTGCAGCGGCATGCCGATGTCCAGCCGGGACTCGTACAGGGCCCGGAACGGTTTCAGCTCGGTCGCGGCCAGCGTCGGGTTGGCAAGACTGCAGCCAGCAACGAGGCTGCAGCACAGGAACTGTCGAATCCAGCGGTACATAGTCTCTCCGATGGTCAGGGATCCCGGGCGTCCGGGACGACAGTCTGGGTTCAGGCGTCCAGGCGGTGCCCGGTTGCCGGCAGAGGGTGGCCGTCGAATTCGACGCCCTGCGGCAGCAGTCGCAGCCGGTCGGCGCAGAACCATTCCACCGCCAATGGGTAAATCTCGTGTTCCCGCTCGTGAACGCGCTGCTGCAGGCTGTTGGCATCGTCGCCGGCCTGTACCGGGACCACGGCCTGGACGATCAGCGGGCCGCCGTCCAGTTCCGGGGTGACGAAGTGCACCGTACAGCCATGCTCGGCGTCGCCGGCGTCCAGCGCGCGCTGGTGGGTTTGCAGCCCCTTGTACCTGGGCAGCAGCGAGGGGTGAATGTTGAACATCCTTCCCAGGTAGTGGCTGACGAATTCGGGTGTCAGGATGCGCATGAAACCGGCCAGCACCACCAGGTCTGGCTCGTGGCTGTCGATCAGGGACTGCAGCGCGGCGTCGAACGTCTCGCGTGACGCGAAGGTCTTGTGATCCAGCGATTCGGCTTTGATGCCGGCGCGCCGGGCCCGCTCCAGGCCGAAGGCATCGGGACGGTTGCTGATCACTGAAACGATGCGCCCGTCGATGCGACCGCTGGCGGTCGCATCGATCAGTGCCTGCAGATTACTGCCGCTGCCGGATATCAGCACGACAATCCGCTTGGTTGCCATCCTCAGGCCTCCAGGCCGCGCAGTTCGACCTGCTCCTCGCCATCCGCGGCGTTCTCGATCTGGCCGATGACCCAGGCCTGCTCGCCGGCGCCGTTCAGCAGAGCCAGCGCTTCGTCGGTGCGCTCCGCGGGTACGGCGATGACCATGCCGACGCCGCAGTTGAAGGTGCGGTACATTTCGCGGGCTTCGACGTTACCCTGTTCCTGCAGCCACTGGAATACCGGCGGAAGCTGCCAGGAGCCGGTGTTGATGACAGCCTTGGCGGATGCCGGCAGGACGCGCGGGATGTTTTCCAGCAGGCCGCCACCGGTGATGTGGGACAGGGCGTTGACCTGGCTCTCTTTGATCAGCTGCAGCAGCGGCTTGACGTAAATGCGGGTCGGCGCCATCAGGGCGTCGGCCAGGGTGGCGTCGCCCATCGGCTGAGTCAGTTCGGCCTGGCTGACCTCGATGATCTTGCGGATCAGCGAGTAGCCGTTGGAGTGCGGACCGGAAGAAGCGAGAGCGATGAGGTTGTCGCCGGTCTGGACGCGGCTGCCATCGATGATCTCGTCCTTTTCGACCACGCCGACACAGAAGCCTGCCAGGTCGTAGTCATCGCCGTCGTACATGCCCGGCATTTCGGCAGTTTCGCCGCCGACCAGCGCAGCGCCGGCCTGTTCACAGCCAAGACCGATGCCGGTCACGACGTCGGCGGCGGTATCGACATTCAGTTTGCCGGTGGCGTAGTAGTCGAGGAAGAACAGCGGCTCGGCGCCGGCGACGACGAGGTCGTTGACGCACATGGCCACCAGATCGATGCCGATGCTGTCGTGCTTGTTCAGATCCATCGCCAGGCGCAGCTTGGTGCCGACGCCGTCGGTACCCGATACCAGTACCGGCTGGCGGTAACCGGCCGGAATTTCGCACAGCGCGCCGAAGCCACCAAGACCGCCGAGGACCTCAGGACGAGCCGTCCGTTTGGCAACGCCCTTGATGCGCTCGACCAGGGCATTGCCCGCGTCGATGTCGACGCCGGCGTCTTTGTAGCTCAGGGAAGTTTTGTCGGAACCGGTAGACATGTATCAGGTAACCTTTAAGCAACTGGAATGGTGCGGAAAAATAAGGCGGTATTCTAACAGGTTGCACAGGGAGCGGCTATTGAGACTGCAATTATTCGCCTGCTGAAACGGTCTTGGATTTGGCGCGGCGGGAAAGGGCTTCGGGCGTTGCGCTGTGGCATCTCGAATAGGGGATCTATGGTACAGTCAGCCGGGACTCGTTTTCGATCCATGAGCGCGAAGGACTTCCTCATGATTTGCAGAAAGATTCTCGGGATATTCACGTTGCTGGCGCTGCTTTGCACCGGAACCGTGCATGCGCTGACGGTGTCCGGTCTATACAGCGCCGAACTCGATGTTGCGCAGGTAAATGCCGAGCCAACGCCGGAGCAGACACGCGACGGACTGGCACAGGTGCTGGTCAAACTGAGCGGTCGGCGCGATATCGCCTCGCGCCCGGGCTATCCGGAAATCATGGCGCAGGCGCCGATGCTGCTGAGTCAGTATCGTTTCCGCCCGCAGGAAGACGGCGCGAGGCTCGAGCTGGTCTTCGACGCGCCGACGCTGGACCGGCTGCTGGATGAAGCAGGTATCCGCGGCCCCGGTACTCAGCGCCCCGCGGTGTTGCTCTGGCTGGCGCTGGACGACGGAGGCCGGCTCGATTTTGCGCCGCCGGGGCATCCGGCGCTGGTCGCACTCGAGCGTGAGGCCCGTATGCGGGGGTTGCCACTGCAACAGCCACTGCTGGATTTGCAGGATCAGGTGGCGCTGCCGCCGGAGTCGCTGTGGAATCTGCCCGAAGCCGAGGCGCGTGACGCCTCCCGCCGCTACCGTCCGGATGCGATACTGATGGGGCGAATTGCCGTCACCGGCGGAGGCTGGTCCAGTGAGTTTCGCCTGCTGTCGGATGACGCGAGCGAGCGCCTCGCTCCGACAGGTGAACTGGCGGCGCAGATGACCGCGGTGGCGGACGGAACAGCCGACCGCCTGTTGCTCGGCGGGGCGCCGCGTCAGTCTTTCAGTTACCGGCCGAGGGGGCTGGTGCTGGACGTCGAGGGCGTGGACTCTCAGGCGGTTTACCTGCAACTGGTTAGCCTGTTGCGCAAGACGGAAGGCGTGTCCTCCGTGTTCCCGGAGCGCTTTTCGCAGGGGCGGCTGCAGTTGCGTCTGCAGCTGGACGGCAGCGTGGCGCGGCTACAGGAAATGCTGCGCCTCGAGTCGCGGCTGCAGGAAGTGCCGCAGGTCGGCGGAGCCCGGCCCGGTGAGACCGGACTGCTGCATTATCGCTGGAACAGTGTGGGGGAGGCGTTGCAATGACGGAGTCGCAACGCTGGTTTTTGCTGATCTGCACCCTGGTGCTGGGTGTACTGGTTTATTTGCTGGCGCCGATACTGTCGCCGTTTCTGGTCGCCGGGCTGCTGGCCTATCTGTTCGATCCGATCGTCGATCGCCTCGAAGCGCGGCGCATGAGCCGCACCGGAGGCGTGGTACTGGTCTTCATCCTCATGACCAGTATCCTGGTGATTTCGGTGTTGCTTCTGTTGCCGCAGCTCGGACGCCAGATCCAGGTCATGATCGATCGCGTGCCGGTCGTTATCGAATTGTTCGAGCAGCGACTGATGCCGGAAATCGAGACGTTTCTTGGGATCGATATGTCGGCGCTGGACCTGGCGAGCGTCAAGACGCTGTTGCTGGGCAACTGGCAGGAAACCGGCAACCTGATGGCGAAGCTCGCGGGCGGCCTGACCAAGTCCGGTATCGCCGTTGCGGCCTGGGTGGCCAATTTGGTGCTCATACCGGTGGTGATGTTCTATCTGCTGCGCGACTGGGACATCATGATGGCGCGAATCCGGGTACTGCTACCGCTCTATCTGGAGCCGCGTGTTTCCCTATGGGCGCGGGAATGCGACGAGGTACTGGGTGCTTTCATCAAGGGGCAATTGCTGGTCATGGTGGCACTAGGCGCGATTTATGCATCAGGTCTCTGGCTGGTAGGGCTTGATATTGCGCTGTTGATTGGTATGCTGGCCGGCCTTGCCAGCATCGTACCCTACCTGGGATTTATTGTCGGCATCCTGTCGGCCAGTATCGCGGCCTTTATCCAGTTCCAGGATCCGACGGTGCTGGTGTGGGTTGCCGTGGTGTTTGGCATCGGCCAGGCATTGGAGGGTATGGTGCTGACCCCCCTGCTGGTGGGCGACCGCATAGGTCTGCATCCGGTGGCGGTGATTTTTGCCATCATGGCGGGGGGGCAGCTGTTCGGCTTTGTCGGGGTTTTGCTGGCATTGCCGGTGGCGGCGGTGATCATGGTGCTGTTGCGCCATCTGCACCGGGGATACAAGAGCAGCACGCTGTATGGTTCGGCATCCGTTGCCGAGGTGGAATTGCACGATACAGAACCGGATGAATAACACGGCACCTTTCCAGCTACCGCTGGGCGTTTCGTTACGTGATGACGCGCGCTTCGAGAATTATATGACCGGCGCCAATGGTCTGCCCTGCGCCATGCTGAAGCAGGCCGCCGAGGGGCAGGGCGAGTTGCTGCTGTTTCTCTGGGGCTCGCACGGCGTTGGCTGCACGCACCTGCTGCAGGCTGCCTGCCATGCGGCGGAGCCATTCCGGCGTGCGGCCGTCTATCTGCCGCTGTCGGAGCTGTTGCACCTTGGCCCGGGCATTCTCGAGGGTATGGAGCACCTCGAACTTGTCTGTATCGACGATGTGCAGCTGATTGCCGGGAACCGGTTGTGGGAAGAGGGGCTGTTTCACTTCTTCAACCGTATTCGGGCGCAGAACAATCGGCTGGTGGTGGCGGCGGACCGGGCCCCGCGTCAGCTCGGGATAAACCTGCCCGACCTGCTGTCTCGCCTGAGCTGGGGCATGGTGTTCCAGCTGCACCCGTTGCCGGACGAGGACAAGGAGCGCGCGCTGCAGCTGCGTGCACGGGCGCGTGGCTTCCAGCTTTCGTCCGAAGTGGTGCGCTATCTGATCCATCACGCCAGTCGCGATATGGGCGACCTGTTCGAGCTGCTGGAGCGTCTCGACCGTGCATCCCTCAGCGCCAAGCGCAAGATCACCATTCCCTTTATCAAGCAGGAGATGGGCTGGTAGCCACGGAACCGGCCGCGACTGCTATGCTGTGGGCGGCGGTGCCAGCGTGCCCGTCGATTTCCTCTTGATGGCGACACAACGTCCATGTATCGACTGATCGATGAACAGCCGGAATTTCTCGTTATAGACAAAGCCCCGGGGATATCGGTTCACCGGGACCAGAGCGATGCCGGTCTGGCGATGTTGCTCGAGGAGGCCCGCGGTGAGTCGCTGCATATGGTGCACCGGCTCGATCGCATGACCTCAGGCCTGATGCTGTTCGCCCGCAATCCTAAAGCAGCGGCCCAGCTGGGGGAGCTGTTCCGCAGCCGGCAGGTCGACAAGTTCTACCTCGCGCTGTCCGACCGCAAGCCGACGCGCAAGCAGGGGCTGGTGCGCGGCGACATGACCCGGGGGCGCCGTGGCGGATGGCGTCTGGCAAAAACACTCGTCAATCCCGCAATCACGCAGTTTTTCAGTACCTCGGTTCGTGAGGGCGAGCGCCTTTTTTTGCTGCGTCCGCTCACCGGGCGCACCCATCAGTTGCGCGTGGCGCTGAAGAGTCTCGGTGCTCCCATCATCGGCGATCAGGTTTACCACGAGCGCACGGAGCGGGTGGAGGAGCGGGGTTACCTGCATGCCTGGATGCTGGGATTCGAGCTCAACGGGCGGCGCTATCGCTACCGTGGCGACCCTCAGGACGGCGAGCGCTTCCTGACAGGGGAATTCCGTACGGCGCTGGAGCCCTGGCAGGATCCATGGGCGCTGGCCTGGCCCCGGGTGCCCTCGGCGCATGCGCCGGTGGGGCAGCAGTGCCAGGCGTCATCCTCTGGCAAGAGCGGCGGTCAGCCGGTTAACCACAAGACAGGAAAATGATGACGGACGAACGACAGATGCGGGACTTCGAGGCCCGCGATGACGCCGAGAAACTGGCGTTTCTGGAGCATACCTGGTGCGATAACTGCCAGCAGGCGAATCTCGGCATGACCGATCCGGTCGAGTATGTACTCAAGGGGATCGTCTTTATCGAGGGACGTTGCCGGCAATGCGGGCAGCCGGTGGTGACCGAGCTGACCGACGATGATTTCTGAAGGGACTCGAGAGCAGGTGTCCAGCGACTTTGACAATCGCTTCGGCGGCAGCCGGAGGTTATATGGCAATGATGCGGTCGAGCTGTATCGCCGCAGCCATGTGTGTGTAATCGGTATCGGCGGGGTCGGCTCCTGGGTAGCCGAGGGGCTGGCGCGGACGGCAATTGGCCGCATAACACTGATCGATCTCGACGATGTTTGTGTCACCAATACCAACCGCCAGATCCATGCGCTGAACGCGACCATCGGCCGTTCCAAGGTGGAAGTGATGGCCGAGCGAATAGCGGACATCAACCCTGAGTGCCAGGTGCAGCTGATCGAAGACTTTATCACCCGGGACAATATCGCCGAGCTGATCAGTGGCGAGTACGATTATGTGGTCGATGCCATCGACAGCCTGCGGGAGAAAGCGGCCCTGATCGCGCACTGCAAGCGCAACAAGATACCGCTGATCACGGTTGGCGGCGCGGGGGGGCAGACCGACCCGACCCGCATCGATATCGCGGACCTGAGCAAGACCTCACAGGACCCGCTGGCGGCCAAGGTGCGGGCTTTCCTGCGCCGCCATTATGGTTTCAGCAAATCGAAGAAGTTCGGCGTCGACTGCGTTTATTCCACCGAGCAGCTGGTCTATCCGCAGCCGGACGGCAGCGTCTGCCAGCAGAAGACGCTGAGCGACGGCAATACCCGCCTGGATTGCGACGGTGGATTCGGCGCCTCAGTATGCGTGACCGCCAGTTTCGGTTTCGTCGCCGTCTCTCGGGTGCTGCAGAAGCTCAGTGAGCGGGAAGCCCGGCGGCTGGCCGCGGTATCAGGCGGCTAACATACCCGCGGGCGTGGCGGATTCGGTTCGATTTTCGAGGCCGGTGTATGCGTGACCGCCAGTTTCGGTTTCGTCGCTGTCTCGCGGGTGCTGCAGAAGCTCAGTGAGCGGGAAGCGCGGCGGCTGGCCGCCGCGTCCGGCGGTTAGCTGCGACGCCGTCTGGGATTCGGCGTAGGAGCTGCGCCTCGCAGCGAATTGTCGTCAATCGGGTGCCATTCGCAACGAGGGCGTTGCTCCCACGGGTGTTTACCGAAGCCCGTAGGGTGGAATGAGCGTAGCCAATTCCACCGTGAAATGGCCGGTTTCGGTGCAGGAACCCGGCCTTCCGGGCGAACCTTACCCAAGTCCCACCTTGATGCCGAGCGCCATCAACGTCACGCCCACCGCGCCTTCGATGCGGCGGCGCATCCGGGCCAGCCAGTCCTGCACGGCAGGACGCGTCAGCACCAGCACCACCAGGCTCAGCCAGGCAAGCTCGATGGTGACCGGTGTCAGACCGTAAAGCGCCAGTTCCGCCCAGCCCAGGTGCTGTTCCAGCACCTGAGAGAACATCGCCAGGAAAAACAACAGCACCTTGGGGTTGAACAGGCTGATCAGCAGTCCTTCGGCGAAAGCGTGGCGGCTTCCGGCGGCAGCTGTTGTGTCGGACGGGCCGGTTTTGCGGCTGCTGAGCAGATAGACCACACCCATGTACAGCAGGTAGGCGCTGCCGAGCCAGCGGATGGCGCCGAACAGGGCCGGAGACTGGCTGATCAGTGTGGCGATGCCGACCAGCGACAGCGACGCGTGCACCAGCAGGGCCGTAGCCAGTCCGGCGGCGGTGACGAAACCCGTGCGGATACCTCCGCCCAGAGTATTGCGCAATACAATTGCCATGTTGGCGCCGGGGACCATCGCGCCGAGCAATGTGATGCCGGCAAACAGCAGCCATTCGGTCATTCGAGCACTCCGTTCTCGGGGTTTAATCTGTTGCTGTCGTAGATTGGGTGAGGCGGCGTTTTGGCGCGTTGTGTCGGGATTCTTTCATGTGATACCGCTGCCTAACCCGATATTGGCGGTTTCAGGATGGCGCATTGCCGCCTGTAGCCAATCGATCTGTACTGCGATCGATATGACGGGTTATGCGATGCTCCCATTCCCGGATCGATGCGCATGCTCAATACCGGTGCTCCGCTTCACCCATCCTCTGATTCTGTGATGGCGTGATTTTACGGCGTCGAAGAAAACGTCTGCCAATTGACTGTAGTGATGCAGGTTATCAGTTTTCGTTATAACCCGATCGAGAAAAGGGCGAGCTGTGCAGAGCATCGTAGAAGTGCTGGCGCAGGAAGCGGTGGGCGGCGTCGTGCTGCTGGCGCTGGTGCCAGATCAGCGAGTACTGGACACGGGGAACTGCGAACGGCAGTGATCGCTGTTCCAGTCCCTGGCCTTCGTTCAGATTCAGCAGGTTTTGCGCCATATGGGTCGGCAGAGTCAGCAGGCAGTCGCTGCTGGCGCAGAAGGCGAGCGCCGAGTGAAAGAAGGGTACGGTGATGTGGATGCGCCGGTGGCGCCCTTGCGCCGCCAGGGCGCTGTCGAGGGGGCGGTTCTTGTCGCCGCCGCCACTGATACTGATGTGGTCGGCGCCGGTGTAGTCATCGAGCGTGAGTGCTGGCGCGGCCAGCAGCGGGTGGTCCCGGCGCAGCAGACAGACGTAGTCGTCCTGGCCAACCTCGCGCCCATAAATATCGTCGTAGATGTCATCGAGAATGCAGGCGGCGAGGTCCAGCCGTCCTTCCCGCAAGTCGCGGATCATCGACGGCTCCCAGAGATGAAAATGCAGCTGAAGCCCGGGAGCCGTGCGGTAGAGGGTTGCGACCAGAGGTGGCAGTATGTGCTCGGAGATGTAGTCGGTAATGGCGATATTGAACCGCCCGGCGTACAAGGAAGGGTCGAACTGGTCGGGTATCAGGAAGTTTTCGATCTGCAGCAGCAGTGCCGGCAGCTGTCCGGCCAGTGTCTCGGCACGCGGTGTCAATTGCATCTCGTTGCCGACCCTTACCAAAAGAGGGTCCCCGAGCAGCTCGCGCAGCTGCGACAGGGTGCGGCTCATCGCCGGCTGGCTGACGTGCAGGGCGCCGGCCGCGCGACTGACGCTGCGACTTTGCAGCAGCTGGTAGAGTGCCGGAAGCAGGTTGAGGTTGATGCGCGAGAGTTCCATCGGGCAAGGGTATCAGTTGGAATTATGACTGTGAACTTGTCTGTTATTGGAGACGGTTAGGCGATATAGTCTCGTGAATGGGTAAGTGGTAACTGGGAGGATGGGTGTAGCGATGCTCTGGCAAGGGTTTAACAGTACCTGAGCGGCTTGGGCATCGCGTAACCGCCATGGATGATGGGAATCCTTAATTTGCAGGAGCGATTTTAAGGGAACCCGTCAAATCGATCAGCCGTAAGGATCGATTGGCGTCGGCTGGCTCGAATGGGGTGGTTACCTCAGTCCAGGCCTCGGTACCAGGCTGACGCAGGTGTTGGGTGACGGTCGTTCCGACCTCCACCCAACCTGCTGCGGAGGGAAGATGAAGACGCTCGCATTCGATGTCTATGGCACGCTGGTCGATCCACTGCGCATGGCGACGCAGTTGCAGGCGATCGCCGGGGGCCGCGCAGATGCACTGTCGCAGCTGTGGCGAAACAAGCAGCTCGAGTTCGCTTTTCGTCGTGGGCTGATGCGTGACTACGCCGATTTCGACGTCTGTACCCGGGATGCGCTGCAGTTTGCACTCGAGCAGTTCGAGATTGGGCTCGACGAAGCCGGTATACGGGGGCTGCTGGAACAGTACCGGGCGCTGCCGGCGTTTCCAGACGCCGCCGGGGGGCTGGAGCAGCTTCGCGACCGCGGCATACGCTGCCTGGCGTTTTCCAATGGCACTCATGACAGCCTGCAGGCCGTTCTCGGTCAGGCCGGTTTGCTGCCGCTGTTCGATGACCTAGTCAGTGTCGATGCCATCAAAACGTTCAAACCCGACCCGGCCGTCTATAATTACCTCGTCAGGCGCTCAGGGGCGCGTCATGCCGATTGCTGGCTGGTTTCAGGCAATGCCTGGGATCTGATCGGTGCAAGGAATGCGGGCCTCAATACCGCCTGGGTCAATCGCAGCGGGAGCAGGTTCGATCCCTGGGGCGGGCCTCCTGACATGGAGGTAATGGACCTGGCTCAACTGGCAAACAGCATGGAGGCAATATCTTGATCAATCTGATTCCCTTATCGGCGCCTTATATTCGGCTCCCGGCAGGCGATCATGCACACTGAACGGCGTCGCCTCGCAAATGACACTGCATCGCCACCTGCCGTCGAAGCCGCTACCGGCCTGGACCGTGGTTTCGGGCAGATGCTGCAGCATGCCGGCATTCCACAGGACCTGATCGAAGAACTGGCGCAGGAGAACGACGAGCGCGGCGATTCGCTGCTGGAGCAGGCATTGCTCGACCGCTGGCCGGTCGATGACTATGCCGCGGCAGTTGCGGAGCCCGAGGCCGTACTTGCCCAGATGCAGCCGGCCTGGCGTGAATTCACGGTGGCGGCTCAGGATCTGGTGTGCGAACTGGAGGCGCTGGACATCGCCGGCCTGATCGAAATCCGTTTTCCGGTCGGAGGGGTGCAGCTCGACTGGCGCCGTTTTGAACGTTGCGACCTTTTCCTTGGGCAGCTCTGGCTCGCCGAGGCGCAGATGTACGAGCGGCTCGCGGCATCGCGTGACCGGCTGGAGGCGATCTGTCGGCCTGCGCGTACCTGGGCGCTGGCGTCCAGTGCCCGCAAAATTGCGCGGACCTGTGGTCAGACGAGAGCCGCCGCCGCGGAAAGCGGTGACCTGCATGCGTACCTCAACCTGCTGTTCGGACAAGCCTGGAACCTGGAAGGCATCAATGCTTTGGAGCAACATCAGTTGGCGGCCAAGGGGCTCAGTCCACTGTTGCTTGCAGGGGGGGCGCCGCGGCTGCGCTCCGCTAGCGGCGCGCTGAGTCACGCCTTTCGGGCGCTTGGTTTCAGTGCTCGCTACGCGACAGCGGCGCAGTTGCGGGCCGTGGCACGGATCCTGTTCGATACAGATCGTCTCGAGCCCGAACAGTTTTCGCTGCTCTGCCACGGCGAATGGCTGCTGCCGGCTGCTGAAGCGGCGTTGCCGCAGAACTGGATCGATCGCTTTGGCGAGCTCCTGTCCGAGCTCTGGATTCGCGGTGATCGCGGCAGCCGGGTCGAGAGCACCCTGCAACTGCTCAAGCGAGCCGAATCCGGCGTCGCTGCCTGAGTTGTCGCTGGGGGGCTTCGCTGTTCGTCGTCAGTCCCGAAACCCTATTCTCGTGAGTACCACCCTCCCTGCTCATCGTGGTGCCCTCGATGTGCCTGGTAAAGACTCCATTGCCTGTTTCCGCATTGGCCGGCCCCGAGTGAAAAGCATCTTCAATTTTACCCTCTGCGAATTCCATGCCTATGCTGTATTCAAGCATTCGTCCTTAAATGAGCATCAGGGGGCGATCATGTTGCCGCGAAAGGCGATGTTGTGGCACGCTAACGTCCCGTTAAGTCTTTTGTCTCGAACAGGTTTCTTAGTGAGCGGGGATTTTTCGGCTCTTCGCTGCCTGCATCCTGTACGGACTCCATCATGGGGTCAGTGCCGACGCTCTTTTCCGGTCGGCTTCAGGCTGAAGCCGGTAACTGACGCATAAGAAAAGGAAATACGATGATGATGAATTTCAAGCAAGCGGTTAAAGCTTCCATTCTAAGTGCAGGGGTCATGCTGGCATCGGCCGGCCAGACCGTATCTGCCGCCGAGCAGACCTACGTTACCATCGGCACCGGTGGTCAGACCGGTGTGTATTATGTTGTCGGTCAGTCGATTTGTCGTCTGGTGAATCGCGGTACCGAAGAGCACGGTATCAAGTGCACCGCGCCTTCCACCGGTGGTTCCGTGGCCAACCTGAATGCCATTCGCGCAGGCGACCAGGATATGGGCGTCGCGCAGTCGGACTGGCAGTATCATGCCTACAACGGCACCGACCAGTTCGCCGAGCAGGGGCCGAACCCTGACCTGCGCGCGGTGTTCTCCGTTCATCCCGAGCCATTCACCGTGGTCGCGAGGACGGACTCCGGCATCAAGGTATTCGACGATCTCAAGGGCAAGCGGGTCAACGTCGGCAACCCTGGGTCCGGTCAGCGTGGCACCATGGAAGTTCTGATGGAGCGCAAGGGCTGGACCATGGATGATTTCAAGCTGGCATCCGAACTCAAGTCCTCCGAGCAGTCCCAGGCGCTGTGCGATAACAAGGTGGATGCCATCATCTTCACTGCCGGTCACCCCAACGGCTCGATCAAGGAAGCCACCACGTCCTGTGACGCCATCCTGGTACCGGTGGAAGGGCCTGAAGTCGACACCCTGGTGTCTGAAAACGCCTACTACGCCAAGGCCATCATTCCAGGCGGCATGTACAAAGGCACTGACAGCGATACACCGACGTTTGGTGTCGGTGCGACTTTCGTGTCCTCCACCAACACAGATCCCGAGGTCATCTACCAGATCGTCAAGGCGGTATTCGACAACTTCGACCGCTTCAAGAAGCTGCACCCGGCGTTCGAGAACCTGGACCCGGCGCTGATGATCAAGAACAACCTATCGGCTCCGCTGCACGAGGGCGCGGTTCGCTACTACAAGGAAAAGGGCTGGATGTAATCCAGCTCCAAGGATCGTGGGCCTGGCGGCTGCGCAGGTCCTCGGTCACCTCTAAATGCCAGGACGGATCGCCCCGGCGGTCCCGGCCGTCGCTGCCATTGACGGTCTGATGTATCAGCGGGGCGCAGCCAGATCATCGGAGGTCCCATGAGTGACCCAGTAAAAGACAGTAAAACCTTTAACGACGCGGAACTGCAGGATCTCGTCGATTCCACCGACAGCGGTGCGCGCAATCCTTCCGGATTTCAGAAAATACTGCTGCTTGGCACTGCGCTGTGCTGGTCGCTGTTCCAGCTCTGGATTGCATCGCCACTGCCGTTTTATGACTGGCCGCTGGTGGGTAGCTTTGGCGTCTTTAACGATACCGAGGCGCGCTCGATACACCTCGCGTTCGCTGTTTTCCTGTCGTTTATGGCTTATCCGGCTTTTGGTGGCTCGCCGCGGGATCGCGTGCCTGCGTTCGATCTCGTTCTGGCCGTGCTGGGCGCCTTTTCGGCCGCCTACCTGTTTATATTCTACGAATCGATTTCCGGTCGGCCCGGGGCGCCGATCACGCAGGACCTCGTTGTCGCCAGTATCGGTGCGGTGCTGTTGCTCGAGGCAACCCGCCGGGCACTGGGGCCGCCGCTGGTGATCGTCGCGCTGGTATTCCTGATTTATACCTTTGCCGGCCCCTATATGCCCGAAATCATTGCCCACAAGGGTGCGGGGCTGGCCCAGGTGGTCAATCACCAGTGGATTACCACGGAAGGGGTCTTCGGTATCGCGCTGGGGGTTTCCACCAGTTTCGTATTTCTTTTCGTGCTCTTCGGCGCTTTGCTCGACAAGGCCGGTGCCGGTAATTACTTCATCAAGGTAGCGTTCTCGCTGCTCGGCCACATGCGGGGCGGACCGGCCAAGGCCGCCGTGGTGTCGTCCGGTATGACCGGCCTTATCTCAGGGTCGTCGATCGCCAACGTGGTAACGACGGGTACCTTCACGGTTCCGATGATGAAAAGGGTCGGCTTCAGCGCCGAAAAGGCCGGTGCCGTGGAAGTCGCCTCGTCGGTCAATGGCCAGATCATGCCGCCGGTCATGGGGGCCGCCGCCTTCCTGATGGTGGAGTATGTCGGCCTGTCGTACGTAGAGGTCATCACCCATGCCTTCCTGCCAGCGCTCATCTCGTACATCGCGCTGGTCTACATTGTTCATCTTGAAGCGATGAAACAGGGCATGCAGGGACTGCCCCGCCGTGGAGTCGTCAAGCCCTGGCTTGCGCGCCTGACTGGCGCCCTGTTTGGCTTTGTGGCGACGGCTGCGGTGGCGTTTGCGGTCTATTACGGTATCGGCTGGCTCAAGCCGGCGCTCGGTGCCGCTGCCAGCCCGGTTATCGGGGTATTGCTCTTCGTTGTTTACGTGGCGTTGATCTGGTTTGCCTCGCGATACCCGGAGCTCGAGCTGGACGATCCGAATTCGGAGGTCGTCGAGCTGCCTGAGACGGGGCCGACGGTTAAGTCCGGTCTGCACTACATCCTGCCGGTGGTGGTGCTGGTCTGGTGCCTGATGGTAGAGCGTCTCTCTCCCGGGCTTTCGGCTTTCTGGGCAACGGTGCTGATGGTCGTGATTCTGCTGACCCAGCGTCCGCTGTTTGCACTGTTTCGCCAGCAAGGCAGCTTTGGCGCCGAGGTCAAACTGGGATTCGATGAGCTGTTGGACGGCCTCATCGCCGGTGCCCGCAACATGATCGGTATCGGTATCGCCACGGCCACTGCCGGTATCATTGTCGGTGCCGTGTCCCAGACCGGCGTTGGCTCCGTGCTCGCCGACCTGGTCGAGGTGCTCTCGTTCGGTAACCTGCTGCTGATGCTGGTGCTGACCGCGGTGCTGAGCCTGATCCTCGGAATGGGCTTGCCGACCACGGCCAACTACATTGTCGTATCGTCCCTGCTGGCACCGGTGATCGTCACCCTGGGCCAGGAGTCGGGTCTGATCGTACCGCTGATCGCCGTGCACCTGTTCGTGTTTTACTTCGGCATCATGGCGGACGTGACGCCGCCGGTCGGGCTGGCGTCCTTCGCCGCCGCTGCGGTTTCGGGCGGAGACCCGATCCGAACCGGCTTCGTCGCCTTCTTTTACAGTCTTCGGACGGCCATTCTGCCGTTCCTGTTCATCTTCAATACCGACCTGCTGCTGATCAATGTCGACTGGTGGCACGGCATAGCGGTATTCGTGATATCAACGATCGGCATTCTGCTGTTCACGGCCGCGACTCAGGGGTATTTCCTGGCACGCAACCGTATTCATGAAACCCTGCTGTTGCTGGTGATTGCCTTTTCACTGTTCCGGCCGGGATTCTGGATGGACCTGATCGTTCAGCCGTTCCAAAGCCTTGACGGTCAGGCATTGATCGAGGGGAGCGTCGATATCCCGGCCGGTGCCCAGGTCCGTCTGCATATTGCCGGCGAAGACGAGATTGGCAATCCGCGCGATTTCGTCACGCTGCTGACCCTTGGTGAAGGTGAAAACACCCGCGAGCGGCTGGTCGATGCCGGTGTCGAGCTGCTCGACGATAACGGTAAGGCGCTGGTGGATATGGTGACGTTTGACAGTGCAGCCGAACGTGCCGGGCTGATGTTCGATCAGGTGATCATGGATGTGGAGGTCCCACAGTCTCAGCCACCCAAGGAATTGATCTTTATTCCCGCGCTGTTGCTGCTGGTGCCGGTGGTCATGATGCAGCGGCGCCGTCGCCAGCACGAGGGCGGTGCAGTTCGGAAATCGGCGAGAGCCTGAGAACGGGACACCCGTGCTTGCGGGTGGCCTCCGACTTGACGCCGGCCAGTGGCCGGCCGAGGACGCAAGATGTTCAAGACTATTCTGTTACCTGTTGACCTCGAGGAACCCGGATTTTCACGTCCCGCTATCGAAGTGGCGCTGCGCGAGCTTGATCGCGATGGCGGCAGGGTGCACCTGATGACGGTGATACCGGGTTTCGCGTCGCCGCTGGTGGCGTCGTATTTCGATCCCCGTGCGGTGGACAAGGCACACAAGGCGGTGGATGCGAAACTGGTGGAGTTTGCCCGTCAGGAGCTGCCTGACGACGTCCATTACGATATGTCTGTGCATCAGGGGCACCCCGCCGAACGGATCGTGGAAGAGGCGAAGAATATCCATGCCGACCTGATCATCATGTCGGCCCATCATCGCGGACGGCTCGATGTCGCCTTTCTCGGTTCAAATTCGTCCCGGGTCGTCGAACGTGCCAAATGTTCTGTCATGATTCTGCGGCGCTGGGACGATGACGCGGGTTGATCCGCGGAGCGCCGGGTGCAAATTCGCCGGGCGACTCGGTGATGACGGTTTGGTTCTGAGGCCGCTTCCCAGGGGGCCGGATGTATCGCCGGCCCCGAGGCATATAGCGGCTGCGATGCAGTGCCTGGCAGGGACTAATCCCGCGTTGCCCGTTAGAGCGACTAGCAACTGACGGGCCGCATCGTCAGGACAGCTGTCCCAGTTCGCCGATGAGCGTCTCGCGCCGGCGCAGAGCCTCGACTGCATCGTCGCCGAGCCGGTGAGCGACTTCGCTCAGCAGCGCTTCGGCAAACACGAAGAAAGCTGCCATGGCGTTGCTGTAAAACAGGCTCTGGTTGGGAATCTGGAAGCTGCAGCTGGCCTGGGCTTTCAGTGGCGATCCCGCCGAGTCGGTCAGGGCCACCACATCCAGCCCCATTTCACGCGCCACTTCTGCGGTTTTCAGCACGCTGGTGGTGTAGGGAAAGCAACTGGCGACCACTAGCAGGTCCCCCGGCTCGAGTGATGAGAGCGCATCGGCAATCCCCTGGGAGCTGGATGCGAGCGGCGCCACGTCCTTGCGAATCATTCCCAGTCCGTAGGCGAGAAAATAGCTGAGCGAGTGGAACTGTCGCATGGCGTGAAAGCGTACCCGCGGCGCTTTGGCCAGTAGCTCGCAGGCACGATCGAAAGACGCAGGGTCCAGATTGTCAATCATGGCCGCGATATTGCCACTCTCCTGGCGTCCGAGCCGGGCCAGCAACCCGATCCCGGGACTCGATTCCTCGCCGGCCAGCAGACGGGCCTGGTCGCTGTAAAAGTGACCCCCGCTGTCGCTCAGTTCGAGGCGGAACAATTCCTGCAGACCACCGAAACCACTGAAACCGAGTCGCTGGGCCAGGCGCGACAGTGTCGAGGCATTGACGCCGAAGCGTTCAGCCAGCTCGGTGATAGACGCCATCGCACTGACGCCGGGTTGTTCGAGCATGGCGGCCAGTACTCGCCGCGACTGGGTGCCGAGCCGAAATGGCGCCGTGCCGCTATCGAGTTTGCCGAGCAGGTGCCTGAGGCTGTTGACGCTGTCGGGTGTCTGAGCGTTGTCTGTCTGCATCGTGATTCCAGTGCGGTTTGGCCAAGCGGCCTATTATAAACGTGACACTTTGTTACGTACTCGATATGCAAAAATATTTGCAAATATAATTTAGTGCAAATATATTTGCGCTAAATCGGTCGCCAACCTCTGGATCAGCACTCATGTCCCACGTATTTCACCGTAGTCTGCGTCAAGCCTATCCGACCGCCGTCGCCGGCGACGGGCCATACATCATTGACAGCGAAGGGCGCCGCTATCTCGATGCCAGTGGTGGCGCGGCGGTTTCCTGCCTGGGGCATAGCGCCACAGAGGTGATCGAAGCGGTGCAGAAGCAGGTGCAGAGTCTCGCTTACGCACATACGTCGTTTTTTACCACCGAGCCGATGGAGCAACTGGCGGACTTCCTGATCGAGCGGGCGCCGGATGGCCTCGAGTCGGTCTATTTCGTTTCAGGCGGATCGGAAGCGGTGGAAGCGGCGCTGAAGCTGGCGCGCCAGTACTTCATCGAAATCGGTCAGCCGCAGCGGCGCTACCTGATCGCCCGGCGACAGAGCTATCACGGCAACACCCTCGGGGCGCTGGCGACCGGCGGTAACCAGTGGCGGCGAGCGCAGTTCGAGCCGCTGCTGACCGGGGTCAGTCATTTGAGCCCCTGTTATGCCTATCGCGAGCGGCTTGACGGCGAAAACGACGAGGCCTTCGCGACGCGCCTGGCGCAAGAGCTGGAAGACGAAATTCTGCGCCTGGGCGCCGATCAGGTGATGGCCTTTGTCGCCGAGCCCGTCGTCGGGGCAACCTTGGGCGCTGTGCCGCCGGTCAGCGGTTACTTTCGCAAGATTCGTGAGGTCTGCGACCGCTACGGGGTATTGTTGATCCTCGATGAGGTGATGTGTGGCATGGGGCGCACCGGCACACTGTTCGCGGTGGAGCAGGAAGGTATCAGTCCCGATATCACCACCATCGCCAAGGGGCTCGGAGCTGGCTACCAGCCGATCGGTGCCACGCTGGTCAGCGGTCAAATCTATCGTGCGATCGCCGAAGGCAGCGGTTTTTTCCAGCACGGCCATACCTATATCGGTCACGCGACCGCTTGCGCCGCTGCGCTTGCGGTGCAGCGTACCATCGAGGAAAAACAGTTGTTGCCGCGGGTACGGGCGCTGGGGGCGGGGCTCGAAGCCCGGCTGCGCGACCGCTTCGGCGAACACGACCATATTGGCGATATTCGTGGACGGGGCCTGTTTCTCGGGCTCGAGCTGGTGCAGAACCGTGGCAGCAAGACCCCGTTCGATCCGTCCCTGAAGCTGAATGCGGCGATCAAGAAAGCCGCAATGGCCAACGGCCTGATGTGCTATCCGATGGGCGGTACCATCGACGGGCAGCGGGGGGACCATATACTGCTGGCGCCGCCGTTCATTCTCGAGGAGGCTCACCTCGACGAGTTGGTGGATAAACTCGATATCGCCATCGACAGCGCCTTGAAAAGCGTCAACGGAGGCCGGTCATGAAATCGAGACTGACCGCTCTCGAGCGCAGTCAGATGAGTTCCGAGCAGCAGCGGGTGCTGGATGCGATTCTCAGCGGCCCCCGCGGCAATCTCGATGGGCCCTTCCTAGCCTGGATTCACAGCCCCGGTCTTGCCGACCGGGCGCAGGAGCTGGGTGCATTTTGCCGCTATCATACCCAGATGCCGCTGCGCCTGTCCGAGCTGGCAATTCTGGTCACGGCGGCCTGGTGGCAATCCCAGGCGGAGTGGCAGATCCATGAACCGATCGCCCGCGATGCAGGCCTGGGCGAGGAGGTGATCGAGGCGCTGCGGCTGGGTCAGGAGCCGGCCTTTGCCGAGCGGGACGAGCAGCTGGTTTATCGAGTCGGTCGCACGCTGTACGAGACCCGCCGCGTCGATGACGACCTGTATCGCGAGGCGCGGGAGGCATTTGGCGAGGCCGCTCTGGTCGAGCTGATCGGTATCTTCGGCTACTACGCGCTGGTCGCAATGACGCTGAATGTCTTCGAAGTGCGGCGGGAAACCTCGGTGCCTCTGCCGTTCGACGAGCCCTCGCAGTGACGCCGCAGCCTTTACTGATTCCGTAGGAAAATTCCTGCCAAATCAATATCAAAGCCTTGCGGGGGCCGATTGCCGGGAGTACATTAATTGGACCAGAAGCGGGTATCGTATAGTGGTTATTACTCAAGCTTCCCAAGCTTGCGAGGCGGGTTCGATTCCCGCTACCCGCTCCAGCCTTCGGCCCCGGTCACAAACCCGGGGCTGTTTGCTTTATAATGCGGCAAAATTTTCATTCGGCCGCGTGTATCCATGAAACCCCAGTCCTCTCCCCGCATTCTACTGGTCTGTCTTGGCAATATCTGTCGCTCGCCCACCGCCCATGGCGTGCTCGAGCATCGCCTGAACGAAGCCGCCCTTGACGTGTTCGTTGATTCCGCGGGTACCGCGGCCTATCACGTCGGCAACCCGCCGGATCACCGTGCCACAGCGGCTGCACAACGGCGGGGCATACGGCTGGATCACCTGCGTGCACGCCAGGTCGCAACAGACGACTTCGAGCGTTTCGACCTGGTGCTGGCGATGGATCGCGAAAATCTCGAGGATCTCCTGGCGCTGTGCCCGATCGAACATCGCGGCAAGGTCCGGCTGTTCCAGGAGTTTGCCGGCGAGCGTGCAGTGCTGCGTGAGGTGCCGGATCCTTACTATGGCGGTGACGACGGATTCGAGCAGGTGCTGGATCTGGTTGAGGTGGCGACCGAAGGCCTGATCGAGCACCTGCGCCGGGAATGCCCATGACCACGATTCAGCTACCGCAGTTGCAACGGGATGTGGACCTGCGCGCCTTCAACACCTTCGGATTTTCCGCCCGTGCCGAGCGTTTCCTGCGCGTGGAGTCGCTTGAATCACTGCAGCAGGCGGTGGCGCTGGCGCGGGGCCAGGGCTGGCCGCTGCTGGTGCTTGGGGGCGGCAGCAACCTGGTGCTGCGCGAGCGGCTGCCGGGTCTGGTGGTCCAGATCGCGCTAAAGGGCCGCTCCGTGCACATCGACGGTGAGACGGTGCTGGCGACCGTCGCGGCCGGCGAGAACTGGCACGAGACCGTGGCCTGGAGCCTGGGACAGGGGTATTACGGGCTGGAGAACCTGGCGCTGATACCCGGTACGGTCGGCGCTGCACCGATGCAGAACATCGGTGCCTACGGCGTCGAGCTCGAAGAGCGTTTTCACAGCCTCAAGGCGCTGGATACCGAAACCGGCGCGATTCGTCACTTCACACGGGAGGCATGCGCCTTCGGTTATCGCGACAGCCTGTTCAAGTCTGCGCAGCCGGGGCGCTATATCATTCTCGAGGTGACCTTCGCATTGTCGCGTGCCGCGCTGCCGGTGTTGCGTTACCGGGCGCTGGTGGATGAGCTGGAGCAGCACGGCATTGCAAGCCCGACGCCGCTCGATGTGTTCGAGGCCGTTTGCCGTATCAGACGCAGCAAGCTGCCGGATCCGTCCGAGGTTGGCAATGCCGGCAGTTTCTTCAAGAACCCGGTCGTTGCGGCGGATCGGTATCGGGCGTTGCACGAGGCTTTCCCGGATATCGTGGCCTACCCGGCCGGTGATGCATACAAGCTGGCTGCCGGCTGGCTGATCGACCGTTGTGGCTGGAAGGGTCGCAGTCTGGGGCCGGTGGGAGTATACCGCAATCAGGCGCTGGTGCTGGTCAACGGGGGGGGCGGGACCGCGTCGGACCTGCTGGCGCTGGCCGATGCTGTCAGAGCCTCGGTGCTGGAGCGGTTTGGCGTCGAGTTGGAAATGGAACCGCGTATCTACCCCGCCTGATGAGACTTCCATTCGGCGGACGTCGAGACAAAAAAAACCGGCCGCAAGGCCGGTTTTTTTATCCAGTGCGCGCATACCCCAAGGGTAACTGCGAGCAGGGCGGTCTGCCGGCCCCGCTTAGGTACGCGGGTGCCGGCGAGGCCGTCAGGTCAGGAGTGGTGATGCTCCTCGGCCTGTGCCGCTTCGCTCTGCTGCTGATTACGACGACGCTCGCGCGGGTCGTTCGGCGCGCGCCTTGAGCGGCGGCGGCCACGCGGACGCGTTTCTTCCCGGGCCTGAGCCTGGGTTTCAGTCGCAGCGGTAGCCGATACTTTTTCGGCTTCGGCTTCGGCTT
>JABXIM010000020.1 GCA_013373085.1 Oceanospirillaceae bacterium | reverse complement strand
GACGAGCCGTTCTCGGCGCTGGATGCCCAGACCAAGCTGCTGCTGCAGCAGAATTTCGGCGAAACCATCATGCAATCGGGCGTGACCACGCTGCTGATCACCCACGATCTGTCGGAAGCGGTATTCATGGCCGACCGCATCCTGGTGCTGAGCGAACGGCCGGCGACCGTGATCGAGGAAATCGTCGTCGACCTGCCAACACGCGGCAACCTGATGGAAAGACGCAAGTCCCCCAAAGCCTCGGAGTACATCGGCCGCCTCTTCGAACTGCTGAAACTCGAGTCCCGTGCAATCTGAGAACAACAAAAAGGTGAACCCATGATCAAGACACTGAAAAAAGCCGCTGTCATACTGGCCGCCTCGCTGGCGGTGCAAGGCGCCGTCGCGGCCGACAAACTGACCTACCTGTTCCCGGCTCCGGATACCCTGCCGGCCTTCGCGCCCTTCCAGATCGCCAAGCACAAGGGCTACTACGCCGACGAAGGACTCGAGGTCGAATTCCAGATCGGCAAGGGCGGTGCCGATGTCGCCAAGCAGGTGGCGATCGGCAATGCCGATATGGGCGGCGGTATCGGCGACACCCCGATCGTGACCCGCGCCAACGGTCTCAAGGTCAAGGGGGTTGCATTGCTCGGCGGCCAGGCGCTGACCCAGATCGCGGTGCGCCGAGACGCCGGCGTCAAGTTGATGACAGACCTCAGGGGCAAGGCGATCGGCGTGCTGTCTTACAAGGACACCACCTACTACAACCTGCTGGCGGTACTGGCCAGCGCCGGCCTGTCGCAGCAGGACGCGTCGGTACAGGCACTCGGCCCGGGCGGCATTATCAAGCTGATGATCTCCGGCGATATCCAGGCGATGTCCGGCGTGCCGGAATGGGTTGCCGCAGTGCAGGGCGCCGGCATCGAGGTCGACGTTTTCAATATCAACGATATCTTCCCGGCCATGGCCCAGGCGATGCTGGCTTCCGACGACACCATCGAGAAGCGCCCCGAAGCCGTGAAGGGGTTTGTCAGGGCCACCCTGAAAGCCGTGCGTGAAATCCAGGCGGACCCTGAACAGGCCGCGAGCGACTATATCGCCGCAGTGCCGAACCACGCCGGCAAGAAAGCCCAGATCGCCGACATCCTCGGCCGCTACAGCCGCCTGGTTTATCCGACTGCCGCGCCGCTGCAGCTGGGTCAGTTCGATGCCGCACGCCTCAAGACGGTTCAGGACTTCTACCTGCAGAACGATATCGTGCGCCGCGCCGTGCCGATCGAGGAAACCTTTACCAACCAGTTCGTGATGGACTGAGGTCTGCCGGGAGGCAACTGAGATGAACAAGAACTATACAATGCCTTCCCTGCTGGTCGCGATCGCCATGATCGCGGCCTGGGAATTTCTACCGACGCTTTTGAACATTCCGTCCTACATCATCCCGACCTTCAGCGAAACGATGAAGGAATTGGGGTATATGTACAGTAACAACAACCTGCTTGCGCATACCCTTTCGACCTTCCAGATGACGGCACTGGGTTTCATTATCGGCAGCGCCCTGGGGGCAGTGCTGGGCTTCCTGCTCGGCGCGTCGCGCTTTCTCGAGAAGGTGATCTCGCCCTACATTCTGGCGCTGCAGATCGCACCGAAGGTCGCCTTCGCGCCGCTGTTCATCATGTGGTTCGGCTACACGGCCTGGCCCAAGCTGCTGGTCACCATCCTGATCGTGTTTTTCCCGATCCTGGTCAACGTGCTGCAGTCGATGAAGACCATCGACCGCGATCTGATCAACCTGGCTCGGGCCTACAATCTCAACCGCTTCCAGATCTTCATGAAGATCGAGTTGCCGTCGTCTCTGCCGAACCTGCTGGCGGGGCTGCGGATCTGCGCCACCCTGGCGGTGATTGGCGTCACCGTCGGCGAGATGGTCGGCGGCAACATCGGCCTCGGCTTCCTGATTTCCTATGGTGAAGGCCAGGCCAATGCTGCCATGGTGTTCAACGCCATCGCGCTACTGACCCTGATCGGCATCCTGCTCTACAGCATCGTGGTCTGGATGGAGAACCGCATCCTGCACTACATTCCGAGGGCGGAGCACCGCTAAGCGCGTAGGAGCGTCGCCCCGGTGTGAATCACCGCCGTGCCAACCCCGTTCGTCTCGGGGGCGAGGCTCCTACAACCTTCCAATAATTCGATACCGCGTCCGCAGCGCCTCGAGATCCTCGGGGCGGTCGGCGTCCATCAGCACGCCGGGGTCGTCGACCTCGATATGCATGCAGGCGTCGGGATGGCGGTGTATAACCGAGCGCGCGCCCTCCTCACCTTCCAGACCGGCCAGCTCGCCCCAGAATGTCCGTCCGAAGATCACCGGATGCCCGGCCCGGCCGTGGAATTCGGGCCGCACGATCCGGTCCGCACTGGCGTGCTCAAGCAGGGCCCGAAAGGTCTCGGGCTCGATGCAGGGCATATCGCCGAGCAGCACCGCGGCCGCTATTGCCTCCATATCCCGAATTGCAACAAAACCGTCGGCGATGCTGAACCCCATTCCCCGGTCGGCGTTGGCCGAGCGGACCACCGGGTACGAATCGACCTGCAACGCACCGGCGTCATCCTCCGGGCGCAGCAGCACCCGCACCTGCGCAAAGTGCGGCGACACGCGATCGAGGGTGGCGCGCAGCAGCGTCTTGCCATCGTCCAGCGGCTCGCGCCTTTTGTCCCGGCCGAAGCGCCTGCCGCGACCGGCGGCCAGAACAACCGCCAGAACCCTGCTCTTGTCGGACATCTCGATTACCTCACGAACTCCACCGAACCACCGGATGCTCCAGGCTGACAGAACTGGAATCCGCCCCCTTCGGGAAGCCAGACCCGAGTGATCGACTTTAACTATCACAGAAACATTAATACCACTCTTCCCGCTAGATCCTTCGCGGGGCTAGCATCGATTTAGCAGGTGACAATCACCTTCTTTAGACAGGAGCCTCCCATGATAAGAAAAACGGTCCTATCGCTGCTCGCCACCGCCGTTCTCGCGTCCTCCGGCGCCGTCGCCGAAACCTTCACCATCGGCACCAACCCTCAGGGGTCGCTCGCGTACAGCATCGGTTCCGCGGTTGCCAAGGTGCTGACCCTCAACACGGACGACCGCTACCTGGTCGTCCCGAGGGGCGGCCCGGTCGTTACCACGCCACTGCTCGACAAAGGCGAACTCGATTTCGCCATTTCGTCCAGCATGATCCCTGCCTACGCCCGCGAGGGCAACGCGCTGTTTAGCGACAAAACCTACGAAAACATCCGCGTGGTCGCCAACCTGGTGCCGTTCCAGTCCGGCATTTTCGTCCGAGCCGACTCCGATATTCACTCGCTGCGAGACCTCAAGGGCCGCAAGGTCCCCACCGAATTTCGTAACCAGTCTATCCTGCGCGATTTTCTCAATGCCACGCTGAGCACGGCGGATCTCGCGGAAACGGATCTCGACGGTTTGCCGACTCCCAACGGCATTCGCGGTGTGCAGGATTTCATGGCCGGCAAGACCGAAGCCGCCATATTCTCCCCCGGTGCAGGTATCGTACTGCAGGCCGACAGCGCCGTTGGTGGCATTCGCTATCTGTCGATTGAACGCACCGCCGAGACGGAGCGGCACATCGCCGACCTGATACCGGGCTCCAGTATCGAGACCCTCCAGCCGGCGTCAACCCGCCCCGGCGTAGACCACGACACCAACCTTATCGCCGCCTCCTTTCTGCTGCTGTCCTCGAACCGGCTCGACGACACCACGGCGGCCGGCGTAGCCGAGGTCCTGCACACTCACAAGGACGACCTGGTCGCGGCTCTCGGTGCCTTCCGTGCCTATGATCCAAGACAACTGGTGCGTGACGTCAGAGCCCCCTATCACCCCGGCGTACTGGCCTATATCTCGCGTCAAGAGCAGGCCCGGCACTGACCGCCACCATAACAATAACGGTACCCTTCTATGCTGTACTTCATGCGTAAACTGGGCCAGCTCGTCTCTACCCTGCTGGTACTGACCTCTCTGAGCTGGGCACTCGACCTGTTCCGACTCATTGGCCTCAATCTCTACAACGAGCAGTTCCTGTCGCTCATCCTGGGCCTCGCGCTGGCTTCGGTATTTCTGCTCAGAAGTGGCGACGGAGCGCCACGCCAGCGAGGATCGCTTGCCGACAGCCTCTTGGCGGCATTGTCCCTTGGAGCCTGCTGCTATGTCGGCCTGCGTTATCCACAGCTTCTGGACGACATGCATATGGCACCGCTCGACGCCACACTGTGCGGTGCGCTGCTGCTGCTAGCGCTGCTCGAAGCGCTGCGCAGGACCGCAGGCCTGGTGCTGATGTTCGTCGCGCTGGGCTTCAGCGTTCTTGGACTGACTGCGCACTTGCTGCCCAGCGCTATCAGCGGCCGTGAAGTCGCCCTTGATACCTATCTGAGTTATCTCACTGTCGACGCCGGTGGCTTCCTTGGCTTTCCGCTGATGATCGCCTCGACCGTGGTCGCGGCCTTCATCTTCTTCGGTCATGTGCTGAACCAGGTCGGGGGGTCACGCTTCTTCACCGACCTCGCACTAGGCTGGATGGGCGGTTACCGCGGCGGCGCGGCCAAGGTGTCAGTATTGGCCTCGAGTCTGTTCGGCTCCATCTCCGGCAGCGCCGTCGCCAACGTCACCGCGACCGGGATCGTCACCATCCCCCTGATGCGCGAGTCTGGCTTCGCCCAGCACCGCGCCGCTGCGGTCGAGGCGGTAGCGTCGACCGGCGGTCAATTAATGCCACCTGTCATGGGAGCCGCGGCTTTCCTGATGGCTGAGCTACTGCAGATTCCCTACTCGGAGATCGCTCTGGCTGCCCTGTTCCCCGCGCTGCTTTACTATGGCGCGCTGTTCCTGCAGATCGACCTGATCGCGGTGCGTGACCGTATCCCGACGCTGCCAGTCGACCAGCGACCGGTACCGCGCCTTGTACTTGCCGCCGGCGGACAGTTTCTGCTGCCATTCGTGGTGCTGATTGCCGCTCTCTTTGTGTTCAACCAACCGGCCGAGAAGGCCGCGCTGATCGCCAGCGGATCGCTGCTGCTGGTCTCGCTGCTGCGCCCGTACGAGGCCCGGAAACTGAGCCTGCGGTGTCTGCTCGACGCCATTCGTTCCACTGGCCACGCGCTCGCCGAAATCGTCGTCATCGGCGTTTGCGCCGGGCTCGTCATCGGCACACTGAACATCACCGCCATCGGCTTCTCGTTGACTATCTCGCTGGTCCAATTCGGCGCCGAAAACCTGCCGCTCCTGCTGCTGATCGCGGCGTTGACCAGCATTGTACTGGGCATGGGCATGCCGACCCTCGGTGTCTATTTGCTGCTAGCCACCATGATCGCGCCGGCATTGATCGAGCTCGGCGTTCCCGAACTCTCGGCACATATGTTTGTGCTCTATTTCGGCATGATGTCGATGTTGACACCACCGATCGCCATCGCGGCCTTCGCCGCGGCCTCGCTGGCCGGAGCTGCACCGGTGAGAACATCTGTTACGGCGGTGACGCTTGGCTGGACCGCCTATCTCGTACCCTTCCTGTTCATCTATTCACCGGAAGTACTGATGATCGGCAGCTGGCCCTCCATCCTCACCACCATGGCCCGGCTCTCGCTCGGTACCCTGGCCGTGACCTTCGCGCTGGCCGGCTACTGGCGCTCGCCGCTGACGCGTCCGGTTCGCCTTCTTCTCGCCCTTGCCGGACTGCTGCTGTTCGTGCCGCCGCAGCTGTGGCCACAGGCGATCACACTGAATATCGCCGGAGCGGTACTGGTCGGCGGCACCCTTCTCGCTGGTTACCTGAACAGCCGCACCAAAGGTGCCCATATCAACAGTGCAAGCTGAGACCCCGATGAGACAACCAAACTTCATCATTTTCATGACCGACCAGCAACGCGCCGACCACCTCGGCTGTTACGGCAACCCACTGGTCCAAACACCCCATATCGACAGCCTGGCTCAGCGGGGTGTCCGTTTCGAGCGCTTCTACGTCTCGACGCCCATTTGCCAGCCCAATCGGGCCTGCCTCGCCACGGGCCAATTGCCGTCGGTGAATGGCGTGCGCCAGAACGGCATCCCGATGTCCCTGCAGAGCACCACCTTCGCCGATGTGCTGCGCGGCGACGGCTACAACACGGGGTTGATCGGTAAGGCGCATTTTCAGAACGTCACCGATATCCCGGCGCCGGCCCGCGTACCGCCGGGCGAGGGACGGCTGCCGGACGAAGGCGCGGCGCTGAGCAATCGCGCGCAACGCGGCGGCTCAGCCTATGATTACGAGATCCGGGACCGCTGGGCCCGGTCGCCGGAGCCGGTTCTGCACAGGCCCTACTATGGATTCGATCACGTTCGGCTGTGCGTCGGTCATGGCGACCAGGTCGAAGGACATTACAGCGCCTGGCTGCGGGCCCGGCACCCAGCATCCGACAGCCTGCGGGGGCCGGCAAACGCGCTGCCGTCGCCGAACCTCAGCGCACCCCAGGCCTGGCGTACCGCACTGCCCGAAGCGCTGTATCCGACGCGTTTCATCGAAGAGGAGGCCTGCGCCTTCCTCGAGCAGCAGGCACCGGACGGGGCGCCTTTCGCGCTGTTGGTATCCTTCCCCGACCCGCACCATCCGTTCACGCCGCCGGGTCGCTACTGGTCGATGTACGATCCTGACGAAGTCCGGCTGCCGGCCTCCTTCCGGCACCCGGTCGATCGCATTCCCGGTATCCCGGAATCGGTGCTCGAGGCCTATCGCTGGGGGGATCGGGACAACGGCTCCCACTGGCCGTTTCATATCGGCGAGCGTCAGGCGCGGGAGCTGATCGCGCTGAACTACGGCAGCATCTCGATGGTCGACGATGCCATCGGCAGTATTCTCGGCTGCCTCGAGCGCCGGGGTCTCGACGACGACACCGTGCTGCTGTTCACCGCCGACCATGGCGACTACATGGGCGACCACGGCGCCATGTTGAAGATGGGACTGCATTATCAGAGCGTGATCCGGGTTCCCTTCATCTGGTACGACCCGCGGCGCAGCGATGCTGGCCGGGTCGACGACCGCCTCGGCAGCGCCATCGACCTGGCGCCTACCCTGTTACAGAGGGCGGGCCTGCGCCGCCCGGTGGGCATGCAGGGTATCGACCTGTTCGGCGACAGGCGCAGTGACAGCATACTGATCGAGGATCCCGGCATTAGAGTCTTTCGAGACAGCGACGCCCGCTCCCGGATCACCACGCTGGTCACGGCCGACTGGCGCCTGAGCCTGCACGAGGGCGAGGACTGGGGAGAGCTCTACAACCTGCGGGACGACCCGGACGAGATGGAAAACCTGTGGCACGGCCCGGCCCTGCTGCCCGTCAAGGCGCAACTGTTCGAGCAGCTGCTGCAGCGCATAGTCGAACTGCGGGACCTTTCGCTGTCCCCCACGGCACGCGCCTGAGCCATCCGCAGCCGGTCCACTCAGTCCGGCTGCGCCCCCAGACACTGGACGAAAAACCGCTCCGACGGGGACAGCACGTGGTTGGCACGCTGCATGTAGCCGACAGACAGCCTGGACGTGCGCTCGCAGAACGCCATCGACGCCAGCAGCCCGCTATCGAGGTCAGCGCGAAACAGCCCGCGCGGTGCCAGCATAAGGTGATCCGTCTGGGACAGCAGCGAGCGGGAAAACAGCATCGAGCTGCATTCGAGCGAGTTGTCGGGAAACTTGATTTCCAGCTGATTGAAGCATTCGGCCACCAGGGGTCGAATGGCTGAACTTCGCAGCGGCACTATCCAGGATGCCCGGGCCAGCTTCTCGGGATCAGGCGAGCCTGCGGCGAACAGCGGATGCCCGAATCGGCCGAATATCACCCACTCTTCGCGTTCCAGCACGGTGCACTTGATATCGTCCTCGCGAAGATCGTGACCCATCCAGCCATAGGCGATCGAGACGTCCCCCTTGCGCAGCATTTCCACTACGTCGTGGTAAAGGCCGTCCTTCAGCGCGACCTTGATGAAAGGGCGCTCGCACCGCAACCGCGCGATGGCGCCGGTGAACGCCTGGTTAGAGGCCAGCGGCAGGATGCCGATCGAGAGCGAGCCGCGCCGCGCGTCCTTGAGGTCCTGCAGGTCGTTCCAGGCGTATTCAGCAGCGGCGAGAATGCTGCTGGCATGCTGGGCGAAAAGCTCGCCGTAGGGGGTCAGCTGGACGCCCCGCGGCGAACGCTCCAGCAGCGGCGCCTCGACCGTTGCCTCGAGGTCGCGCAGTATTGCCGAGATGCTCGGCTGCGCCATGTGCAGGTGTTCCGCGGTCCGGCGCAGACTGCCGAACTCGCAGACCTGGTTGAAAATGTACAACTGCCTGAGGCTGACCCGCTGCATCAGGAAGTCGCGAGAGGTCAGCGGCTCTTCCAGCGGTTTGGTCTGTGCCACGTCGACTCCTCCTGAACCGCGCCGCCGGCCTGGCGGCGCCTGTGCCAGTGTACCCGGTCCTCGTCGCAACGCGAACCGCCGGCTTCAACCGGCGGCGATCATGCGCTCGGGGCGCAGCACTTCGCGCAGCTGGCCGGGCGCCATCAGCGCCTCCTCCTCCACCAGCTCCACCACGCTGCGGTTTTCCTGCAGCGCCCGCTTGGCGATGCGGGTGGCGTTCTCATAGCCGATGTGCGGGTTGAGCGCCGTAACGATGCCGATGCTGTTGTGCACCAGCGCCGCGCAGTGCCCGGCGTTGGCGGTGATGCCGCTGACGCACTTCTCCTCGAACATCTGCATCGCGCGCTTGAGCAGGCGCATCTGCTCGAGGATGTTGTAGGCGATCAGCGGCTCCATGGCGTTGAGCTGCAGCTGGCCGGCTTCCGCCGCCATGCTGATCGCCAGGTCATGTCCCATCACCTGGTAGGCGACCTGGTTGACCGCCTCCGGGATCACCGGGTTGACCTTGCCCGGCATGATCGAGCTGCCCGGCTGCTGCGCCGGCAGGTTGATCTCGTTGATGCCCGCGCGCGGCCCCATGCTCAGCAGGCGCAGGTCGTTGGCGATCTTCGACAGTTTGATCGCCAGGCGCTTGAGCATGCTCGAGAACAGCACGAAGGCGCCCATGTCGGACGAGGCCTCGATCAGGTCCTCGGACTGGCGCAGCGGGATACCGCTGATGCGCGACAGGTGCGCGATCGCCAGGGCGCCGTAGCGCGGGTCGGCGTTGATGCCGGTGCCGATGGCGGTGCCGCCGAGGTTGACCTCGGTGAGCAGCTCCGACAGCGCCGCGATGCGGCTGATGTCCTCGCCGAGGGTACTGGCCCAGGCGCGGAACTCCTGCCCCAGCGTCATCGGCACCGCGTCCTGCAACTGGGTGCGGCCCATCTTGATCACCTGGGCGAACGCCTCCGCCTTGGCGCTGAAAGCGCCGCGCAGCGACACCAGCGAGGTGACCAGGTCGCCGTGGCTGAGCAGGATGCCGAGGCGCACCGCGGTCGGGTAGGCATCGTTGGTGGACTGCGACAGGTTGACGTCGTTGTTGGGGTGCAGCGCCTTGTAGTCGCCCTTCTCGCGCCGCATGGACTCGAGACCGATATTGGCGATCACCTCGTTCGCATTCATGTTGGTCGAGGTGCCGGCGCCGCCCTGGATCATGTCGACGACGAACTGGTCGTGGTACGCGCCGCCGATGATCGCCTGGGTCGCGACCTGGATGGCCTGCGCCTTCTCGGGCGACAGCTGGCCCAGCTCGGCGTTGGCCTGGGCCGCCGCCTGCTTGACCATCGCCAGCGCCGCGACGAGGCGCGGGAAGTGCTGCAGCGTCACGCCGCTGAGCGCGAAATTGTTGCAGGCACGCAGGGTCTGAATGCCGTAATAGGCCTCGGCCGGGACGGGCAGTTCGCCCAGCAGGTCCTTTTCCAGCCGCACCGCGGCTAAAGTCGGGTCCGACATCGGATCGATCCTCTCAAGGGATAGCATTAAGTAGATAAAAGGCCCTTCGCGGGTGAGCGAGAAACCCGATGACGAAATCGTAGGAGGGGCGGATCGGCGTCTGGGCGGCGAATATCCGATCCGGACGCGGCCACGGCGTCGTGTAACCCACCCCGGGGTCTCGGTTCGGCACCGCGGCGGCAGCCGCCATTGATGGGTTGCGCCGCGCCAAACCCGCTGTGTCACGACAGCGAAGTGCCATTGCGGCTCTACCCATCCTACGAATCACGTTTTCTCGCTGCGAAGGAACCTAGGAACCCAATAAAAAGACCCGTCCGGAATTTATAGTGCGGCAATTCCGGACGGGTGGCTTAAAAGCGGTGACGCGTCAGGCGCGGCAATCGAAGGAGCTCGGCCCCGCGTGCGAATCGCAAACGATTCGCACGCGGGGCGACGCCTTACCCCTCAATACAGCTTCTTCTGCGGCGGGCCGGCGAACTTGAGCGGACCGACCTTGCTCATGTCGACTTCGATCACGGCCGGGCCGTCGAGGGCGATGGCTTCCCTGGCGGCGGCGGCGAACTCCTCGACCGAGCCGACCTGCCAGGCCGGCATGCCCATGGCGGTGCCAACGTCGCGGTAGCTCGGGGTGTGCAGCTCGTTGTAGTACTGCCGGCCCTCGAAATAGCTGTTCTGGATGCCGCGCATTACACCGTAACCACCGTCGTTCATCACGATCAGCACCATATCGGTGTTTTCCTGCACCATGGTGGCCATTTCGCCGATACCGAGCATCAGGCCGCCGTCACCGACGATGGTCGCGACTTTCTTCTGCGGGTTGGCGATGGCGCAGCCGATCCCCTGGGCCAGACCCAGGCCGATGGCACCGGCCAGCGAGTGGATATTGCGGTTGGCGGCGTTGATCTCGAACAGGCGACTACCCCAGGTGCTGCCGGATATGGTGATGTCACGCACCAGGATGCCGTCCTCCGGCAGCGCCTCGCGCAGCGCCTGGCAGATGCCGGCGTAGTTGCCGATCTGCTCGCGCAGCGCGCCGATCGCCTGCTCGACCGCCGCGGCGATCTCGCGGTCGTAGCCGGCGTCGACCTTCTCGCCGTCGGCCAGGGCATTGGCCAGGTAACCCAGTGCAATCTTCGCGTCGGAGCAGATGAAGCGGTCGGCGCGGTAGTTGCGGTTCTGCGCCGCCGGGAAGGCGTCGATCTGCACCAGCGTCTTGCCCAGCTCCAGCGAGTAGCTCAGCGTCTCGTTGCTGCGCAGGCGCGAGCCCGCAACGATCACCAGGTCACTCGCGGCCAGCAGCTCCTTGACCCTGGCGCTGTTGTGGAAGGCGCGCAGGCTGCGCGGATGGCTGTCGGGCAGGATGCCGCGGCCGTGGGTGCTGGAGACGACCGGCACGCCCTTGTTGGCCAGCGCCTGCACTTCCGCCTCGCAGCCGGCGGCACCGCCGCCGATCCAGAGAACAGGACGCTTGGCGTCCTTCAGCTGCGCCGCCAGGCTTTCCAGTTCGGCCGTTGCCGGCACCGGCAGCGCCGCCGGCTCGATCGGACCGAGATCCGCCGGCAATTCGACCCTGGACGCCTGGACGTCGATCGGAATCTCGATGCTGACCGGGCCCATCGGCACGCTGCGGGCGACGCGGATCGCCTCGCGCACGATACCGGCCGCGGTCTCCGGGTGACTGATGCGGTAGGCGGCCTTGCTGCTGGCCTTGAGGAAGGACAACTGGTCCTTGGCCTCATGGATGAAGCTGGCGTCGCGGTCGAGGTATTCGCGCTCCACCTGACCCGTGATGTGCAGCAGCGGGCTGGCGGCATTGCAGGCCTCGATCAAGGAACCGACAGCGTTGCCGGCGCCGGCGCCGGTGCTGGTAAGCGCCACGCCCAGACCGCTGAAGCGGCCGTGCGCGTCGGCCATGGTCACGGCGCCGGCTTCGCCGCGAGCCGGTACGAAGCCGATCTGGCCACGACGGCCGATGGCGTCCGCCACCGGCAGGTTGTGGATGGAAATTACGCCGTAGACGTTAGCAACGCCGTGGGCTTCGAGAACGCGGGCGACCACTTCGCCGACAGTAACTTGCTCAGACATCATGTTTTACCTTTTCTTGTTTTGTAGGAGCGGCGCCCCGCCACGAATCGGCAGCGTGCCGTATTTGTTCGCGGCGGGGCGCCG
>JABXIM010000151.1 GCA_013373085.1 Oceanospirillaceae bacterium | reverse complement strand
CGGCGCCCCGCCGCGAATATCCGCTTGTAGATAAAAGCTTCGCGGCGGGGTGCCGCTCCCACGGCTATCCTGTCTATTGTAGATGTGCATCTATGGGCGTATAATGCCGCGTCCTTTTGTACATAGGGCATATGTACATCTTTAACCTCCTTGCTTTCGCCGGACCGGCATGACCCGGACGGTCGAAGGCTGTAAAACCGAAAGGAGCTACAATGCGTCACTATGAAATCGTCTTTCTGGTTCACCCGAACCAGAGTGAGCAGGTCCCTGCGATGGTCGAGCGTTACACCAGCCTGATCGAAGGTGCTGAGGGCAAGATCCACCGCATGGAAGACTGGGGCCGCCGTCAGCTGGCTTACCCGATCAACAACGCTCACAAGGCTCACTACATTCTGATGAACGTCGAATGTGCCCAGGAATCCCTGGACGAGCTGGAAAACATGTTCCGCTACAACGACGCCGTTCTGCGTAACATGGTTATCCGTCGCAAAGAAGCGATCACTGAAGACTCTCCGATCAAGTCTGCCGAATCCCGTGAAGAGCGCAAGCCGCGTCGCGACGACTCGAAGGCTGAAAGGCAGGACGAGAAACCGGCTGAAGCTAAAGAAGAAGCTACCGCCGAATAACCCCACCTGATTCTGATTGAGGAGAGATCAACATGGCTCGTTTTTTCCGTCGCCGTAAGTTCTGCCGTTTCACGGCTGAAGGTGTTAAAGAGATCGACTACAAAGATCTGGACACCCTGAAAGGCTACATCACCGAAACCGGTAAAATCGTACCGAGCCGCATCACCGGCACCAAGGCGCGCTACCAGCGCCAGCTGGCGACTGCGATCAAGCGTGCACGTTTCGTTGCACTGCTGCCGTACACCGACGGCCACAAGTAAGCCTTAGGTGTAAACGTCATGCGTAAGCTGGCTGAGCTGATCATGCGCGGCCGCACGCAGGCGATTGTGGTGGCGACTATCGCCGCCATGCTGCCGCTGCTGTATTGGCTGAGCGCGGCAGCCGTTGGACTGGTGACTCTGCGGCGCGGCCCGACAGCGGGTACAGGGCTTCTGGCCTGGAGCCTGCTGCCGGCGGGTGCCTGGGCACTGAACGGGGATCCGACTCCGTTACTGGTCATCGCCGGCACCTTCGTGCTGGCCGTGACCCTGAGGCGAACCGTCTCCTGGCAGCAGACCCTGGTGGTCTTGCTGCCGGTGGGTGTGGTGGCCGGTATCGCTCTTGAGCAGATACTGGGCAACCTGCTGAACGAACTGGTTCAGGTCACCCGCGAGATGACGGTCGACACGTCACCGAGTATCGGCGGCGTGGAGCTGGATGCCGACTGGTGGCATCAGTTGTATGCCGGCGGCCTGGGGGCTGCCCATACGGCGATGATGCTGGGCAGTCTGGTACTGGCTCGCTGGTGGCAGTCGACGCTGTACAACCCTGGTGGTTTTCGCCAGGAGTTTCATCAGCTCAGGCTATCGCCGGGACTGACACTGCCGACTCTGGCGGTGCTGGTACTCGGGCCGCAGTTCGGTCTCGACCTGGTGCGCTGGTTGCCTCTGCTGCTGTTGCCGCTGGCTTTCGCCGGCCTGGCACTGGTCCACGGCAGTGTGGCCAAACGGGAATTGGGCGGTACCTGGCTGTTCATGTTTTACATGGCGGTCGTGATACTGGGCCCTTACGTGATTACGCTGCTGGTACTGCTGGCCGTTATCGACAGTCTCGTCGATATACGTCGCCGCATACCGGCCAAGACTTAGTACTGCAGCCTGGGGTTGCAGAACGAAAGAGGTTTACGAGATGGAAGTTATTCTGCTCGAGAAAGTAGGCAAGCTGGGCGGCCTGGGCGACAAGGTCAAGGTCAAAGCGGGTTTCGGCCGTAACTACCTGGTACCGCAGGGCAAGGCTGTTTCCGCAACTGCAGACAATATCGCGAAGTTCGAAGAGCGCCGCGCCGAGTTGGAACAGGCTGCTGCCGGCAAGCTGGCTGACGCTCAGGCTCGCGCTGAGGGACTGAACGAACTGGAACTGTCCGTTGTCGCCAAAGCTGGCGACGAAGGCAAGCTGTTCGGCTCCATCGGTACCAAGGACATCGCTGACGCTATCAGCGGCGCCGGTATCGAAGTGGCCAAGAGCGAAGTTCGTCTGCCGGAAGGTGCCATCCGCACCACTGGCGAATTCGAAATCAGCGTTCAGCTGCACCCGGAAGTTGCTGCGATCATCAAGCTGAACGTCGTCGGCGAATAAGCTTGCCGGAGGGCCCGCTAAGGGTTCCCGGAATTGTCGTGAAAAAAGGCACCGCGTAGAATACTGCGCGGTGCCTTTTTATTTACAGGATGTAATGTATGCCGCGGGCGCATGGATGCGCAGGAGCGGCGATTTACAGGATGTGTGGCCGAAAACTGCTCCTGCATTTTCTGCATTCCCGCGGGGCGGCCTCCCGCGGGGCGGCCTCCCGCCTTCCATGGCGGTCGTATGCCGCGGGCGCATGGATACGCACGACCACACGGAAGTGGGAGTCAGGGCGACGCAGGATGCTAAAGCCGAGGAGCGGCGATTGGTGACGCGTGACATCGGTGCGGTTCACGTTGCTCACCAGCACCCTACGCAAGTGTTAGTTTCCTTCTGTTAACTCATAACTGGTTTTTCCATGGATATCGCTGATCTGCATGACCAGGACCTGGCGAGCATCAAATTGCCGCCTCACTCGATCGAGGCCGAACAGTCCGTGCTCGGCGGCCTGATGCTCGATAACGGCACTTGGGACACGGTGTCCGAGGTGCTGACCGAAGAGTTGTTCTACCGCCGCGATCATCGGGTGATCTACCGTACCATGGAAAAGCTGATCAACGCGGCCCAGCCGGTCGACGTGGTGACGGTGTCCGAGGAGCTGGACCGAATCGGCGAGCTGGAGTCGGCCGGCGGGCTCGACTACCTGGTATCGCTGGCCCGCAACACGCCGAGTGCGTCGAATATCCGCGCCTACTCGGAGATCGTGCGCGACCGCGCGCTGTTACGCCAGATGATCTCGGTGGCGCAGGACATCTCCGACAGCGCCTTCAACCCCGAAGGCATCACGCCGGAGGATCTGCTCAACGATGCCGAACGCAAGATCTTCCAGATCGCCGAGAGCCGGCCGAATCAGGGCGGGCCGGAGCCGGTCAATCCGCTGCTGAAAAAGGCGGTCGAGAAGATCGATTACCTGTTCAACAATTCCGATGCAATGACCGGCATGACCACCGGTTTCGACGACCTCGACGAGAGCACCGCGGGTTTGCAGCCTTCGGACCTGATCATCGTCGCGGCGCGTCCGTCCATGGGCAAGACCACCTTCGCGATGAACCTGGTCGAAAATGCCCTGATGGGGACCGGAAGGCCCTGCCTGGTGTTCAGTCTCGAGATGCCCGCTGAGCAGCTGGTGACGCGTATGCTGTCGTCGCTCGGGCGCATCAACCAGACCAAGGTGCGTACCGGCCAGCTGGAGGAAGAGGACTGGCCGCGTCTCACTACGGCGGTCAATATGCTGCGCGACAAGCCGTTGTACATCGACGACACCTCCGGCATCAGCCCGAACGAGATGCGTGCCCGTGCACGACGCATCAAGCGCGAGCACGGCGACATCGGCATGATCATGGTGGACTATCTGCAGTTGATGCAGATCAAGGGTACCAAGATGGAGAGCCGTACCCACGAAATTTCGGAAATCTCGCGCTCGCTCAAGGCGCTGGCCAAGGAGATGGAGTGTCCGGTGGTGGCGCTGTCGCAGCTCAACCGAAGCCTGGAGCAGCGCCCCAACAAGCGCCCGGTGAACTCGGACCTGCGTGAATCCGGCGCTATCGAGCAGGACGCCGACGTCATCATGTTCATCTACCGGGACGAGGTTTACAACGAGGACAGTGAGATCAAGGGCATCGCCGAAATCATCATCGGCAAGCAGCGTAACGGCCCCATCGGCACGGTACGTCTCGCCTTCGTCGGTCAGTACACCCGCTTCGAGAACCTCGCGGCGCAGCACTACGAGCAGTACGGTGGTTTCGACGGGGGGTGAGCGGGAGGGGCCGCGACTGTGGCCCCGGGTCAGGCGATCTTGACCATGCGGTCGCGGAAACCCTGCGGCATCCCGGCCACCTTGCGCCGGCTGTAATCGAAGAACACCATGCCGGTGCGGGCGTGGGCGACTTCGACCGCGCTTTTCTTGTTGCTCAGCAGGTAGTAGAAGTCGAATCCGTACTTGTCCAGATCGCTGACGGTGACATCGATCTGCAGCACGTCGCCGTGAAAGCCCTCGGCCTTGTAGATGATGGTCGAGTCGGTCATTACCAGCCCGACGCCTTCGACGTCGAGTTCGCCGTAGTTGTAGTGGTTGAGAAAGCGTACTCGGGCTTCGTGAATCAGCGACAGGATGGCGTCGTTGCTGAGGTGGCCGCCATAGTTGATATCGCTGATGCGGACCGGCAGTTCGGTCGTGAAGGTGAAATGCTCCGGCATTTCGAGCTTGCGTCGTGGCATTGCAACTCCTGCAGACTACTTCGACAGAGCCCAAAGCATAATGCCCGGAGGCGGGGAGTTAAAGGCCCCGGAGCCAATTCGGGCGGTGGGACGGGGCCCCTGTGAAGGGGCCCCGAGGGGATCAGTTGGTGACGACCTGACCGTCGCGCACCGGCAGGGTCGCGCCGGGCTTGTGGTCCATCCGAACCGAGGCGACCTGCTCGCCGAGGCGGTACTGGACATCGTAACCGACCAGGTCCTTGCGGCTATCGGTGACGGTATGGCATTCGCGCTCGGTGGTGGTGTAGGTGTCCTTTTCCTGCATTGACTTCTGCACCTGGTTGCCGGCATAGCCGCCGGCCGCGGCGCCGGCGATAGTAGCCAGTTTCTTGCCGCTGCCGCCACCTACCTGGTTCCCCAGCAGGCCGCCGACAACAGCGCCGATTGCGGAACCCGTGATGCGCTTTTCATCCTGTACCGGCTTCTGGTGGGTTACGACGCGGTCCTCGCAGACCTCGCGCGGCACCTGGGTGGTCTTGTAGGCTTCGGTAACCTTGAGAACCTCGGCCTCGGTCGGGCCGGCATTCATCATCTTGAAGCCGGCAATGCCTGCGCCGGCGGTGGCGAGAGTGACACCAAAGATGGTGCCGACCAGCATCGATTTGTTCATTACGTCCTCCTGCCGAAGCGGATTCCTGATCAGTTTGCAGTGATGCTAATCGCGGCAGCCTGTACCGCAGTTGAACGGATGGCTTCAGGAGCGCGGACCTCAGGGCGAATGGTTGCGATTTGCCCGGAGGCTGAGTTCCCAAGGCTTATCGATATCGCTGCAGCACCCGCACCATACCGCCGGTCAGGGTGGCGAGATCCTCATCGCTCATCACGTAAGGCGGCATGACATAGACCAGTTTGCCAAACGGCCGGATCCAGAGACCCTCGGCGACGAACGCCTTCTGTATCTCGACGGTGCTGACCGCTTCCTTCATTTCCACCACCCCGATGCCGCCGAGGACGCGGACGTCGGCGACGCTGTCGAGTCCGGCGGCCGGCGCCAGTCCCTGTTTCAGCCCCCGTTCGAGACGGGCGACGCTGCCGGCCCAGTCCTGTTCCTGCAGCAACCGCAGACTGGTCGCCGCGATCGAGCAGGCCAGCGGATTGGCCATGAAGGTGGGACCGTGCATGAAGCAGCCGGCGCCGCCGGCGGAAATGGTTTCGCCGATTTCGGCACGGGTCAGCGTTGCTGCCAGGGTCATGTAGCCGCCGGTCAGCGCCTTGCCGACGCAGAGGATATCCGGGGTGATGCCGGCGTGCTCGCAGGCGAACAGCTTGCCGGTGCGGCCGAAGCCGGTGGCGATCTCGTCGGCGATCAACAGCACGTGGTAACGGTTGCAGAGCGCGCGGGCGCGGCGCAGGTACTCCGGGTGATAGAAGTACATACCGCCGGCGCCCTGCACCACGGGCTCGAGGATCAGTGCGGCGATCTCCTGGTGGTGGTCGGCCAGCAGCTGCTCGAGGCCGGCAATGTCATCGTCCTGCCACTCGCCGCCGAAGGCGATGCCGGGCCGCGGTGCGAAGAACTGCTGCGGCAGTACCTCGGTGAAGATCTCGTGCATCCCGGTTACCGGGTCGCAAACCGACATGGCGCCGAAGGTATCGCCGTGGTAGCCGCCGCGGATCGTCAGCAGCTTGTGTTTGCGCGCCTGGCCACGGGCATGCCAGTACTGAATCGCCATTTTGATCGCCACTTCGACGGATACAGACCCGGAGTCGGCGATGAAGACGCGGTCGAGCCCCTGCGGCGACATGTCCACCAGACGCTGTGCCAGTTCTATCGCGGGCGGGTGGGTAATACCGCCGAACATGACGTGGGCCATGCGGTCGATCTGGGCGTGGGCGGCGGCATTGAGTTCCGGGTGGTTGTAGCCGTGGATAACCGACCACCAGGACGCCATGCCGTCGATCAGTTCGCGGCCGTCATCGAGCCGCAGCCGGACGCCGCTGGCCGACACCACCGGATAGGCCGGTGGCGGGTTGATCATCGACGAGTAGGGGTGCCAGATATGCTGCTGGTCGTACGCAATCTGTTCGGCTGTCAACTGAGGCATGAAAATCGGGGCTCCCTTTGATCGTAGGTGGCCCACCTTACCGCAGCGGTACGGCTGAAGTCGATGTTCTCTGGGAGCCCGCTCAAGGTCTTGGACCCAATGCGTTGTCGCGTGATCAGTCTTCTGCCGGCGTAATGGCCAGGACCTCGATCCGTTCGGCATCGATGCGCCAGCGGATGTTGAGGTCGTGCAGGCGGATGCCGTATTCGCGCAAGTGTTGCTGCTTCTGGTACGCCGGTCGCGGATCGCAGCGCAGCAGATCCTCGATCTGGCGGCGCAGCGGCACCTGCCGTCGGCGGCTGTAAGCTTCGCAGATACGCTCGGCTTCGGGCAGGAACACCACCGGCAGATCCAGCAGTTCGATCTGCTCCGCCAGTTCGAAGGTGGCGGCGTCGATACGATCGGAGTAGGGCAGGTAGGGCTTGATGTCCAGTACCGGGGTCTGGTCCAGCAGGTCGGCGCCGCTGATATCGAGCAGCACCCGGTCGCCTTCGAAGCGGATGCCGTCGAGGCGGACTGGCGACAGGCCGACGGGGTTGGGGCGAAACGGCGAACGGGTGGCGAAGACGCCGAGCCGCTGGTTGCCGCCGAGACGCGGCGGGCGCACCGTGGGTTTCCAGCCCTTGCCGACGCATTCGCTGAACAGGAACAGCAGCCAGATATGGCTTGCCATTTCGAGACCGCGCACCGCTTCGCGGCTGCCATAGGGTGGCAGCAGTTCCAGCGTGGCGGGGACCGAGTGCACCAACCCCGGCTGGCGCGGGATGCCGAATTTTTCCTTGTAGCCGCTGTGTATCAGGCCAATGGGTTCGAGCTCAATCGATTGCATGGAGGGTGCCGGCTGCTGTCAAAGCGGCTGATTATAGCCGCAGCGGTGATGCCGGCCCAAACGTGTTGGCGGATCAGTGGCTGAAGGCATCGTAGTACAGCTTGAGACCGGCAAGCAGCAGGAAGCTGTAGCAGAGGTGGTAGAACAGCTTTTCGTTGATGCGCCGCTGCAGCCAGGCGCCACTGAGTACGCCGACCGGCGCCAGTACCGCCAGCGCCCCCGAGGTCAGCAGCAGGCCGGAATTGAACTGCCCGAGCAGGCTGTAGGGAACCAGTTTGATGTAATTGACCGCGGCGAAGAAAACGATGGTGGTACCGATGTAAGAGGATTTTTCCAGCCGCAGCGGCAGCAGGTAGATATTCAGAGGGGCTCCGCCGGCGTGGACGCTGAAACTCGTGAAGCCGGCGAGCGAACCCCAGAAGCTGCCGCGCACCGGATCGGGATCCCGCGTTTCGCGGCTGCGGCGGCGCAGGTAGTAGTTCAGCGTGAACAGGATGGCGATGGTGCCGACGATCAGGCGGATATGGTCGTCGCTGAGGTAACGGAACGTCAATGCGCCGATAATGATGCCGACCAGCGCTGCTGGCAGCAGCACCTTTAGGCTTGACTTGTCACCGAGTCCACGGAATTTCCAAAGCCCCACCAGATCCATCAGGCACAGGATCGGCAGCATGATGGCCGCGGCGGTGGTCGGGGGCACCGCCAGCGCCATTAGCGGCACCGCGATCAGGCCCAGACCGCCGCCGAGCCCACCCTTGGAGATCCCCACGATCAGAACCGCCGGTATCGCGACCAGATAGAAGAAAGGATCCTGGATCATGGCGGACTCAGTCCTTGGCATATGGGCAAGCCGCTATCCTATCGGCCACATGCCGCCAGTCGCAAGCCCATGGGAGCCGGGCCCTGCGGCGCACAACGTCGGCGCCACTGCCAAGCCATTCGTGACGCGGCGTCGCCGCCTGGCCTTCCGGTTAGGCGGCGGTCGGCTTGTGGGCCGGCTGGCGGTGCTGCAGCGGTGTGATGCCGCTCCAGTAACTCGACACCTTCCCGGCCTGATCGTTGAGCCGGTGGATATGGCTCAGGGCATCGAGCAGGGCCACCGCGTCGTCCGGGTTCATGCGGCGGCGGGTTGTGGCGTCGAGCACAGCACTCTTCAGGCTCTGATACTGGCGCTCGAGATCGTGCAGCAGTCGGCGTGTGTCCGCCGCATCGGTGTCGGCGGTTGAGCTGATTTCGCAGGCGTCGATCAGCGATACGCTGGCCTGCTGATAATCCTGGACCTGCCGTTTGACCCCTTCGTCGCCAATCTGGCTGAGCTGCTCGTAGTATTCCGGCAGCCGACAGGACAGGCGACTGACCTCATTCAGGTAGCGGGTGATACGCAAGGCGGTTGGCAGGATGCCGCTGACTTCGCTGCTGAGGTCGCTTTCAGCGATTTTCTGGCAGTATCCGCCGATTTTGGCGACCAGCTTGTCGACGCTCAGCTGCTGGGCGCTCAGTCGGTCGCCGTGGCCGGCAGAGGTGCTGATCGATTCCCGCGCCATGCGACTGCAAATGGTGTCCAGGCGCTGGATTTCCCTGGCCATGGCTTCCACGGCAAGCGTTGGTGCCTGGAGCAGGGTGTCGTCGAGAAAGCGGGGGCGCGCTTCATCTTCCTCCTGGGTGCAGAAACGCCGTTTCAGGAAGCTGACCAGGCGGTCGGTCAGCGGCCATAGCAACGCCACGCCCATCAGGTTGAAGACGGAGTGGAAAACCGCCAGCAGGATCACCAGATCGAAACGGGCCGCGTCAATACGGTTGAGCCAGGCCGACAGCAGTATCAGCAGCAACAGACCCACGAACCCGGTCAGCAGATTGAACAGTACGTGGGCAGCGGCGATGCGCTTGGCGTTGGCGGTGGCGCCGATCACGGCTATCAGCGCCGTCGAGGTGGTGCCGACGTTGGCGCCGATCACCATTGCGGCGGCAGGTGCCAGTGGGATGACGCCGGAGGCGGTCAGCGACAACGTCACCGCCATGGCCGCTGCGGATGCCTGCATCAGGGTGGTCAGAACAAAGCCGGCCAGCAGGAAGACCAGTAAGCCGATACCCTGGTAATTGAGTCCGCTGAGGTCAATGTGCTGCTCGAAACCGGCGAAGGCGTCCTTGAGGAAGCCCAGGCCGATAAAGAAAACACCGAAGCCGGTCAGGGCAAAGCCCAGGTGCCCCAGCCGTCGGCCGCCGCCGACCAGCTGGAGCAGCATGCCGACACCGATCAGCGGCAGGGCGAAGGCGCTGATCTGTACCCGGAAGCCGATCAGGGCTATCAGCCATCCGGTCATGGTGGTGCCGATATTGCAGCCGTATATCACCGCGACCGACTGGGCCAGGCTCAGGAGACCGGCATTGACGAAGCCGATGGCTGCGACGGTAACAGCGGAGGAAGACTGGACCAGGGCGGTGATAAGGGTGCCTGAAATCAGGCCCCGCCAGTGTGACCGGGTCGCGGAGCGCAGAATCTTTTTCAGCGCCGGGCCCGCGGCCTTGCGTAAGCCCTGAGTCATCAGGTGCATGCCGAGAAGAAAAAGGCCGAGTCCCCCGACCAGGTCGCCAAAAAGAGTGAGCTCCATGTACTGCTCCCGCCCAGACACACCTTGTAAGATTAAGCGTATGGCACGGTTTCGGTCCAGGCGCTACTCGAATGAGTCAGTCGCCGGGCTCCGGCGTACGGGCCAGCACCCAGACATCGACCCGCTCAATGCCGGATTTCTTCAGCAGTGCCGCGATCACGTTCACCGTGGTGCCGGTGGTCATAACGTCGTCGACCAGCGCGATGTGCCGGTATGAGGTGCCCTCCCAGCGGAAGGCGTCTTTCAGGTTGCGCCTGCGTTCCGCGCCGGCCAGTGCCATCTGGTGCCGTGTGTCGCGGGGCTTGGTCAGGCTGTGCCTATCCAGCGGAATGCTGAAGTGCCGGCCGAGGCGGGCGGCCAGCAGCTCGGCCTGGTTGTAGCCGCGTCGTCGCAGCCGGGCCGGTGCCAGTGGCACCGGGATCAGGACGTCTGGCAGGGAGGTGCCACGCAACTCCAGCGCCATCGCCTCAGCCAGCCAGCCCAGATCCGCAGGGCTATCCCGATACTTGATACGGGGGATCAACTGATCCAGCGGAAAGCGGTACGCGAAGGCGGCGCTGCAGTTGTCGAATGCCGGCGGTTTTTTCAGGCAGCGGCCGCAGATCAATGCATCGCCACCCTCCAGGGGCAGGGCGCAGCGCCGGCACGTCGGCGAGATCCTGGGCAGGTCCCCCAGGCAGCCATGGCAGAGGCCGGCGCGCTGTTGCGGGTTTCGACGACAGAGGCAACATGGTTGATTAAAAAATAACCATCTGTTTCCTCTTGAAAATAACCAGGTTGACAGTTCCATCCGTCACCGTATGATTGTGCCTTAATTAACCAACGCGCCGCGCCTGCTTTGTCTGCCCGATCCATTGGCAGCTGCGCTGCGACTGTGAAAATTTTTAACGGGAACCCGGGAAGATGCAAGACACGGCTGCGATTCGCCACGACTGGACCGAAGATGAAGTGCGGGCACTGTTCGAGCTGCCCTTCAACGACCTGCTGTTCCGTGCCCAGACGGTGCACCGCCAGTACTTCAACCCTAATGAAGTACAGGTCAGCACGCTGCTGTCGATCAAGACCGGTGCCTGTCCCGAAGACTGCAAATACTGTCCACAGAGTGGCCACTACAACACCGGGCTGGAAAAAGAACGCCTGATGCAGGTCGAGAAAGTGCTGGAAAAGGCGCGTGCCGCCAAGGCATCCGGTTCCACGCGTTTCTGCATGGGCGCGGCCTGGAAGCACCCGGCCGAGAAGGACATGCCTTACGTTATCGAGATGGTGAAGGGCGTCAAGGCGCTTGGACTCGAGACGTGCATGACCTTGGGGATGCTGGATCAGGGCAAGGCGGACCGTCTGGCCGAAGCCGGTCTCGATTACTACAACCACAACCTCGACACCTCGCCGGAGTTCTACGACAAGATCATCACCACCCGTTCCTACCAGGATCGACTGGACACGCTGCACCATGTCCGCGAGTCGGGCATGAAGATCTGCAGCGGCGGCATCCTCGGCATGGGCGAAACCGCCACCGATCGCATCGGCCTGCTGCGCCAGCTGGCAAATCTGCCGCAGCAGCCGGAGTCGGTGCCGATCAATATGCTGGTCAAGGTCAAGGGCACACCGCTGGAAAACGCCGAGGACCTCGACAAGTTCGACTTCATCCGCACCATCGCCGTGGCCCGGATCATGATGCCGGCATCCCATGTACGCCTGTCGGCGGGACGTGAGCAGATGAGCGACGAGATGCAGGCGATGACTTTCTTCGCCGGCGCCAACTCCATCTTCTACGGCGAGTGCCTGCTGACCACGCCGAATCCGGAGACCCACCGGGACCTGCAGCTGTTCAAGCGCCTGGGTATCAACCCGGAACAGCGTATCTCCGAGGCCGACGAGACGCAGGAACAGGCGATCATGCGCGACCTGCAAAAGGAGCAGGACAGCGCCAGTTTCTACGAAGCCTGATCGGTCATGTCTTTCGATCAGTTGCAGGCCGAGCTGGAACAGCGCAAGGCAGAATCGCTTTACCGCCGTCGCCGGGTGCTCGAGGGCGCCCAGGGACCGGAGGTCCAGGTCGACGGCCGGCGCTACCTGGCGTTCTGTTCCAATGACTACCTAAGCCTCGCCAACCACCCCGAGGTGATCGCGGCGATGCACGCCGGCGCCGAGCGCTTCGGCGTCGGCGGCGGCGCCTCCCACCTGGTCAACGGTCACAGCACCGCACACCATGCGCTCGAGGAGGCGCTGGCCGAATTCACCGGCCGCGAGCGCGTGCTGCTGTTTTCCACCGGTTACATGGCCAATCTCGGAGCCATCAACGCGCTGCTCGGCAAGCAGGATGCCATCTACCAGGACCGTCTCAACCATGCGTCGCTGCTGGATGCCGGTCTGCTTAGCGGCGCCCGCTTCCAACGCTATCTGCACAACGATGCTGGCAGCCTGGCGCAACGGCTCGGCGGGACCGCTGCCCGGCGTACCCTGGTGGTCACCGATGGCGTGTTCAGCATGGATGGCGACTTGGCCGACCTGCCGGCGCTGTCCCGCGTTACGCGCGAGGCGGGTGGCTGGCTGATGGTGGATGACGCCCACGGGTTCGGGTGCCTCGGCAGGGGCGGACGCGGCATCGTCGACCATTTTGGCCTGGGCCACGACGAGGTGCCGGTACTGGTGGGCACCCTGGGCAAGGCTTTCGGAACCGCCGGCGCCTTCGTCGCGGGTTCCGAGACTCTGATCGAAACCCTGATACAGTTTGCTCGCACTTACATCTACACCACCAGCATGCCGCCAGCCGTGGCCTGGGCGACTCTGACCAGTCTGGAGCTGCTCGAGCGCGAGGACTGGCGCCGTGAGCGTCTCACCGCTCTGATCCGGCGCTTCCGCGATGGCTGCGAGCAGCTCGGGCTCGAGCTGATGGACTCGCCAACCCCGATTCAGCCGGTGCTGGTCGGCGAGAGCGACCGGGCAATGGCGATGAGCGCCGCGCTCGAGGAGCAGGGCATCTTCGTTACCGCCATTCGTCCACCGACCGTACCGGCCGGCAGCGCCCGGCTGCGCGTGACCCTTTGCGCAGAACATACCGAAGAGCAGGTCGACCGGCTGCTCGATGGGCTGGACAGGGCCCGGAAGGCGGTGGCATGAAGCTGCACGTCGAGCGCAGCACCGGCAATGCAGATAGCGGCCGCCCGGCGCTGGTGCTACTGCATGGCTGGGGCCTCGGCAGCGACATCTGGCAGCCGCTGGTGCCGTTGCTGGTATCGCACTTCGAAATTGTCCGCATCGATCTGCCGGGGCTGGGACGTTCGCTCGAATATCCGCAGCCCTACCGGCTGGAAAGCGTTGCTGCGGCGGTGCTCGAACAGGTGCCGGAGCCGGCGATTTGGCTCGGCTGGTCGCTCGGTGGGCTGGTGGCAGCGGAAGCCGGCCGCCAGGCGCCCGGCAGAGTGCGGGCACTGGTCACGGTGGCGTCGAATCCCAGTTTCGTTGCTCGCGAGGGTTGGCCCTGTGCAATGGCTCCCGAGGTCTTCGACGACTTCGTCGCGCGACTCGACGAAGATCCGGCGCGGACGCTCGCCAGCTTCGCGCTGTTGCAGACCCAGGGCGCCGAAGGTGGTCGCGAAACGCTACGCCTGCTGAAAGCCCTGATCAAGTCGCTCGAACCGACGGCGCTGGCGCCGGCACTGCAACTGCTGGCCGAGGATCGCCGCGACACCCTGGCGGGGCTCGACCTGCCGATGCTGCATATCTTCGGTGGCGAAGACAGGCTGGTGCCGGCAGCCATCGTCGAACCGCTGGCGGCGATTTGCCCCGAAGCGGACCTGAAAAACTATGCCGGGGCCGGACACCTGCCGTTTCATTCCCATGCCGATCGTTTCCGCGACGATCTGCTGACCTTTGCCGGAGGCCTGTGATGAATGCCGCGCTGCTCGACAAACACCGCATTGCCGACTCTTTTTCCCGGGCAGCGCTGAGCTACGACGATGCCGCCGAGCTGCAGCGCGACGTCGGTCACCGCTTGCTGGAGCGGATGCCCGAAGCCCAGCCGCAAACCCTGCTGGATCTCGGTTCCGGCACCGGCTACTTCACACCGCTGCTGCGTTCGCGCTACCGCGACAGTACCCTGATCAGTCTCGACCTCGCCCACGGTATGCTCGACTATGCCCGTCGTCACCGCCCCGACGCCAGTGGCGCCTGGGTCTGCGGCGATGCCGAGCAGCTGCCGCTGGCGGACGGCTCGCTGGACCTAGTGTTTTCGAGCCTGGCGATCCAGTGGTGCGAGCAGCCGGACCGGCTGTTCGCCGAAATCGCCCGGGTGCTGAAACCCGGTGGTCGATTCATCGCCGCGACCCTGGGGCCGGAGACGCTGCACGAGTTGCGCCGTGCCTGGGCGGCGGTGGATGGCCACACCCATGTCAACCGTTTCCTGCCACGCCCGATGCTGGAAGCCTCGATGCCTTCGGCGCTCGGCGTGCGCGCATTCGATATCGAGCGGCAACTGCTGCTCTATCCCGAACTGCGCCAGCTGACGCAGAGCCTCAAGGGTATCGGCGCCCACAACATGAACCAGGGGCAGCCGACCGGCCTCACCGGCCGGGCCCGCATCCAGGCCTTCCGCGAGGCCTATGAGGCTCAACGCACCGGCGACGGCCTGTTGCCGGCGACCTACGAAGTGTATTTTCTCGATATCGAGAAAATATAATATCGATGACCGGTATCGGCCGGCACGGGTGATGATGTTGGCTTTCGGCTCGCCGGGCCTTCACCCAACCGGTCCCTGGTTAAAAATTCTTTCATCGTAGGAGCGGCGCCCCCGCCGCGAATGGGTCCCCACGGCGCCAATTTTGTTCGCGGCGAGGCGCCGCTCCTACGCGGACTTCCGACATATGGCTAAACAGAATTTCTTTATCGCCGGCACCGATACCGACGCCGGCAAGACCCTGGTTTCGACCGGTATTCTCGAATGGGGTAACCGCCAGGGCCTGCGTACCATCGGCCTGAAACCGGTGGCTGCCGGCTGCGACGAGACGCCGGAGGGCCTGCGCAATTCCGATGCGCTGTTGCTGCAGCGCGCGGCCTCGGTCGAACTCAGCTACGACCAGGTCAACCCGGTGGCGCTGCTGCCGCCGATCGCGCCCCATATCGCTGCGGCCCAGGCGGGACGTAGCCTGTCGGCAGACCGGCTGGCGGCGCTCTGCCGTGGCAGCATGATGAAACCGGCCGACCTGCTGCTGGTGGAAGGTGCCGGCGGCTGGCGGGTGCCGCTGAGCAATCGCGAGATGCTGTCGCGGCTGCCGCAGCTGCTCGAACTGCCGGTGATCCTGGTGGTGGGGATGAAGCTTGGTTGCCTCAACCACGCGCTGCTGACCGCCGAAGCCATTGCCCGCGACGGACTCAGGCTGGCGGGCTGGGTCGCCAACCGCATCGATCCCGGTATGAGCTGCTACGACGAGAACCTGGCGACCCTTAAGGGGCTGTTCCGCGCGCCGTTACTGGGCGAGATTCCCCATCTGGCCGACCCTTCGGCGGCTGCTGCTGCGGATTACCTGGATTTGCGTCCATTGCACGTGCCTGATTGATACTGAAGCGCGGGAAATCATGTATTAACCCGGCGGGTTAATACAGGGTTGAGGAGCGCTTCATTGCTGGCGACAGGGGGAGCTGGCGCGGATCAGACGCAACGCCTTCCCGACAGAAACCAGGTGTGGAATTGTCCCATCCCCTTGACGTCGATCAGCCCGCGCTCCTGTAGCAGGAAGCGGTCGTCCAGCCGCTCCCGGGTCGCGTCGGATATCTGAATCCTGCCGACGACTCCGTGGGACTCCATCCTGCTCGCCGTATTGACGGTTTCGCCCCAGAGGTCGTAGGTGAACTTGCGTTTGCCGATGACGCCTGCCACCACCGAGCCGCTGTGGATGCCGATACGCAGTTGCAGCAGGTGTTCGTGACGCCGGTTGAAGTCCTGCAGCGCGTCCAGCATATCCAGGGCCATCTGTGCCGTGCGGACCGCGTGGTCCGGTATGGGAATGGGCAGGCCTGCAGCGGCCATATAGGTGTCGCCGATGGTCTTGATCTTTTCCAGACCATGGGTTTCGGTGATGGCGTCGAAGGTACTGAAGAGGTCATTGAGAAGGGCCACCAGTTGTTCCGGGCACATGCATGCGGAAAAACGGGTGAAGTCGACAAGGTCGGCGAACAGCACGGATACTTCGTCGAAATGATCGGCGATGATGTCGTGACTCCGGCTGGAGGCGGGTCCTGGGCGGGCCTTCAGGCGTTCGGCAATTGGCGACGGCAGGATATTCAGCAGCAGCGCGTCGGACACGGCCCTGGCTTTCTCCGCAGTCGCCTGTAACTTTTGAAGTTCCCGGTTTTTTCGGGCAATCAAGGCTTCCGCCTCGACCTTCTCGGTAATATCCCTGCCTTCTGGGAGGAGAAACAGCACCTGGCCGTGCTGATCCTTGACCGGGATGAGGGAAAAATCGACGGTTATCCGCTGCCTGCTCAGCTGTCTGTGGACCTGCGCTTCGTTTCGCTGGGTCGCTCTCCGAACGCCTTGCGGTAATCCTGGCTGAAACGGCCCATATGCGTAAAGCCCCAGCTCAGGGCTATATCGGTTACCGAACGATTGTCGCAGGGACTCTGCAAAGCACTCCTGGTCTTCTGCAGGCGTACGCTGCGCAGATATTCCATCGGGCTCAGGTGGCGAAAGTCGTGAAACCCGGCGTAAAGCGTCCTGACGCTGACGCCGGCGTATTCGGCCAGGCCGGCCGGTGTCAGCGGCTGGTCGGCATGGGCCTCGATAAACTCTTCGACCTTTTTGACATGGCGTGGCGCGAGCTTGCGGTCGGTTTGATGAAATTCATCGAAATAGTTGTGGGGCTGAATGCTTAGCAGGGTGTTGATGACCAGCTGTTCGAGTTGACGGCAGATCAGGGGCTGGGCCGGGGCGTCGGGAGACTCCTGCAGTAGCCTCGCCAGATACTGGACCAGGTTGCTCCAGACCGGATCGCTGACCCACGGAAGGTCGCCTTTGAACGTCAGGGGGGCGCGCAGCGGATGGCCGAGATGATGGCTGCAGGCAAGCTCCAGTGCCTCGCGTTCGATCCGCAGTACCAGCTGGTCGCAGTCGCCGCTCCAGCGCATCCGTAGCCGTGCGGTTGGGTTGAGCACCGAAGCAACGGTACTGTTCGACTGGATGCACTCGGTGTCCGTCTGAATTTCAGCGATGCCGCTGACTGGCATCTGGATCAGGTAGAAATGCTCCAGTCGCTCCGGTTCGATGATCACGTCGCCGCCGTAAGCCAGGCGATTCAGCGAAACCTGTCCGAGCGGCAGCGAGTGCAGACGGGCGTTAAGTTGACCGGTACTCGTCAGCCGGTGGGGTTTGAATACGTCGGCGACGCGATCCTGCGTTTCTTTCGCTGTCCGAGAGTTGAATACCAGCCTGTGGCTGTCGTTGAGCAGTGCCGACCGAAGCCAGGGCGACAGTGTGTTATCGGATGGCATGGAACTGTCCCTTTGTTATTGTGTCGGGCTCGCTGCCAGCGCCGGCGGCCCGCTGTTGGGTTCGTCCAGTATAAAGTCAACCATCCCCGATCTGGAGGCAGTTCGGATTTTTTCTGCACTGAACGGATAGCTGTTGCGCTCTGGGGTCACTCCTGTCGCCAAAGCAGTCACCGTCGCGTGAACGCCGGGGTGGGCGTGGAGTTGGCACGGGTCAATGACGCAGCATCCCTGGTTCCTCCACCCACCCGCCGGGTCATCGGCATCCGGTACGTCCTGCAAGCCAGGGCCTCACTGGGACGTATTCTCAGCTTCTTTCGCTTCATTACACCTGCCGGCCCCGGCGAGCGTTTTCTGCGCCGAACGGATAGTCGCCGCGGCAAGCGGATCGTTCGTGCGGGGGGAGGGGCCTAGCATGACGTCTCCGGTGACAAAAAAAGACAAGAACCAGGAGGCAAGCATGGGCACAACCATCGACATACAGGCAAAGGATGGCAGCGGTTCATTTCAGGGGTATCTGGCCGTTCCTGCATCCGGCAGCGGTCCGGGCATAGTGCTGTTGCAGGAGATCTTCGGGGTCAACGACACCATCCGCGCAATCGCCGATTATTATGCCGAGGAAGGTTACGTGGTGCTGGCACCCGATCTCTTCTGGCGTCAGGAACCCGGAATCGAACTCGGCTACGCTCCCGACGAATGGCAGAAAGCCTTCGGTTTCTACCAGGGCTTCGATCAGGACCTGGGGATCGAGGATATCGATGCGTCGGTCGAGGCGCTGCGGGAGCGCTCCGAGTGCAGCGGTCAGATCGGCGCCCTGGGTTTCTGTCTCGGCGCGCGGCTGGCCTATCTGACGGCCTGTCGCTGTCATGTCGAGGTGGCTGTCGGCTACTACGGCATGGGCATCCAGGACCATCTCGATGAAGCCGCCAACATCAAGGGACGGCTGGTGCTGCACTTCGCCGAAAAGGACGAATACTGTCCGGCGGAGCACCGCGACGAGATCTATGCCGCGCTGCAGGGACAGGACAATGTCGAGCTGTACCTGTACCCGGGTGTCGATCACGCCTTTGCCCGGGCAGGGTCCGCGCACTACGACAAGCCTTCGGCACTGATGGCGCATCAGCGCTCGGTGACGGCCTTTCGCAAGGAGGTTGGTCCCAATTACGACCTCTCGGCGCTCTGGGACAAGCACTGCGAGTACGAGTTCTCGACCCGTAACGTCGACGACACCATGGCGACCATGGTGGCCGAACCCTACGTCAACCATATTCCGAACCTGACCGGTGGCGTCGGTTACAAGGAACTGTACCGCTTCTACAAATATCACTTCGTGGACGCCAATCCGGCCGATACCACCCTGGTCCCGATCTCCCGCACCATCGGTGCGACCCAGATCGTCGACGAGCTGCTCTTCTGCTTCACCCACGACCGCGAGATCGACTGGATGCTGCCGGGCATCGCGCCGACCGGCAGGTCTGTCGAGATTCCGCTCGTGGCCATCGTCAAGTTCCGTGGCGACAAGCTCTACCACGAGCACATTTACTGGGACCAGGCCTCGGTGCTGGTGCAGATCGGCGTGCTCGATCCCCAAGGTCTGCCGGTGGCCGGCCGCGAAACCGCCGCCAAGCTGTTGGACGAAACCCTGCCCTCCAACCGCCTGATGGCAAAGTGGGCCGAGAGTGAAGGCCGTTAACGGGAGCTCGAATCCATGAAAGATTTCAATAATCGCAGTGTCATCATCACCGGTGGCGCGACCCTGATCGGCGCCGCCGTGGCCGAGGCGTTCGTCGAGGCCGGCGCCCGAGTCGCTCTGTTCGATATCGATGCCAGGGCCGGCGCGGCGCTGGCCGACCGGCTCGGTGACCAGGTGCATTTCATCGAGACCGATATCACCGCCGACGAGCAGCTGGATGCCGCGGTCCGCGAGGTCGAGGCACGCTTTGGCGGTATCGACTGCCTGATCAACCTCGCCTGCAGCTACATCGACGAGGGCGAGGCATCGAGCCGTGCCGACTGGCTCAGGGCATTGGACGTCAATGTCGTCAGCGCGGTGATGGCGGCCAAGGCGGTGCGTCCTGCGATGCAAAAACGCGGCGGCGGCGCCATCGTCAATTTCAGCAGCATTTCGGCACGGGCTGCGCAGACCGGCCGTTGGCTGTACCCGGCGAGCAAGGCGGCGATCCGCCACCTGACCCGCAGCATGGCGCTGGACTATGCCGCTGACCGTATTCGTGTCAACTCGGTGTCGCCGGGCTGGACCTGGTCCCGCGTGATCGAAGAGGTCAGCGGCGGTGACCGCGACAAGGCCGATCGAGTGGCGGCCGACTTCCATATGCTGGGCCGGCTCGGCGATCCGGCGGAGGTGGCGGCGGTCGTGCGCTTCCTCTGCTCCGACCAGGCCAGTTTTGTCACCGGTGCCGACTACGCGGTCGACGGCGGTTACTCGGCCCTCGGGCCCGAACAGCGCGAGCCGGCGATCCCGAAACTTGCGGACTGAACTTCCAAAACAAAAACAAAATATCACTGGAGACAGTTATGACCCGACGTATTGCAATCGTAGGGGCCGGTCAGTCCGGCCTGCAGACCGGAATCGGCCTGCTGCAGCAGGGCTATCAGGTGACCCTGCATTCGAACCGCACAGGCGAGCAGATCCGTGCCGGCCGCGTGATGTCCAGTCAGTGCATGTTCGACCGGGCGCTTCAGACCGAGCGCGACCTGGGGCTCAACTTCTGGGAAAGGGACTGCCCGCCGGTGGAGGGTATCGGTGTCACGGTCCCCAATCCCGACAAAGCCGGCGAGAAGCTGATCGATTGGGCGGCGCGTCTCGACCGTCCGGCGCAGTCGGTCGACCAGCGGTTGAAGATGCCGGTCTGGATGGATGAATTTGTCCGTCTCGGCGGCGAACTGGTCATCCAGGACGTCGGCATCGACGAACTCGAGGAACTGGCCGCCTCCCACGACCTGGTGCTGCTGGCGGCGGGCAAGGGCGAAATCGTGCGGCTGTTCGAGCGTGACGCCGAACGCTCGCAGTTCGACAAGCCGCAGCGTGCCCTGGCGCTGACCTATGTTCGTGGCATGGAACCCAAGCAGCCGCACTCCCGTGTGGCCTTCAACCTGATCCCGGGCGTCGGCGAGTACTTCGCCTTCCCGGCGCTTACCGTCAATGGCCCCTGCGAGATCATGGTGTTCGAGGGCATTCCCGGTGGACCGATGGACTGCTGGCAGGACGTCTCGACCCCGGAGCAGCACCTGGCGCGCAGTCTCGATATCCTCCGCACCTATGCCCCCTGGGAGGCCGAGCGCTGCAAGCATGTCGAGCTGACCGACGACAACGGCATCCTGGCGGGTCGTTTCCCGCCGACGGTGCGCAAGCCGGTCGCCACCCTGCCGTCCGGCCGCAAGATTCTCGGTATCGCCGACGCCCTGGTGGTCAACGACCCGATCACCGGCCAGGGCTCCAACAACGGCGCCAAGTGCAGCCGTATCTACCTCGACTCGATTCTGTCGCGGGGCGATCTGCCCTTCGATGAAGCCTGGATGGAGTCCACTTTCGAGACCTACTGGGCCTATGCCAGGGATGTGGTGACCTGGACCAACAGCATGTTGCTGCCGCCGCCGGATCACATCCTCAACCTGCTCGGTGCGGCGCAGCATTCGCCGGGACTGGCGGCGACCATTGCCAATGGTTTCGATAACCCGCCGGACAACATGCCCTGGTGGATGGATGCGAACGCCTGCAATCATTTCGTCGATGAACAGCTGAAGAAGGGGGCCTGAGATGAGCAACATGAATACGGCTGTCGCCGGTATCGCACCGGCAGAGGCGAAGGCTCAGATCGACACCCGCGAACTGCGCAATACCCTGGGGACTTTTGCCACCGGCGTGACCGTTGTCACGGCCATCGGCGAGGCGCAGGAAGCGATTGGCATCACCGCGAACTCCTTTTCTTCGCTGTCGTTGGAGCCGCCGCTGATTCTCTGGAGCCTGGCGCTGAAGTCGCCGAGCCTGGGGGCTTTTGCCGGAGGTCGTGCCTTCGTCATCAATATCCTGGATCGGGATCAGGAAGCGCTGGCGATGCAGTTCGCCCGGCCCTCGGACGACAAGTTCGCGGGGGTGTCCCACCGCATGAACGATGCCGGTGTGCCACTGCTCGATGGCGCGCTCGCGCAGCTCGAGTGCAGGGTCGAGTTCACCCGTGGTGCCGGCGACCACCTGCTGATCGTCGGTCGGGTAGAACGCTTCAGCAAGGCCGAGGGCGAACCGCTGCTGTTCTACAAGGGCGCCTTCCAGCAACTGTGCGCCTGATCCGCAGATGACGGGCCCCCTGCGGGGCCCGCGACACAACAACAATAATGGAAATCCTGCACATGTTTAATAAAATCAATGGCTTTGCGCTCGTTGGGCTTGCGGCTGCTTGTTTTCACGTCCAGGTCCAGGCGACCGAGGGCGGCGGCTCCAACTATCCCATGGGGGCGGAGAACTACCTGATGGGGGCGCTGCCGCCGCCGGGCGTCTACCCGCTGATCTATGCGCAGCACTACGCGGCTGACGATTTCAACGACCGGAATGGCGACAGCCTGCCTGTAGACTTTCGCCTGCGGGCCAATGTCGTGGCGCCGCGCCTGCTCTGGGTTACTGATCGGACCCTGCTCGGCGGGCAGCTGTTCACGGCTGCGCTGCTGCCGCTGGTGGATCTGGATGTTTCGGTCAGTGACATGAATGACGACAACCGGGGCATTGGCGACCTCGACCTGACGGCGGCGCTGGCCTATCACCATAACGCCAACCTGCATAGCGCCGTCGGTTTCGATATTTTCGCCCCGACAGGGGAGTACAGTGCCGGCGATCTGGCCAACATTGGTCGCAACTACTGGGCTGTCCAGGCGGTCTATGCTGCCTCCCATGTGAACCCTGCCGGGATCAACTGGGATTTCAAGTTGATGTACGACTACAACTTCGAAAACGATGATACCGACTACAAGTCGGGCCAGGAGCTTCATGTCGACTATTCGCTCGGCTATGGCATCGCGCCCAATTGGGTCGTGGGCGTGGGCGGTTATGCGTACAAGCAGGTAACGGGCGATGAAGTCAACGGTGTGGATATCGGTAACGAGGGTCAGGCGTTTGCGATAGGGCCATCGATAAAATTCGATAATGGGAGAGGCTTTTTTGTCTCGTTTAAATATCAGAAGGAAATGGCGGTTGAAAACAGGCCGGAAGGTGATGCGTTCTGGATAAAAACGATAGTGCCATTCTGATGATTTTTTTTCGATAAAAATAAAGCCGGCTCTAAGCCGGTTTTTTTGATTTATTAAAGAAGATGTTTGATGAATGAAGCATCCCTGCTTCATGTGATAATACGCTGGTTTAATATGAGCCGGCGTTACAAATGATCTGATTTTATACTTTCGCTCTAATGCGTTGCAGGGTATCCGAGGGCGACTCGTTGAACTGCTTCTTGTAGTCGGCAGAGAAACGGCCGAGGTGGTTGAAACCCCACTTCATCGCGATACCGGAGATATTCTCGTAACCGCGGTCGATCAGGATGTCCTGGCGCACGCCCTCAAGGCGCACACGCTTCAGGTAGGCGGTTGGTGGTTCGCCGAAGTACTTCTTGAAGTCGTTGTAGAGCTTGTTTCGCGTCACCCCGGCAGTGCTTTCGATGTCCTCGATGCTGATGTTCTCCTGGGCGTTTTGACGGATGAACTCCACGGTGCGGTTGAGATATCCGGGTAGCGTCTTCTCGACCGATGAACCGATGATGGAGGAGTAGTTGCTCGGCTGGGAGAGCAGGATGCCCTTGATCAGCGCCTGCTCCATCTCACGAATGAAATATGAGTTTAAAAACAGAGTGTTAGGATTATTCAGCTCGCTTTCGATATAGCGGACAGTGCGCCACCAGGCGCTACCGGGGCCCACTGCGGCATCCATGAACGGGTCGAAAATCAGCGGCTCGGATAGCGGCCTGTGAATCAACTCTTCCAGCCCGGACTCCATCGCCTGACGTGAAATCCGTACCAGGGTTTTGCGACAGTTGCCGCTTATGTGGAGCGTGCAGGGGTGGGAAGGGGAAATGATGATGCCACTGGCGGCGTCCGACTGTACGGGGCGTCCTGCAGCCTCGAGCTCCTGAAAGCCGCTGAGAGGCAGGCTGATGCTGTAGCTGTTCTGGAGATCGTCGATTTCGACACTGACATCGGTATTGTATTCGATATTTCCGATGGTCGTTGTGGTCGACGAGAGCACGTTGCCGGTATGGCGGAAATGTACGGATCTTGGATTTTTAACCCTGAGGTTGTGGGGGCCGCAAATTGACTCCATCCAGGAGCGGGCGCCTTCAAGATCGAAAATTTCGGTGGCGATTTCCTTTTCGACTCTACCGCTAATTATATTTTGGATGCCTAGCATAGACCGTGTCCGATTAATTATTTTTATCGAGTCAAAAATTTTATCCTCGTTGTTCACTAGCTCCGTGCATTTATCTTGGATAATTCATGAAGCATAAATAACAACTTTTAGATTGTACAATCTATCACCAAACTGAAGTCGTGGTCAATTGGAGAAGGCTCCGCCAGGCTTTAACGGCTGATGGTTAAAAAAGCGGATAAAGCTTATGGGAAAACGGGATAGAGGCTGAGGTCGCTGCTCTGGTTTCATGTCACCACTGCTTCGATGCAACGGCATCGGACCCATAGCGACTGTGAGTGGAGACCGACACCATGTGCAACAATAATAACCGGGCCCTGAGTGAGTGGCAGGAAAAGATCGAGAGCTGGGTGGACTTCCGCCCCGCCGAGAAGCACTACAAGGTCGCTCGCGAGATGTTCACCGATCGCGAGCTGTTCGACCTGGAGATGGAGCTGATCTTCGAGAACACCTGGATCTACGCCTGTCACGAGAGCCAGATTCCGAACCCGAACGATTTCTTCACCATGCAGGCCGGCCGGCAGCCGATGATCATCAGCCGGGACGGCAAGGGCGAGCTGCATGCCCTGGTCAATGCCTGCCAGCACCGCGGCGCGACCCTGACCCGCGTCTGCCGCGGCAACCAGTCCACCTTCACCTGTCCCTTCCACGCCTGGTGCTACAAGTCGGACGGCCGGCTGGTCAAGGTCAAGGCGCCGGGCGAGTATCCGGAGGATTTCGACAAGTCCACGCGCGGCCTGCGCAAGGCGCAAATCAGCAGCTACAAGGGGTTTGTCTTCATCAACCTGAACACCGAAAGCGAGCAGTCGCTGGAAGACTTCCTCGGCGATGCGCGCATCGGCTTCGACATGATGGTGGCCCAGTCCGAAAGCGGCGAGCTGGAAGTGCTGCCGGGCTCTTCGTCCTACACCTTCGACGGTAATTGGAAGCTGCAGAACGAGAACGGCCTGGATGGCTATCACGTCAGCACCGTGCACTACAACTACGTCGCGACGGTGCAATACCGCCAGCAAATCGAGGCCGAAAAGAACGGCGCCGGCAAGCAGGTGCTCGACTACAGCAAGCTCGGCGCCGGGGACAAGGATACCGATGATGGCTGGTTTGGGTTCGAGAATGGCCACACCATCCTGTTCAGCGACATGCCGAACCCACAGGTGCGTCCTGGCTACGCCAGCGTGATGCCGCGCCTGATCGAAGAATACGGCCAGGCGCGCGCCGAGTGGATGATGCACCGTCTGCGCAATCTCAATATCTACCCGAGCCTGTTCTTCATGGACCAGATCAGCTCCCAGCTGCGCGTGGTGCGCCCGGTGGCCTGGAACAAGACCGAAGTCCACAGCTTCTGCCTGGGCGTCAAGGGCGAGTCCGATGCCGACCGCGAAAACCGTATTCGCCAGTTCGAGGATTTCTTCAACGTATCGGGCATGGGTACACCGGACGATCTGGTGGAGTTCCGCGAAGCGCAGAAGGGATTCGAGGGCCGCCTGGAACGCTGGAACGACATCTCCCGTGGTTGCGACAAGTGGACCCGTGAACCGACGGCCAACACCGAAGCCCTGGGAATCCGGCCGGCGATCACCGGTACCGAGTTCACCCACGAAGGTCTCTACGTCAACCAGCATTCAACCTGGCAGCGCTACCTGTTGCAGGGGCTCGACGCCAAAGCCAGCAAGCAGCAGGAGGGTTAAGTGATGAGCACCGTACTGGCCAGCATCGAACAGTTTCTGTACCGCAAGTCCGAGTATTGCGACCGTCAGCAGTGGGACGACTACCTGGCGCTATTCGACGAAAACGCCGAATTCCATCTGCCGCAGTGGGATTCGGAGCACGTTCACACCACCGACCCGAAGCGCGAGATGTCGCTTATCTACTATGCCAGTCGCGCGGGGCTCGAAGACCGCGTCTATCGCATCCGCACCGGCAAGTCGGCGGCCTGTACCCCGATGCCGCGCACGCTTCACCTGATCAGCAATGTGCAGGTGGAAGAGGTGGAGGATGGGATCTGGCAGGTCAAGGCGAACTGGGTGACCCATTTCTACCGCTTCGGCGAAGCCGAGGCCTTCTTCGGCCGTGCCGAGTACCGTCTGCGCCGGGTCGAGGACAGCTGGCGGATATTGAAGAAGCAGAGCGTTCTGCTGAACGACAAGATCCGCCACGTGCTGGATTTCTACCACGTTTGATGGGACGGGAGGTGTTGCATGTACAAAGTAGCCTTGAATTTCGCCGACGGTCGCACCCACTTTATCGGCGTCAACGCCGGTGAAACGGTTTTGGATGCGGCGCTGCGCCAGGGCATGACCATCCCGGTCGACTGTCGTGAGGGCGTCTGCGCGACCTGCAAGGGCACCTGCCAGTCCGGCAACTACCAGCTGGAGTATGTCGACGAGGATGCGCTGACCGAGGCCGAGCTTGAAAAGGGTGCGGTGCTGACCTGCCAGATGCGGGTCGCGTCCGACTGCGCGGTGCGCTTCGACTTCGACTCCACGCTCTGCACCAGCGCCGGTCCCGAGGTGATCGACGCCACCGTCAAGGCGGTCGAGATCGTCTCGGAGTCGACCGCCATCGTCCATATCGACGCTGGCTCCAGGCCAGGGCAGCTGGACTTCCTGCCGGGGCAGTATGCCCATGTGCAGGTGCCCGGCACCGACGAGTGGCGTTCCTATTCGTTCGCCTGCAAGCCCAATGAAAACAATCAGCTGCAGTTCCTGATCCGGTTGCTGTCCCAGGGCGTGATGAGCGACTACCTGCGCGACCGCGCCAAGCCCGGCGACAAGCTGCGTCTCAAGGCGCCGCTCGGGGCCTTCTATCTGCACAAGGTGACACGTCCGCTGATCCTGGTGGCCGGCGGCACGGGGCTTGCGGCCTTCCTCGGCATGCTCGACGAAATGGCGGCGGACCCCGCGCGCTGCACCCAGCCGGTGACACTGTTCTACGGCGTCACCCAGGTCGTCGACCTGTGCGAGATGGAGCGGATCCAGAAATACGCGGAACAACTGCCGAACTTCAGCTACCGCAGCATCGTGATGAAGGCGAGCGAGGGCTGGCAGGGACCGGTCGGCGTCGTCACCGATCTATTCGAGGAACACCACTTCAACGGTGGCGAGGTGGATGCCTACCTCTGCGGGCCGCCGCCGATGGTCGATGCGGTCAAGGGCTGGCTGGATCAGCGGCAGATGGGCAACAGCGATGTCTACTACGAGAAATTCTCCGCCAGCTGAGCCGTTCCGAACAATAACAACGAGGATTGAACCATGAAAAAAGGTGTAATGCGTCCCGGTCACGTGCAATTGCGGGTACTGGATATCGATGAGGCAGTGGCCCACTATCGCGATCTGATGGGCCTGATCGAAATGGACCGCGACGATCAGGGCCGCGTCTATCTCAAGGGCTGGACCGAGGTTGACAAGTTCTCGGTGGTGCTGCGCGAAGCGGATGCGCCCGGCATGGACTTCATGGCGTTCAAAGTCCTCAGTAATGAAGTGTTGGAAAGGTTGCACGGCGACCTGGTCGCCTTCGGCTGCGACGTCGAGCAGATTCCGGCCGGCGAGCTCAACGGCTGCGGCCGCCGCATCCGCTTTGTCGCGCCAACCGGCCATGCGTTCGAGCTGTTCGCCGACAAGGAGCAGCCGGGCCGCTACGGCATCGGCAACCACAACCCGGAGGCCTGGCCGCGCGACCTGACCGGCATGAAGGCGCAGCG
>JABXIM010000088.1 GCA_013373085.1 Oceanospirillaceae bacterium | reverse complement strand
GGCTTCCTCGACAAGCTCGGCTACGACGGCTGGATCGGCTGCGAGTACAAGCCGGCCACGACCACCGAGGCGGGTCTGGGCTGGATGAAAGATCACAACGTTCTGTAACCACTGAACATGTGGGAGCGGCGCACCAACAGCAGGGCACAAGCCCCGCCGCGGATGGCATCCAGCGCCACCTTTTTTCGCGGCGAGGCGCGCTGCCCACGGGCGCTGCTCCTACAGACAGAATCAGACTAGGGAAACACCAATGGCAAAAATCGGATTTATCGGTACCGGCATCATGGGCAAGCCCATGGCACAGCACCTGCAGAATGCCGGCCACACACTGTTCTTCTCCGAGCACTTCGAAGCGGCGCCGGCCGATCTGCTGGGCGACAACGGCATCGCCCTCGCCAACCCGAAAGAGGTGGCTCAGGAAGCCGAGTTCATCATCCTGATGGTACCGGACACCCCCCAGGTCGAAGAGGTGCTGTTCCGTGAAAACGGCGTCGCCGAAGGCATCGGCAACGGCAAGGTCGTGATCGACATGAGCTCGATTTCGCCGATCGCCACCAAGGGCTTCGCCGAGCGCATCAAGGCGACCGGCGCCGAATACCTGGATGCGCCTGTCTCCGGTGGCGAAGTCGGCGCCAAGGCCGCAACCCTGACCATCATGGTCGGCGGCTCGGAAGCGGCATTCGAGCGCGCCAAGCCGCTGTTCGAGCTTATGGGCAAGAACATCACCCTGGTCGGCGGTAATGGCGACGGTCAGACCACCAAAGTCGCCAACCAGATCATCGTCGCACTGAACATCCAGGCGGTCGCCGAAGCGCTGCTGTTCGCCTCCAAGGCCGGCGCCGATCCGGCCAAGGTCCGCGAAGCGCTGATGGGCGGCTTCGCCTCGTCGAAGATTCTGGAGGTACACGGCGAGCGCATGGTCAAGGGCACCTTCGAACCTGGCTTCCGCATCGCCCTGCACCAGAAGGACCTGAACCTGGCGCTGAGCGGCGCCCGGGAGCTGGCGCTGAACCTGCCGAACACCGCCACCGCTCAGCAGATCTTCAGCACCTGCGCCGCAATCGGCGGCGCCGGCTGGGATCATTCCGGTCTGATCAAGGGCCTGGAGCACATGTCCAATCACTCGATCCGCGAGGACTGAGTTTCGGCACTCTGCACCCGCGGGGGCGCCGCCCCCGCATCCGCCGATCCGGCACCCTGGCTCACCGGATCGGCTTAGCGTTCACGGCTACGCTGAGTCTCCCACAAGGACCCGATCAGTGTAATCGCTTGGGTTCAGGGCCGGTCTGCCGGCGGTATCGTTGTCCGTTTGCGATACAGCCGAGTGCCCTGAACCCATTTTTTCAGTGCGCAGTCTTCAGCCCTGGCTCTTCGTTCGAGGACCCAATGTTGAGCGCTGCACGGTGCCCCGCGGCACCGGCGTCCAGCCCACCGGCCGCCTGCACCACTCGCACATAGCCTGTAAATAGCGGCCATACTGGTAGTGCCTGCCAACGCATTTTCATTCGACGCGGTTCCCGTGTGTTCCGCCGTCTGCACGAGGAGTGTCCCCATGGCGCCCGACAAGAAAACCAAGATTCTCGCCACACTCGGTCCCGCAACCCGCGGCCCCGACGACATCCGTGCCCTGGTCGAAGCCGGGGTCAACCTGTTCCGCCTCAACTTCAGTCACGGCAGTCACGAGGACCATGCCGAGCGCTACGGTTGGATCCGGGCGGTCGAAGCAGAGCTTGGCTACCCCCTCGGTATCCTGATGGATCTGCAGGGTCCGAAGCTGCGGCTCGGGACCTTCGCCGACGGCAAGATTCAGCTTGCCGAAGGCGATCGTATCCGCCTAGACCTGGACCCGACGCCGGGTAACGCCGAACGCGTCAACCTGCCGCATCCCGAAATCATCACCGCCCTCAGGCCCGGCATGTCACTGCTGATCGACGATGGCCGCGTACGGCTGAACGTGCTGCAGGCAAACAGCGACAGCATTCTGGCCGAAGCCTGGAACGCCGGCGAACTGTCCGACCGCAAGGGCGTCAATGTGCCTGAAGCGGTGCTAGACCTCAGCCCGCTGACCGAAAAAGACCGCCGCGACCTCGCCTTCGGTCTCGACCTCGGTGTCGACTGGGTCGCACTGTCGTTCGTGCAGCGTCCCGCCGATATCGAGGAAGCACGTGCGCTGATCGGTGATCGCGCCTTCCTGATGGCCAAGATCGAAAAGCCTACCGCGGTCGATCAGCTGGAAGCCATAGCCGAACTCTCCGACGCCATCATGGTCGCCCGTGGCGATCTCGGCGTCGAAGTGCCGGCCGAGCACGTCCCCGGCATCCAGAAACGCATCATCCAGTGCTGCCGTGAGCTCGGCCGCCCGGTGGTGGTGGCCACCCAGATGCTGGAATCGATGCGTTTTTCACCGGCACCGACCCGGGCTGAAGTCACCGACGTCGCCAATGCGGTATCGGAAGGCACTGACGCCGTGATGCTGTCGGCCGAAACCGCATCCGGCGACTACCCACTGGAAGCCGTGCATATGATGAGCAGCATCATACGCACCACCGAGGCCGACCCCGGCTTCCAGAACCAGCTGGATGCCGTGCGTCCGCATCCGAAAGCCACCGTTTCCGATGCGATCAGCTGCGCGGTGCGGCGAATCAGCCGCATTCTCCCGGTGGCGGTCCTGGTCTGTTTCACCAATTCCGGCGCCACCAGCCTGAGAGCCTCCCGCGAGCGCCCAAGGGCACCGATTCTTACGCTGACGCCGAATCTCAAGACCGCACGCAGGCTGACCGTTGCCTGGGGCGTTTACTCCCAGGTCAGTGATCGCTTCAACAGCGTCGACGAAGTCGCCCGGACCGCCCTCGAGGAGGCCCAGCGCAGGGAAATGGCGCACCCGGGCGATACCGTGGTGATCACCGCAGGCGCCCCCTTCGGCTCCCCTGGCTCGACCAATCTGTTGCGGATCGAAACCCTGCAATAACCTTTTGATCGACTGGCGTAGCGCTTGAGGCTCCAGCCCCGGAGCCTCTTTTTTTCGTCGGGCGCCGGACTCCCCTGTATCTTCGCGGAATGACCTGCCGTGGATAACATCTTCTCTCCCCGCATCCGCCACGAGCTCGGGCTCTGGGTGGATGCGCTGCTGTGCAGCTTTAGCCAGGTACTGTTTCAGAACCGGCGTCGCTGTGGTGCCATATTGCTGCTTGCGATCACCATCGAGTCACCGCAGCTGCTGGCCGGCGCGCTGGCCGGTTGCATCGCGGCGCTGACCGGGGCCCGGATCAGTGGATTCGACAGACAGCGCCTGCGCGCCGGGCACTACGGCTTCAACGGTGCCCTGATCGGGCTCGGGGTCGTGGCATTGGCGGGACTTTCGAGTGCGACCCTGTCGCTGATCGGCCTGTTTGGACTGCTCAGCGCGCCGCTGATGGAGTGGCAACTGCGGCGTTTCCCGTTACCGCCCTATACCAGCGTATTCATACTGCTGGGCTGGTGCGCCTGGGCGTTGCTGCCCACGGAGCCTGCGCTTCCGATGTCCCCGACAGCGTCTCTGCCGTTGACACTGCAATCGGTGATCCTGGGTCTGGGGCAGGTGCTGTTCCTCGGTACGCCGGTGGCAGCCATGCTGGTCCTGCTGGCACTGGCGCTGGGTTCGACCCGGGATTGTGGCTGGGCGCTGGTAGGCGCCCTCACCGGTACCCTGGTCGCCGGCGGGCTGTCCGTCGCCGCGGGCGACCTGCAACAGGGCCTGTACGGTTTCAACGCTGCACTGGCGGCCGTCGCGCTGTCATTGCGTTTCGGCCACCAGCCACTGCTGATTCTCGCTGGCGGCGCCCTGTCGACACTACTCCAGCCACTCCTGGCACAGTGCGGAATCCCTCCGTTTACCGCGCCCTTTGTGCTGAGTTGCTGGCTGATTGGCCTGATGGCCTCAATCCTTCAGTCGCGCCGCGCTGCGACTTCCTGAAGCGCCCCCGAGCTCAGGCGGGAGACATTGCGCAGCAGCAGCAGCGAGATCAGCGCGTAGAGACCAATCACCACCAGACCAATCCATTCGATCTGCAGCGGCGTGAACTGGAACAGCAGCACCAGTCCGAACATCAGGACCCAGTTGCCTCCGATGTAGGGCAGCAGACCGAAACGTTCGACGGTGAGGTTGAGGTTGGTGGTGTAGAGGCGAATGAGCGAGTCGAGCGAGTTGATGACGAAGATCACGCCGACCACCAGCATTGCCAGCTTGAGCGCCCCGCTCATCAAAAGCGCCTGCTCGTGATAGAAGTAGAGCACCGAGAACCAGATCGCGATCGGAATGGACGGTATCACCAGCATCGCCAGACACAGCTGACGTGCCGACAGTCCGCCGACGAAACGGGCGACGAACTGGCCGATCATGATGCTCCAGGAGAACCACCAGAACAGGTAGAAGGCATGGTAGTCGCTCAGCGGTGTGACGAAGCGATGCAGGTTGCCGAAGTATCCCGACAGCTTGGACAGGCTATCGCCAACCGCCGCCGTCCCCATCCCGGCGTTCATCGCCAGCAGGCCGATCAGGCCGAAGAACAGCCAGGTGGAACCGATACTGAGCCACTTGACGTAGCGCACGTCAGAACTGGAGAAGACCGCCATCAACACCACCAGTCCGGTCAAACCGTAGCGCAGCGGTTCCGAAATGCCTTCGGCGTAGTCGGGCAGGTAGCTAAGGAAGAGAAAGCCTGTGAAGGCGCAGGTACCGATCACGACGATATTGTTGATCAGCTTGATCACTGGAATCTCGAACAGCTTCAGCCGCGGCTCGACGATGACGAAATAGAAGGTCGTGAGGAAGTAGAACCCCCACACCAGGAACCCCCAGAAACCGAATTCGATCGCCAGCGGGTTGGTGAAGGCATAGGCGCTCTCTTCGGCGTAGACAGGAAACTCGGTCAGCGGAAACATCACCAGTCCGACATCGAGACCGGACGTGAACAGTATGGCCATGAAGGCGAACAACGAGGTGGGCATCTCACCCTGGCAGCGCAGTTTGCCCCAGCGCAGCAGGATCAGTAAGGCCATCAACAAAGTCGCTATTATGGCGAAGGATAGAACGGTATTCATGGTTGGGTCCTCGGGATGATTGGGAACCTTGGTTCGGCCCGTCAGCTGGCAATGGACGAGGGCGGCCAATCCGGTTCCTGCGATGCATCCTTGTTATTTTTTGTTAATTGGACGTTTAATTAAATTAAATATCAGGCTTAACTGAAGTGAAATCTGTTCTGATTACGACCTCTGCGGTTTTATTTGGACTTCAGAATGAAATTCGCCGCAAGTTGATGCCCTGGTCAAAAAACACCATCATGTGCGCCCCAGCGCGACAGAGACAGGATGCTTTATATGCCCAAGGTTGGTATGCAGCCAATACGCCGCAAACAGTTGATCGAAGCAACCGCGGCGGCGATTCACCAGTACGGTTACGCCAATACCACCGTGGCCCGCATCAGCAAAATCGCAGGCGTGTCCACCGGCATCATTCACCACTATTTCGACGGCAAGGCCGACCTGCTGGCCGAGACCATGCGCCAGTTGATGCGTCAGCTCGGCGAGGATATCTATGCCGCCTGGCGCGAGGCGGCGACGCCACGTCAGCGGATCGCCGCCATCATCGACGGCAACTTCGCCGAGTCCCAGTTCGAGCCGGAGGTCATCACCTGCTGGCTCGCGTTCTGGGCGGAAACCCCTCACGACCCGGGCCTCAGTCGCCTGGCGCACATACGCGGCGCCCGCCTGCGCTCCAATCTGCTGCACAACTTCCGGGCGCTGCTGCCAGCCGCCGAGGCCCGCGACGCAGCACTGACGCTGGCCGCGATGATCGACGGTCTCTGGATCAACAGTGTCCTGGGCATGCTGAATGCGGACGCTGCAACTGCGCGGCGTCAGGCACACCGGACGCTGAGCTGGCTGCTGCACGAAGAAATACCTCAGGCGCAGTCGCGGGTCTGAGCTCGCTGCGGCGGGTTGAGCCGCTGGCGGCTTTCCCACTCGGGATCAATCCACACCGGCACGCCGGCGGCAGGCAGCGGCGCACGGTCAAGAATCAGATCCGCAGCGCGCTCAGCGACCATGATGGTGGGCGCGTTGAGGTTACCGTTGGTAATGGTCGGAAATACCGACGAATCCACTACCCGCAGCGCCTCGACGCCCCGCACGCGGCACTCGGCATCGAGCACCGCCATCGGATCGTCGTCCGCACCGATCTTGCAGCTGCATGACGGGTGGTAGGCGCTCTCGACATTCTGCCGTACCCAGGCATCGACCTGCTCATCGGACTGAATATCGGTGCCGGGCTGAATCTCGTCGCCTCGGTAGGCATCGAACGCCGGCTGCGCGATGATTTCGCGGGTCAGGCGAATCACGGCACGCCAATCCTCGACATCCTGCTTGTCCTGCAGATAGTTGAACAGGATGCTCGGTTTGGCGTTCGGATCCGCCGAGACGATTTTCACGCGGCCACGGCTTTTCGGCTTGTTGGGGCCGACGTGTACCTGGAAACCGTGACCGTCGAACGCCGCCTGGCCGTCGTAGCGCATCGCCGCCGGCAGGAAGTGGTACTGCACGTCGGGCCATTTCAAACCCGCGCGGGAACGGATGAAGGCGCAGGACTCGAAGTGGTTGGTGGCGCCCAGGCCGTCCTTGAACAGCATCCAGCGGCTGCCGATCAGTCCCTTGCTGATCAGGCCCAGCTTGCTGTTCAGCGAGATCGGCTGCTTGCAGCGGAACTGGAAGTACACCTCCAGGTGGTCCTGCAGGTTCTCGCCCACGCCGGGCAGCTCGTGCAGCAACGGCACACCGGCGTCTTTCAGGACGTCGCGCGGCCCGATGCCGGAAAGCTGCAGCAGCATCGGCGAACCGATCGAACCGGACGACAGTATCACTTCGCGCAGAGCTGTTACCTGCTGGACACCCTTGCCTGCATCGTACTCGACACCAACCGCCCGCTTGCCGTCGAACAGGATGCGGCGCGTCTGCGCCTTCGATACCAGCGTCAGGTTCGGCCGCGGCAGCGCCCGGCGCAGATAGGCGTTCGAGGTTGACCAGCGCACGCCGTCCTTGACGGTCATGTGCATCGGGCCGAAACCTTCCTGGCGGTAGCCGTTGTAGTCGTCGGTTTTTGGATAGCCGGCCTGTTCGCCGGCGTCGATGAAGGCCTGGTAAAGCGGATTCAGGCGCATATCGTTGCCGTTGCAGGTTGCCAGCGGGCCTTCCCCGCCGCGATAGTCGTCTGCACCGCCCTTCCAGGTTTCGGCACGGCGGAAGTAAGGCAGGCAGTTCTGGTAGCTCCAGCCTTCGGCACCCTGCTGCTCCCACTCGTCGAAATCGCAGGCATGACCGCGTACATAGACCATGCCGTTGAT
>JABXIM010000001.1 GCA_013373085.1 Oceanospirillaceae bacterium | reverse complement strand
GAGCCGTTTCAGGCCGTCGTCTCAAGCGAGGAGGCGAATTCTACAGACCCCAGCGGGAGAGTCAACAACCTTTGTGACATTTTTTTGAAAACCACCAAAAAGAGAACATCTGAGCATTTAGCAACCAGAGTTCTCTCTTATCCATCCATACCCGCGCATATATAAAAGAAAGGGCGCCATTGGCGCCCTTTCTTTTACTTCATTATCACTCTTCGTGTCGGCGCATTCAGGCTGCCACGAACAGGTGATGCTTTTTCTTGCCGAGCTTAACGAGGAAGTATTTGCCGAAAAGAGCTCGATCGGCGGCAAACACCTCCGGAGCCTTCATATTGTCTTCAACGCCGTAAGCCTCACCATTGACCACCACAGCATTGCGTTGCAGCGCATCTTTGATCTGTTTGCCGGAGGCGGCCAGCCCCGCGTCTGCAAGCAATGTGGTCAGCGGCCTTTCCGCAAGCTCAGACACGATCAGCCCAGAGGACGGCAAGCCGTCGAGGCTCAGCTGGGCATAGTCATTCTCGCCCAGGGTCGACAGATCGCCCGAAAACAGCGCTTCGGTGATACGCTGCGCGGCCGCCAAGCCTTCCTCGCCATGCACCAGACGGGTGACCTCACGCGCCAGGATAGCCTGCGCCTCCGGACGGCCTTCACGCTCGGCATCGGCCTTCTCGATCGCATCGATCTCGGCGACCGGAAGGAAAGTGAAGAACTTCAGGAAACGGTAGACGTCCGCATCGGGGGTTTGCAGCCAGAACTGATAGAAGGCATAGGGCGAGGTTTTCTTCTCGTCGAGCCAGACCGCACCGCTTTCGGTTTTGCCAAACTTGGTACCGTCCGACTTGGTGATCAACGGCAATGTCAGTCCGTATACACGGGCTCCATTCATCCGCCGAGACAAATCTATACCACCAACGATATTGCCCCACTGATCGGAGCCACCAATCTGCAGCGAGCAGCCATACGCCTTGTTAAGGTACTGGAAATCGTAGGACTGTAGGATCTGGTAGGTGAATTCGGTAAAGGAGATACCCGAGCCCTCGCGCTCGATGCGCTGGCGGACGGACTCCTTGGCGATCATCGCGTTAACGGTGAAGTGCTTGCCGATATCACGCAGAAACGACAGTACGTCGACACTGGAGGTCCAGTCGAAGTTGTTGGCCAGAATCGCGCCGCCTTCCTGGTCGCCGAAGTCGATGAAACGACTGATCTGGGCCTTGAGACAGTCACTCCACTGCTGCACGATATCTGCCGAATTCAGCGAGCGTTCCTGGTCCTTGAAACTGGGATCACCGATCATGCCGGTGGCGCCGCCGACCAGCGCGATGGGGCGGTGGCCATACTCCTGGAAACGCTTGAGCATCAGCAGCGGTACCAGATGCCCCAGATGCAGGCTGTCCGCGGTCGGGTCGAAGCCGCAATAAAGGGTGACACTGTTCTCTGCCAGATGTTGCTCAAGTTCTTCCTCGCTGGTCATCTGCGCGATCAACCCGCGGGCTTTGAGATCCTGTAACAGTGTCATGTCGCTCATTGCTTTCGAATACCCTTGAAACGGCTATTGACTAAAGGACGCGTATTCTACCGCCGCACCGGGCTGCGAACAAATTCGTGTCGATGAAAAGACTGTTAACTTTTTTCGGCTGATGCCGATATTCTATTTTGCCAACCCCTTATGGTTTGCGGTTAAATAGGCCACTGTACGGGTATTCTATTTTATGGGTAGCATAGTGTTTAATGTCATAAAGAACATCGGTAGCCGCCTGCCGACCGTCCATCTGGTCGCCGTTTCCATCTGTGTCGTCATTATCGGCATCACCTTGATGCTGGTTCCGTCGGAGAAGGTGTCCGCCACCCGTGGCGACCGTCCCGAGTCCGGCACCCTGCAGCAGGATACGGTCAAGCTCGAACTGAAGCTCGACGAGGAAACCGACACCGAATTGCTGCCAACCCTGCAGGACGAGCGCCTCCCGAGCGACGCGACCAGCAGCGAAGCCAACGAACAGCCCGAAGACCCGACGGTTACCCAAGTACCCGCCGAGCCGGTCGAAAACTGGGTCGACTACAAGGTCACCAGTGGCGACAACCTGAGCACCCTGTTCAAGCGCGCCGGCCTTACCGCCCTCGACGTACACCAGGTCATCCAGGCCACCAAGGACAACAAGGCGCTGTCCCGCATCTACCCGGGCGAAACCCTCTCGTTCCTGATCGAGGGCGGCGAGCTCAAGAAGCTCAAGCATATCGTCAGCCCGCTGAAGCAGGTTCTGCTGGAGCGCGATGGCGACAGCTACCGCACCGAGTCCCTCGAGCGCGAGCCCAGTATCCAGCATCAGTTCGCCCAGGGCACCATCGAGAATTCACTGTTCCTCGACGGCTCCCGCGCCGGCATGTCCAATAACACCATCATGCAGCTGGCGGCCATCTTCGGCTGGGACATCGATTTCGCGCTCGACATTCGCAAAGGCGACACCTTCCGGGTGATCTACGAAGAAAAAATGCTGGACGGCGAAAACATCGGCACCGGCAACATCGTCGCCGCCGAGTTCGTCAACCAGGGCAACGTATTTCGCGCCCTGCGTTTTACCGACTCCAAAGGCAACACCAGCTACTACACGCCGGACGGCAACAGCATGCGCAAGGCCTTCCTGCGTACCCCGGTCGATTTCGCCCGCATCAGCTCACCGTTCAACCTCAGCCGCAAGCACCCCGTACTGAACAAGATCCGTGCGCATAAGGGCGTCGACTATGCCGCCGGCACCGGTACGCCAATCAAGGCTGCCGGCGATGGCAAGATCATCTTCCGCGGCGTCAAGGGCGGTTACGGTAATGTGATCATCCTGCAGCATGGCCAGGGCATCACCACCCTGTATGCCCATATGTCCCGCTTCAAGAAAGGCCTCTCGGTAGGCAGTCGCGTACAGCAGGGCCAGCTGATCGGCTACGTCGGCAGTTCCGGTCTCGCCACCGGCCCTCACCTGCACTACGAATTCCGCATCAATGGCGCGCACAAGAACCCCATGACCGTGAAACTGCCACATGCGGACCCGGTACCAAAGAGCGAACGCGCCGCCTTCCAGTCCGTCTCCCAGACCCTGCTGGCACAGCTCGACAAATACGCTTCCACCCAGGTCGCTTTGGCCGAGTAAGCGCGCCATGCGCTATCTCGGCCTGATGTCGGGCACCAGTCTCGACAGCATCGATGCGGTCGTCGTCGAATACGATGGCCGCAGCCTCTCTCTTGTCGCCAGCCACAGCGAGCCGCTGCCAGGCGACCTACGACACCAGACCCTCGCGCTGATGCATCCGGGCGACGACGAGATCGAGCGCCTCGGCCGACTCGATCTTGCACTCGGCGAACTGTTTGCAACCGCAGCCAACAATCTCATAGACAGCGCCCGCCTCGATCGCGCCTCGATTCGGGCGATCGGCAGTCATGGACAGACCGTGCGTCACAGGCCGGAAGCCGGTTTCACACTGCAGATTGGCGACCCCAACCTGATCGCCGAGCGCACCGGGCTGACGGTGGTCGCAGATTTCCGCCGCCGCGACATGGCGGCAGGCGGCCAGGGTGCACCACTCGTACCCGCCTACCATCAGTCGTTGTTCCGGACCGAAACCAGCGACCGGGTCATCGTCAATATCGGCGGCATGGCCAATATCACGCTATTGCCTGCCGACAGCTCGCGCCCGGTCACCGGCTACGATACAGGTCCCGGCAACGTGCTGCTCGACGGCTGGATACACCAGCAGAGGGGACTCAATTACGACCGCGCCGGCGCCTGGGCGGCATCCGGAACGGTAGTGCCGGCGCTGCTCGAACGACTGCTGGACCTGGCCTTCTTCGCAGCCCCCGCACCCAAGAGCACGGGCCGGGAGCAGTTCAACCTGGACTGGCTAAGCGAATGCATCCGGACAAGCGCATGCGAAACCGCTGCTCCGGAGGATATTCAAGCCACATTGCTGGAGTTGACCGCCCGCTCGCTGAGCCAGGAGATACAGCGGGAACTGGGTTCAGGCGGCGAGGTGTTCGTCTGTGGCGGCGGTAGCCATAACAAACAGCTACTGGATCGCCTGAGCACCCTGTTGAAACCTTATAAGGTCAATACCACCGCGGCCCTGGGGCAGGACCCGGACTGGGTTGAGGCTTGCGCATTCGCCTGGCTGGCGGCGCGGACGCTGGACGGCCTGAGCGGCAACCTGGCCGCCGTAACCGGCGCTGCGGGCGCACGCATCCTAGGAGCTGTCTTTCAGCCCTGATAGCCGCGTCAAGTCACCCAAGGGAAGGCCGGGGCAGCCCGAAACGGCCGCCCCGAAAGTCGATCAGATCGAGAAGGACGAGCCACAACCGCAGGTGGTGGTGGCGTTGGGGTTGTTGATGACGAACTGCGAACCCTGCAGACCTTGCCTGTAGTCCACTTCGGCGCCCGCAAGGTACTGAAAGCTCATCGCGTCCACGACCAGCGTTACGCCGTCTTTGTCGACCGCAGTGTCGTCTTCCGCCATCGATTCGTCGAAGGTAAAGCCATAGGAAAAGCCGGCACAACCCCCTCCGGTGATATAGACCCGGAGCTTGAGGTTGTCGTTTTCCTCCTCCTCCAACAGGCTTTTCACCTTTGCAGCCGCCGCTTCGGTAAACACCAGCGGAGGATTCTGCTCAAAGGACTCAGTCATACCCACTCCCGCATATTAAAACTGGCCGCTATTCTTTCTTAACCGACAAAAGTAGTCAAGTATTACAGCCAATCAGGGCATCAGGCCCACAAGGTTGAGGCCGGCACGCTCATCCAGACCGAACAGAATGTTCAGGTTCTGCACCGCCTGACCCGCTGCGCCCTTGACCAGGTTGTCGATGACCGACAGCACCACCACGGTGTCGTCGTCCTGCGGCCGCACGACACTGATACGGCACATATTGGCCCCTTTGACGCTACGGGTTTCCGGATGGCTGCCAGCCGGCATGACGTCGACGAACGGCTCGTCGGCGTAGCGTTCTTCGAACAACGCCTGCAGACCGTCGGTCGGATCCTTCAGTACCGAGTAAAGGGTGGCGTGGATCCCGCGGATCATTGGCGTCAGGTGCGGTACGAACGTCAGCCCCACCGGACGACCGGCGGCACCACTCAGCCCCTGCTTGATCTCCGGCAGGTGGCGATGCCCCGCCGCACCATAGGCCTTGAAGCTTTCGCTGGCCTCGCACAGCAGCGAGCCGACACTGGCGCCGCGACCGGCTCCGCTGACGCCGGACTTGCAGTCCGCGATCAGCCGGCGATGATCCACCAGCGCATTCTCGATCAACGGCAGGAAGCCCAGCTGCACCGCTGTCGGATAGCAGCCCGGGCAGGCGATCATGCGGGCGTTGCGAATCTGCTCACGGTTCACTTCCGGCAGGCCGTAAACCGCCTCGGCGGCCAGTTCCGGCGCTGTATGCTCCAAACCGTACCAGCGCGACCAGAGCTCGAGGTCCTTGATGCGGAAGTCAGCTCCAAGGTCGATCACCTTGACGCCGCGCTCGACCAGTTCCGGCGCCATGCTCATGGCAACGCCGTGGGGCGTGGCGAAGAACACCGCATCGCAGCCCGCCAGACGCTCGACGTCCGGCACCGTGAAGGCGAGGTCGTAGTGACCGCGCAGGTTCGGGTACATGTCCGCGATGCGGATACCCTCTTCGGATCGCGACGTAATGACGTCCACCTGAACCTCAGGATGATTCGCCAGAATCCGCAACAGTTCGACGCCGGTGTATCCGGTGCCGCCCACGATACCTACCTTGATCACATCAACCTCACATGCAAGAGTCGAAAACCTGAATTGGCGCCGGCGAACGAGTTGACGCTCCCGACCGACTCCTTAATGATACAAAGCGCCAACCCTAAAAACTATCCGGACCATAGCCCATTGATTCGCAAGGACCTCCTGTCGCTGGAGCATTTTCGTGACCGCCTGTCTCATATCGACTCCCTGCCCCAGCTGCTGATCCTCGGTGTCCTGTCGGGGTTGGCTGCGGGTCTGATTATCCTGGCATTCCGCCTCGCGGTCGAAATTCCGCTGTCCCTCTACCTGCCGGACGGCAATCCGGAAAATTTCGAAGGGCTTTCCACGCCGGTACGGATCGCGCTGCCAATCGCCGGCAGCCTGCTGCTGTGCCTGCTGCTGTGGCGTCTTGCGCCCCGGCGACGCAGCGTCGGCATCGTCCATGTGCTCGAACGGCTGCGTTACCACCAGGGGCATCTCCCCGCAATCAATATTCTGATCCAGTTTGCAGCCGCGTCCATCGCCCTGCTCAGTGGGCAGTCCGCCGGACGTGAGGGGCCGGCGGTCCACCTCGGCGCCGGCAGTTCCAGCCTTGTCGGCCAGTGGATGCGCGTCCCCAATAACTCCATGCGCCTGCTTGTGGCCTGCGGCACTGCGGCAGGCATTTCGGCGGCGTTCAGCACCCCGCTGGCGGGCGTCGTGTTCGCCATGGAGGTGGTACTGCTGGAATACACCGTGCTGGGGTTCACACCGATCATCGTCTCGGCGGTGACCGCCAACCTGGTGGTGAGCGCCAGCCTCGGCACCCAGACGCTGCTCAATGTGCCGCCGCTCAGTATCGGCGACCTGCGCGAGATTCCGATGGTCATGCTGCTGGGGCTGCTCATAGGCCTGCTGGCGGGGGGCTTCAACCGCCTGATGCTGGGTACTGTCGCACTGCAGCCCCGGGTGCCGCTATACATACGCCTGCTACTGGCGGGTGTACTCACCGGAGCCGTCGCCTATGCCTTCCCACAGGTGATGGGCGTCGGCTACGACACCCTTCAGGCGACGTTGCTGGGGCAGCAGGAACTTCTCTGGCTGGCGGGCCTGTTGCTGGCCAAATGGCTGCTGACACCGGTGGTGCTTGGACTCGGTATCCCCGCCGGCCTGATCGGCCCGACCTTCGTCATCGGCGCCCTCGCCGGCGCCCTGCTCGGCTCGCTCGGCCTGCTGCTCAGCCCGGACTCACTGTCTCATTCGGGTCTGTATGCGATGATCGGAATGGGGGCGATGATGGGCGCCGTGCTCAACGCGCCCCTCGCGGCCCTGATCGCCCTGCTGGAGCTGACCGGCAACCCACACATCATCCTGCCGGGCATGCTGGCAATCGTGATCAGCAACCTGACGGTGCGTGCTTTTTTCCGCCTGCCATCCATATTTCAGTCGCTGTTGCAGGCTCAGGGCCTGGACTACCGTCAGGAACCGCTGGCGCAGGTGCTGTCCCGCGCCGCCGTCGGCAGTCTCATGGAGCGCGACTTTCTCCGGGCATCGGTGACCGAAAGCAGCCATCGCGCCAAGGTGCTGGCGCAACAGGATGCCAGTTGGGTCCTGTTAAGCGACGGCGCACCGCGGGCCCTGCTGCCGCGTGCAGACCTGACGCTCTGGCTGGAACAGCAGGAAGATGAGCCGCCCGAGGTCAACCTGCTGAACATACCTGCGCACCGCCGCGATCCGGTCACTGTCAGTTTTCGCGCCACCCTGCAGGAGGCCGCCGATTGCATGCGCCAGCACGAGACCGATATTCTCTGCGTCAGCAGTAACCGCGGCCAGATCATAGGCCTGCTGACACGCGCCCAGCTGGAAGCCTATTACCTGCGCAAGCAGGCGCTGTGACGCCGGCGCGAACATTCACCCATTGCCACAGGATTCCGTCATGACCGCTTACAGCCTGCACGGCCTCTACGCCATCACCGACAGCCACCTGATGCCCGATGACCGCACCCTGGTCGCCAGCGTCGAGGCCGCGCTCGAAGGCGGTGCCGCCATCGTGCAGTACCGAGACAAGAGCCAGGATGCCGAACGCCGCCTGCGCCAGGCACTGCTTCTGCGCGACCTTTGCGAGCGTTTCGAGCGGCCTCTGCTGATCAACGACGACCTCGAGCTGGCACTGGCGAGTGAAGCGCACGGCGTGCACCTGGGCCAGAGCGATGGGTCCATCGCCGCGGCGCGCAAGCGTCTGGGCCCGGATGCAGTCATCGGCGCCACTTGTCATGACAGCCTTGCGCTGGCGCTTCAGGCCCGGGACGAGGGGGCGGACTATGTCGCCTTTGGCGCCTTCTTCCCGTCCCGAACCAAGCCCGATGCCAGGCCCGCACCGCTGTCGCTGCTGCCGCGGGCCGCCCAGGAAGTCGGCCTGCCGGTGGTGGCGATCGGCGGCATTAGCATGGATAATGCCCGCCAGGTATCCGAAGCCGGCGCCAGCATGATCGCCGTGATTCACGCACTTTTCGCTGCGGCCGACATCCGCCGCCAGGCGCAACGTTTCAGCCAGCAGTTCTAATTTCAGAGGGAAGGTATCCGCATGTCCCGTTCCGAAGCCCTGTTCCAGGCCGCCCAGCAGCACATCCCCGGTGGCGTCAACTCTCCGGTCCGTGCCTTCAAAGGCGTCGGCGGCACCCCGCTGTTCTTCAAGCATGGCGAGGGCGCCTACCTGTTCGATGAGGATGACAAGCGCTACATCGATTATGTCGGTTCCTGGGGCCCGATGATTCTCGGCCACAACGCCCCCGAGGTCATCGATGCCATCCGCGCCGCGCTGGACCACGGCACCGGATTCGGTGCTCCGACCGCGATCGAGATCGAAATGGCCGACAAGGTCTGCGAGCTGATGCCGTCGATCGAGATGGTGCGCATGGTCAACTCCGGAACCGAGGCGACGATGAGCGCCATTCGCTTGGCCCGCGGTTTTACCGGCCGTGACAAGATCGTCAAGTTCGAGGGCTGCTACCACGGCCACTCGGATTCGCTGCTGGTGAAGGCGGGCTCCGGCGCCCTGACCCTGGGCGAGCCCAACTCACCGGGGGTACCGGCAGCTCTGGCCGAGCACACCATTACCCTGAACTACAACGACATCGACAGTGTGCGCCAGGCTTTCGCCGAGGTTGGCGATCAGGTTGCCTGCATCATCGTCGAGCCGGTCGCCGGCAACATGAACTGCATCCCGCCGGTACCCGGTTTCCTGGAAGGGCTGCGCGAGGTCTGCAACCAGTATGGCAGCGTGCTGATCTTCGACGAGGTGATGACCGGCTTCCGCGTCGCCCTGGGCGGCGCCCAGGCACACTATGGCATCACGCCGGACCTGACCACCCTCGGCAAGGTTATCGGCGGCGGCCTGCCGGTCGGGGCCTTCGGTGGCAAACGCGAGATCATGGAATTTATCGCGCCGCTGGGGCCCGTCTATCAGGCCGGCACCCTGTCCGGCAACCCGCTGGCAATGGCCGCGGGCCTGACCATGCTCAACGCCATCTCGACGCCGGGCTTCCACGAACAGCTGGCCGCCAAGGCGGAACTGCTCACCCAGGGGCTCGAGGCCGTGGCGCTGAGCCACCGCATTCCGTTCACCACCAGCCAGGTAGGCGGCATGTTCGGTCTCTTTTTCACCGACCTGTCCCAGGTGACCAGCTTCAGCCAGGCCACCAGCTGCGACGCCGAGCGCTTCGGTCGCTTCTTCCACGGCATGCTGGAGGAGGGCGTTTACCTGGCGCCGTCGGCGTTCGAGGCCGGCTTCATCTCAGCCGCCCACAGCCAGCAGGATATCGAGGCCACCCTGGCGGCGGCCGATCGCGTATTCAGTCGCCTCGGATGATACTGCTGCTGTCGCAACTGGTACTGCTGGGCAGTGCGCTCGGCAGTACCGCCCTGCTCTATCGCAAGTCGCAGGGAGATGGCGCCGCAACCACCCTTGGCGTGATGAGCCTCGGGGCACTGGCACTGGCACTGTCGATGCTGGGGCGGCTTTTGCTGTCCAGCAGCGGACCCGACCAGCAAACGCTGCGCCTGATGCTGGAGAACCTGGCGTTCTACGCCGGCCTGCCGTTGTTCGCACTGGCCGTGGCGGCGCGAGGTTTCCGCCTCGACTGGTCACGCGCGACCTGGGGTCGCTGGCTGCTGGGCTGTTTCGCGCTGTTCGAGCTGTTTCGCAGATTCGGCACCGGCGAACAGTACAGCCAGGTGCTGGCGCTGCTCATCTGCCTGGCGTTGCTGGCGGGGGTCATCCGGGGGGAAAGGGGGCGATCGCAGTTGCTGGCGCTGGCAGGTACCCTGGTCGCGGCTGTCGCATTGCTGCTGTTCGGCCCCTCGACTCTGCTACCGGCCTGGCGGCAGGAGACATTGCACCTGCTGGCGCTCGCCTTATGCCTGCCATTGATCAGTCTGGGTATCAGCGCCCGTCGCACGTGAGCCTGCGCCTGCACCCAACCTGTGCCAAACCAGCAAAGGCGCAGGCTTGACCCCGGCGCCTGATCCGGCGCCTGATCCGACGCCGGGGTCAAGCCGATATCAATAGCGCCGCGCCTGCTCCAGCGCGTCCCGCGCTCCATTCAGGTCGCCGGCGTCCTTGCGGATATTGGCGATCAGCAGCCACAGGCGGCGCAATGCATCAGGCTGGCCTCCGGCGACCGCCACGCCCCTGCGAGCCAGTTGCTCGGCTTCATCATATTTCTGCATCTGCCGCTGGAGTTCGGCGAGCTGGTAATAGACCTGCGGATCCCGCGGGGCAATACGCTGCGCACGCTCGAGACTGCTCTGGGCAGCCCCCAGGGAGCCTGAAGCCTGCTGCTGGCGGGCGCTGTCAAGCAGCGCAACGACGGCGGGGTTATTCGATGCCGGCGCCGCGGCCTCGGGCGTCGGAATCGACGCAGGCGAGTCGTCCGGCGGAGACAGGGGCTGTACCGAAAGCCCGGCGTCGCCCTCGAGGCGCTGCCGGCTGATGACCGGCTCGTCGTAGACGGGCGTCACGGTCACGCCGGTACCGCGCTCCACCCTAGGCGGCGGGGCGCTGCCACTGCGATCTTCCACCGGCGGCTGATAGACACCGGGGCCGGCACAACCGGCCAGCAGAGCCACACCCGCGAGAAATCCCAGTCTCATTCGGTACATCGTCATCATCCCGTTGCTGAAGTCTTCGGTGGGCTACTGTTGCACCGCAGCGCGCATGTTGCAACCGGTTCGGACATGGCGGCTCAGCGGAACCAGTTACGGAACCAGTCCACCGACTGCTGCACCGGGTTGCCACCGCAGTCGATGCCCTGCTGTGGTGCCGTGCCGACCAGGAACGGCAGCTGCCGTGCGCCATCGCAGTACTGTCCCGAGCGCAGGCCGGTGGCATCATCGACCCAGACATATTCGATGTCGTCGGGTCGCGTCGCCAGGTACGGCTGTGGATGTTCGCGGCGCATGAAGTCAGTCCAGACCCGCAGGGCACCGCTGGAGCCGGTGATTGGCATCGGCGCATTGTCGTCCCGCCCCAGCCATACCACCGCCAGGCGGTTGCCAGTGAAACCGGCAAACCAGCTGTCACGCTGATTGTTCGAAGTGCCGGTCTTGCCGGCGATATTCAGGTCCGCCGGCAGCTGGCTGTAGGCGTAGCGTGCCGTCCCTTCGCGCACCACTTCCTGCATCGCGTACTGGATCAGGTGAACCAGCTCCACCGGCACCGTCTGGCGCACCTTGAAGGGATAGCGCGACAGCTCCTGGCCATCGGCGTCGGTCACCATTCTGATCGCACGCAACGGGGTCTGGAAGCCATTGGCCGCCAGTGTCTGGTAGATGTTTGCCACTTCCACCGGCGACATCGTCTGCCCTCCGAGCAACAGCGCCGGATAGGCGTTGATATCCCGCTCCAGACCGAGCCTGTGCAGCATGTCGACAACCTTGTCGACGCCGATATCGAGGCCCAGGTGGGCGGTCGCCAGGTTGTAGGATTTGGCCAGCGCCCGGTGCAGCGGCACTACACCATGGGCCTGGTGATCGAAGTTGTCCGGCGCCCAGACATCGCCATTGGGCAATTTCAGCCGCACCGGCTCGTCCTCGATCGGACTGGCCAGGGTATAGCCCTGCTCCAGCGCCGCCAGATAGACCGCGGGCTTGACCAGGGAACCGATGGAGCGATCGGCATCGAGGGCCCGGTTGAAGCCCTGAAAGCGGGTATCGCGACCGCCGATGATCGCCAGCGCATCGCCGGTCTGAGGATCGGTGACCACCATGCTGCCCTGCAGCCCCTCGAGCTTCTTGCCGTACCGCTTCACCAGCTGATCGGTGGTTTCCACCATCGCCTCTTCGGCACGCCGGTGCACGATGGGATCCAGGCTGGTGAAGACCCTCAGCCCCTCGGAGCTGAGATCCTCCTCGCGGTAATCCTCGCGCAGCTGTCGCTTCACCAGGTCGAGGTAAGCCGGATAAGCCCCCTTCTGCAGGCTCTTGGACTGAACGACGTCGAGCCCGCGGGCCTGCGCCTCAGCCAGCTGTTGCGGCGTGATCTGGCCACGTTCGGCCAGTATCGACAGCACCAGGTCACGACGCTGCTTGGCGCGTTCCGGGTGGCGCCGCGGATCGAAGTAGGACGGGCCCTTGACCAGCCCGGCCAGCAGCGCCACCTGATGCAACTGCAGTTCCTGGATCGGACGGCCGAAATAGTACTGACTGCCGAGCCCGAAGCCGTGAATGGCCCGAGCGCCCGACTGGCCCAGGTAAACCTCGTTGAGGTAAGCTTCCAGGATCTCGTCCTTGCTGTAATGCAGCTCCAGCAGCACCGCCATCGGCACTTCCAGCAGCTTGCGCGCCAGGGTGCGATCGGCGGTAAGATAGAAATTCTTGATCAGCTGCTGCGTCAGGGTACTGCCACCCTGAACGAAACGACCGGCCTGAATGTTGACCCACATGGCACGGGCGATACCCTTGAGCGAGATGCCGTGGTGATCGTAGAAGCTGCGGTCCTCGATGCCGATCAGCGCTTCCGCCAGATAGGGCGGCGCTTCAGACAGCCTGATCAGGTCGCGGTCTTCGTTGCTGTTGGGGTAGATACCTCCGACCAGCACCGGTTCCAGCCGGGCCAGCGGCAGGTTGCCACTGGCGTCGCGGACCCGGGACAGGGTGCCACCGCGGAAGTCCAGCAGCAGATCGCGGGACGGCTCGTAGCCGTCGGGAAAAACGAACCCCCGGGTGTGCAGGCGTACCCGCGAACTGGCCCACTCGGCCTGTCCGGGACCACTGGCACTCTTGACGAAGCGATAACCGAGGCCCTTGAGTTCGGCCTTGAGGTCGTCCATTGCCAAGGGCTGCCCCGGGTAGAGTTCCAGCGGACGGCCATAGACCTTGGCCGGAAGGGCCCAGCGCTTGCCCTCGAACTTGTCGCGGACCTGCATATCGAGATAGGCCAGCCCGATGGCGGCGAAAACGCTCAAAACCAGCGTCAGCTTGAGCAGAAAGCCGAACAGCGCCGACCTGAAAGAGCGTCTGGGAGCTTTGCGTGCGGTTTTGCCTTTGCGGCCGGAAGGGCCAGGTTTTTTAGCGGAGGCTCTCTTTTTTGTCATCGGCTCAGTATAATTCCTTACCCAATCGCGCGATACCGGGATTCTATGTTTCCTGAATTTATTCAATCACTTCGCGATCCGGCGGCTTATTCGCACGCCACCGGGGACATTCGCGTCATCGAAACGCATATCTCCTGGCTGCTGCTCACCGGCGAGTACGCCTACAAGGTGAAGAAGCCCGTCGACTTCGGCTTCCTCGACTTCACCAGCCTCGACAAGCGCCATCACTTCTGCGAGGAAGAGCTGCGGCTCAACCGCCGCCTCGCGCCGGATATCTACCTCGAGATCGTGCCCATCACCGGCACCCCGTCACAGCCCCTTATGGACGGTGACGGCGAGCCGTTCGAGTACGCCGTACGCATGCGCCAGTTCGACACCGAGCTGCGTCTCGATCTGCTGCTGCAGCAGAAACGCTTCGAACCAGCCTGGATCGACGCCCTGGCGGTGCAGATTGCCGAGTTTCACCAGAAGGTGCCCATCGTCGCCTCCGACAGCCCCTGGGGCGAGCCCGAGACCATCTGGGAAGTGGTCTCGGACAACTTCATGCACCTGCGCGAAGTGCTGCAAGACCCCGATGACTGGTCGGCGGTGCAGCAACTGTCGCAGCAGACCGCACAACAGTTTCGCGACCTCACCGACGTCATCCGCCAGCGCAAGACCGAGGGCCACGTCTGCGAGTGTCACGGTGATCTGCACCTGGCCAACATCACCCTGTTCCACGACAAGCTGCGGCTGTTCGACTGCATCGAATTCAACCTGCAGTTCCGCTGGATCGACACCATCTGCGATCTGGCGTTCCTGCTGATGGACCTGGAGGCCAATGGCCAGTTCCGCTGGGCCCACCGCCTGCTGAACCGCTATCTGGAGCTGACCGGCGACTACAAGTCCCTGAAGCTGCTGAACTTTTACAAGGCCTACCGCGCCATGGTCCGGGCCAAGGTGGCGATGCTCGGCGAACACAAGGACATCGAGACCTTCCGCCGCTATCTGCGGCTGGCGCAGCTCTATGCCCGCCATCCCAAACCGGCGCTGCTGCTGATGCACGGCCTCTCCGGCAGCGGTAAAAGTCATATCAGCGCGCAGCTGGTCGAACGCATCGACGCCATCCGCATCCGCTCCGATATCGAGCGCAAGCGCCTCTACCGGGAACTGAGCCGCAAGGGCGAAAAGCTGGAACTCTACGGCCAGGAGATGAACATCCGCACCTACCACCAGCTGTTCGAGACCACTCGGGCCATGCTGCGTGCCGGCTACACCGTGATCGTCGATGCCACCTTTATCCGCCAGAGACCGCGCCTGAGCTATGCCGAGCTGGCCCGCTCACTGGATGTCCCATTCCGTATTATCAGCTGCCATTGTGAACAGAAGCTGATCGAGGCTCGCCTCAAGCGCCGCCAGGCCAGCGGCACCGATGCCTCGGACGCGGACATCAAGGTCATGCACCAGCAGAAAAAAATGCAGCACCCGCTGGATGACAGGGAGCTGAGCTACACCCTGTCCGTCTACACCGATGACGACGAGGCGCTCGATCACCTGACCACACGGCTACTGGAAGAAGGCGTCATCCTCGACGAATGAGCGGAATCGCGGGGTTCCGTCTGCGAAGCTGACGTCCACTCCAACGTCATACAGCGCGCTGAGCCGCGGACCGGTCATGACCTCGCCGACCGGGCCCTGCGCCAGCGTCTGCCCGCCCTTCAGCAGCAACACCCGGTCGCCGTAGTGGGCCGCCAGCGACAGATCATGCAGGATCAGCAGTACCGCCAGGCCGGTATTGGCGAGCCGGCGCAGCTGCCGCAGGCACAGGTGTTGATGGCGCAGATCCATGGCACTGACGGGTTCGTCCAGCAGCAGCGCTCCGGTGTCACCGCCGCATTGCGCCAGCACCCGCGCCAGCTGCACCCGCTGCCGTTCGCCGCCGGACAGCTGCAGGTAATTGCGCGTCGCCAGGGCGTCGAGGTCCAGCCGCTCCAGCCAGAGATGACAGTGTGCCCGCTCTTCAGGCTTCGGCAGCTGCAACGGCCAGGCTCCAAGCCGCACGACTTCCTCGACAGTGAACGGAAAATCCAGCGGCTGATCCTGCGTCATCACCGCCACACGGCGGGCGCGCTGCGGCTCGCTCCAGCTGGACAGGTTTTTGCCGTCGAGCAGCACCGCTCCTGCTGACGGCAGCTGCAGTCCGGACAGCAGCTGCAGCAGCGTCGACTTGCCGGCGCCATTGGGCCCAAGCACCACCGTCAACGTTCCCGGCGCCAGCGTCAGGTCCAGTCCCTGCAGCACCCGACGCCCCAGTCGCTGCCATCCCAGCCCCTGCGCGGTCAGAACCATAAGCGCCCCCGCTGCCGGTAGAGAATCATGAACAGGAAGAAGGGCCCGCCCACCAGCGCCGTGACGATGCCGATTGGCAGTTCGGCCGGACTCACCAGCACCCGTGACACCACATCCGCCAGCGTCAGCAGCACGGCTCCCATCATTGCCGACAACGGCATCAGGGCGCGGTTGTCCGGCCCGCACATCAGGCGGATCAGGTGTGGCACCACCAGGCCGACGAATCCGATCAGGCCGCCGAGCGAGACCACTGCACCGACGCCAAGAGCCACCAGCAGCACCAGCCGCCGCTGCAGACGGTGGGTGACCACCCCCAGCAGGCGAGCCTGCTGCTCGCCCAGCAACAGCAGGTTCAGCATCTGGCCCTCGCGCAGCAGCAGCACCAGTACCGGCAGCGCCAGCGCCGTCAGCAGCAGCGCGCTCGACCAGTCGGTACGGTGGAGGTTGCCCAGCAGCCAGAAGGTCACCTGCCGCAGCGTGAGTTCGTCGCTGAAATACTTCATCACGCCGATGGCCGCCGCGGCGATGCTATTGAGCGCAATGCCGGCCAGCAGCATGGTGGTAACGGAAATCCCCTGCGGTGTACGGGCGATTCGTGCCACCAGTGCGGTCACGGCCAGGCCGCCGACAAAGGCGGACAGCGGCAGCAGCAGCGGCCCCAGCGCGCCGAGCAGCCAGTGGCCGCCGAACACCAGTGCCGCCACCGCCGCCAGCGCGGCGCCGGCGCTGATGCCGATCAGCCCCGGGTCAGCCAGCGGGTTGCGGAACAATGCCTGAATCGAGGCGCCGGTCAGCGCCAGCAGCGCACCGGCAAACAGCGACAGCAGCAGGCGCGGCAGGCGCAGTTCGAACAGTATCAGGAAGTCGCGTGAACCCGGGATCAGCAGCTGCTCCGGCGTCAGCGAGACGGGCCCGACCAGCAGCGACAACAGCATCACCGGAGGTAACAGCAGCAAGAGCAGGCGACGCAACAGGTGCGGTGACAGCCGTCCGGTCTGGGTCATCAAGGGTCGGTGTTTTCAGTGAAGACGGAATTGGACCGGGATTGTCACATAGGACGCGACCGCAATGCCATTGATACGCGCCGGCATCAGTTGCCAGCCCAGCCCCGCCTCCCGTGCCGCCCGGTCCAGCAGCGGATGCCCCGAAGAGTTCAGTACCCGGGCCCCGGTCACCTCGCCGCGGGCATCGATATCCAAACGCAGCATGACCTCCCCTTCCTGGCCGCGGCGGCGCGCCAGCGGGGGATAGACCGGCGGTTGCGGCGGCCGGCGCCACTGCGGGTCGCGCTCGACCGGCGCGTCCGCCGCCGCAACCACTTCCCGGTGATCCGACAGCAGCTCTTCGAAGGGGTCTTCGGCTTCCGGCTCCTGACCCGGCGGCTGGTAGCGGGGGGCCGGGGCCGGCTCGGGTGCCGGTGTCGGCCGGGCAGGCGCGGGATCGGCGGGCGGAGACTCCGGTTGGGGAACAGGCGCGGGATTCTCCGCCAGTTTCGGTGTCGGCCGCGGAGCGGGGGCTGCAACAGCCGGTCGAGCTGCCTGGGCGGTCGCATCGGGCACCGGCGGCAACGGTGCCCGGGAATCCACGGTCGCGCCGCTGTCGAGCGGATGAGCCTGAACCGCATGCAGGTTGAGCTGCAGCTCCGTGACGCTGTCGCCTGCCGGGGTCAGCACCGGTGCGGCCCAGCCACTGAACAGCAGCAGGTGCAGGCTGCCGGATAGCAGCAGCATCGCCATCAACGGGCGCTTTATCAGGCGGACGATCGGATCTTGCACGGGCGTTTCCGGATTCTGGTTTGGCAAGCTTTGCCCCAGGTCGGGCACGACGAAGCCGTTAAGGAACCTGCGAACAAGTCCCATTTGGTTTCTGCGAGCCCTGAAGCGTGCGGCTGCAAGGCGCAGTGCGCAGGGAATGGCCCTGTCCTTTTCAAGCACTGCAACACAGCAGATGCATGCTTCAGGGCACGCCCTTCGGGGCTTGCAGCGCGAACCTGACTCTTTGTTGCCGCTTCTCGACAGGCCACCAGCATGCCTTCGAAGCGGCGCCGCGATTCCGGTTCGCGCTGCAAGCCAGAGCCACATTGGGACTTATTCGCAGGTTCCTTACTCGCCAGTATGACGAAGCCTCTAGTCGCCATTATACTAGGCCCGGTGCCGGGCTGGCGTGAGCCGCGCTCAAGTGCACTTCACCCGTATTCATTTTGGACCGGACATGACAGTTCTTTGCCATATCGGCGACATTCCCGAATCAGGCTCGAAGGGGTTCGAGATCGAGGGCCGCGCGCTGTTCGCGGTGCATCACCAGGGACAGTTCTTCGTCTACGAGAACCGTTGCCCGCACCGCGGCGTTCAGCTGGAGTGGCTGCCGGACCAGTTTCTCGATTACGAGCGCAACTTCATCCAGTGCGCGACACACGGGGCGCTGTTCAAGATCGATGACGGCCAGTGCATCGCCGGCCCCTGCAATGGAAAGCACCTCGCGGCGGTGCCGTTTCAGCGGGTCGGTGACGAATTGGTTCTGAGCGCCTGAGCGGAACGCCGGAAGGCGCGCCCGGCGACGTCGTCAAAGTATGACCGGCAGGCACCCTGCCAGACGAATCTCTTCGGTAGTGATCGCCGCCGAGTAAGCAAGCACTTCCACACCGGCAGAAACGGCCTGCCGCAGCAGACGCCCGTAGTCGGGATCGATAGCATCGGCCGGCCGCACCCGCCGGATACCCTGGTGGGGGACGCAGAACAACAGCACGGCCCGCTGCCCGGTTGCGGCCAATAGTATCAGTTCGCGCAGGTGTTTCTGGCCGCGGCTGGTGACGGCGTCGGGGAAACTGCCCCAGCCATCGGCCTCCAGCAACGTCACCATCTTGACCTCGACCCAGGCGTCGGGGCGCTCGCCGTCGCACAGCAAGAGATCGATACGGCTGCGCTCTTCGCCATAGGGCACCTCGCGCCGCAACCGTCGGTAACCGCTGAGCTCGGCAATAACGCCCGCTTCGACCGCCTCGGCCACCAGCCCATTGGCCAGTCCGGTATCGATGCACGCCAAGTGACGGCCACCGACCTCGACCAGCCTCCATCCAAGCGGATACTTGCGCGCCGGATTAGCGCTGTCGTATAGCCATACCCGGCTGCCGGGCTCAGCGCAGTTACGCATCGATCCGGTGTTGGGGCAGTGCGCCGTCACCTGGCGGCCGTCGGCAAGTTCGACATCGGCGAGAAAGCGCTTGTAGCGGCGAAGCAGCCGCCCTTCGATCAGCTCCCCTAGATACACGCCTCAGCTGGCCTTCAGGCGCCGCCGCAGCCGCTCGAGGCCCAGTTCTATGCGCTCGAGGCTGGTGGTGTATGAAAATCGCACGAACTCGTTGCAGCGGTGGCGCCCGAAGTCGAGACCCGGCGTCACCGCCAGGTGGTCACGCTCCAGCAGGTCCCAGCAGAAATCGAAGGCATTGTCGGTCAGGGCGCTGACGTCGGCGTAAATGTAGAAAGCCCCCTCAGGCGCTACGGGGACGCCGAAGCCCAGCGCGCGCAGGCCCTTGAGCAACAGGTCACGCCGTTCGCCGAACGCGCGGCGCCGGGCCTCGAAAATCTCCAGTGCCTCCGGCTCGAACGCCGCCAGCGCCGCGTATTGGGAAACAGTTGTCGGCGAAATGTAGAGGTTCTGCGCCAGGCGTTCCAGGTGCGGAATGGCATCCTCCGGCGCCACGATCCAGCCGAGACGCCAACCGGTCATGCCGAAGTACTTCGAGAAGCTGTTGATTACAAACGCTTGCGGGTCAACCTGCAGCACCGTCGGCGCATCCATGCCATAGGTCAATCCATGGTAGAGCTCGTCGACCACCAGCCGCCCGCCCTGTGCCCTGACCGACTGCGCCAGGGCCCGCAGCTCGGCTTCGTGCAATACCGAGCCGGTGGGATTGGCCGGCGATGCCAGCAGCACACCCGCCGTCGCCGGCCGCCAGTGCTCGGCGACCAGACGCGGCGTAAGCTGAAAATTACTGTCGGCGTCGACCGGTACCAGCTGGCCGCGCGCCTCCACCAGGCGCAGAAACTGCCGGTTACAGGGATAGCCCGGATCCGCCATCATGAACTGCTGTCCCGCGTCCGCCAGCAGTGCAAACACCATCAGCAGTGCCGCTGAAGCACCGGCGGTGACGATGATGCGCTCGGGAGCGATGTCGAGCCCGTAACGCTGCCGATAGAAGCCGGCGATTGCCTGGCGCAGCTCGGGCACGCCGGCAGCCGGCGTGTACTGCGTCAAACCCCGATCGATCGCCTCCCGGGCCGCCGCGGCGACCGGCGCCGCGGTGGGAAAGTCCGGCTCACCGACTTCCATATGCACCACGTCACACCCGGCTGCCTCCAGCTCGCGGGCCCGCTTGAGCAGGTCCATGACCTTGAAGGACTCGATGTCCAGAGCTCTGCTGCTCCAGTCTTTGGTCATCTTGGATTTCCGTCTCGCATGCTAAAAGGCGGCCAGTATACCCCGGAAGCCGCGCACTGCGCGGTACTGGCGAAATCGGCCATAAAGGCTAGCCTAATGAACGGGCTTCTGGTAACTTCGCAGCCTTCGCCAGCGCCAGGATAAGGTTGCAGGAAAAACCGTTCCGGGCCACACAGTCCGGAGGACTCGGAGAAGTGAGGCAAGACTATGCCAACAAACGATTCTCAGTTTACGCACTTTGAGCCCTATGATCTCGATTCGGGCGAAGAGTACATGTGTGAGGCTCATCGCGAGCATTTCAAACAGATTCTGAATGCATGGAAACGCCAGCTGATGGAGGAGGTCGACAGCACCATCCACCATCTGCAGGAAGAAGCATCCAACTTCGCCGATCCCAGCGACCGCGCCAGCCAGGAAGAGGAATTCAGCCTCGAGCTGCGCACCCGCGACCGCGAGCGTAAGCTGATCCGCAAGATCGACGAAGCCATCGAGCGCATCGACGAAGACGACTACGGCTTCTGCGACGCCTGCGGCATCGAGATCGGCATCCGCCGTCTGGAAGCACGCCCCACAGCCACCCTCTGCATCGACTGCAAAACCCTGGCTGAAATCAAGGAAAAGCAGCTCGGCGGCTGACCGCTGCAGTCCGGCCACGACAACCGCGTGGCCGGCATATGGCTTGGGATTCTGACCCTTGCAGTACATCGGACGATTCGCTCCTTCCCCGACCGGACCGCTCCACTTCGGCTCCTTGCTGGCAGCACTGGCCAGCTATGTCGACGCCCGCGCCCACCAGGGCCGCTGGCTGGTCCGCATCGAAGACCTCGACCCGCCACGGGAGCAACCCGGCGCCAGCAGGCAGATCCTCGCCTCCCTGGAGGCTTTCGGTTTCGAGTGGGATGGCGAGGTCCGCTTCCAGAGTCAGCGCCACCCGGCCTACCGGGATGCCCTGCAACGCCTGCTTGCTCAGCGCCATGCCTACTACTGCGACTGCTCGCGCAAACAGCTGCTCGAACGCACGGGCAGTAGTCGTTACGATGGCTATTGCCTGCTGAACCCACCCCTGAGCGAGAGCAGCTGCGCCATTCGGGCTCACTGCGAGGCCGGCGAAATCCACTTCGAAGACAGTATCCAGGGCCCTCGCCGGTACCGGCTCGACGACTGCTCCGGCGATTTCGTGATACGCCGCCGCGATGGACTTTACGCCTACCAGCTGGCGGTCGTGGTCGACGATGCCGACCAGGGTATTACCCATATCGTGCGCGGCAGCGACCTGCTCGACGAAACCCCGCGACAGATCCAGCTGCAGCGTTACCTCGGCTTTGCCGAACCCCGCTACAGCCATATCCCGGTTGCTGCAGCGCCAGATGGCCAGAAGCTCAGCAAGCAGACCTTCGCCGCGCCGCTGGACAACAAGCAGCCATTGCCGGCGCTGATTCAGGCACTCGAGTTTCTGGGTCAGGCGCCGGATGCAAGCCTTCACGACGGCACGCCCGGCGAACTTCTGAGCTGGGCGGTGGTGCACTGGCAACCCGCCCGTATTGCACCTACCCTGTCGAAACCCGCGCCCCTGGACTGAGGAAAACGCCTGTGTTCCTGCATCGAACCGCGCTGCTGATGATACTGGGCTGCTTCCTGACGGTACCGGTCCTGCTGGACTGGTGGCTGAGGCCAACCGAGCTCTGGTATCGCCCCTTCCTGATCTGGCTGCTGCTGATCGCCTGCTGCCTGTTGCTGGACCTGCAGCGGGGCCAACGGGATGTTTAGCGCTCAGGGACTCTTCGCTGCCGGCATTTTCTACCTGCTGTGCCTGTTCGGTACCGCCTGGATGACCGAACGCGGCCTGCTGCCGCGCCGCCTGGTCAATCATCCGCTGGTGCACACCATGTCGCTGGGCGTCTTCGCCAGCGCCTGGACCTTCTATGGCGTGTTCGGCATCATCCTCGACGCCGGCATGGCCTACATGTCGTCCTACCTCGGCGCCAGCTTCGCCTTCATGCTGGCGCCGGCGATCATGGTGCCGATCCTGCGCATCACCCGCACCCACCAGCTCAGTTCGCTTGCCGACCTTTTCGCCTTTCGCTTTCGCAGCGGCCCGATCGGTGCCCTGACATCGGCCCTGGTGGTCGCGGCGACGCTGCCCCTGATCGCCATTCAGATCCAAGCGGTGGCCGATACCCTCCATCTGCTGAGCCCAGAAGCGCCACGCAAGCTGCTGGCAGCCCTGTTCTGCGCCGTGATGGCGCTGTTCGCCATTCTCTTCGGCGCACGTCACGCCTCGCTGCGCAACCGCAATACCGGCCTCGTGGTGGCAATGGCCGTGGAGTCCGCGGTCAAGGTGCTGGTGCTGCTGGCGATCGCCCTGTATGCCGTCTTCGTCATCTTCGGCGGGCCGACCGGACTGCAGGAGTGGCTTGCAGCAAACCCGAACGCGCTGGACCTGGTGCAGCAACTGCCGGACAGCGACAACTGGCATACCCTGCTGCTGGCCTTTTTCGCCAGTGCCATTCTGATGCCGCACATGTTCCACCTCGCGTTCACCGAAAATTCCTCGGTGCTCAGCCTGCAGAAGGCGTCCTGGATGATGCCCTTCTACCTGCTGTTGCTGGCGCTTGCGGTCCCCCCGATCGTATGGGCGGCGCTGAAGCTGGATTTCGCCGGTTCACGCGACTTCTTCGTGCTGCACATCGGCATCGCCCAGCAATCGAACGTGCTGACGCTGCTGGCGTTCATCGGCGGCCTGTCGGCCGCCAGCGGCATCATTATCGTGGCGACGGTATCGATGGCATCGATGCTGCAGAACCACCTGCTGCTGCCCATCACCCAGGTGCCCGATAATGTGCGCTTTTACAACTGGCTGCTGTGGCTGCGGCGTATCCTGATCCTGGTGCTGATCTCCGGCAGCTACCTCTGCTACACCCTGCTCAACCGGCCGGACGCCCTCTACCTGATCGGCCTGCTGTCCTTCGTCTCGTTTCTGCACTTTCTGCCGGGCCTGCTGGCGACGCTGTTCTGGGCCGGAATCAACCGCTGGGGGTTCGTGCTGGGACTGTGCAGCGGCATCGGCACCTGGCAGCTGACGATGTACTTCGACGACCAGTTGCGACAGCAGAATTTCAACCTGTTTTCCGACAGCTGGCACGGGCCGGCGGTGCTGTCACTGCTGCTCAACTGCATCATGATGATCCTCGGATCACGTCTGTTCCCGACAACCGAGGAGGAAAGACGCGCCGGTGACGCCTGCATGCTCAACGTGATGCAGCAACCGGTTGGCGTGCGTCTGAACGCCACCCGTGTCGAGGACTTCGAAGCACTGCTGCGGCCCCGGCTCGGTGCCGAAACCGCCCACCGGGAACTACAGGCCGTACTGGCACAGCTCGGTATCAGCCACGAGGTGCTGTCGCCGCTGGACCTGCTGCGGATGCGCACCCAGCTCGAGCAGCACCTGTCGGGGCTGCTCGGGCCGGTCGAGGCCGCCACGCTGCTGGAACCGCTGGAACGCCAGGATACCATCGAGGGGTTCCGCGCCCGCGATGTCCACCTGCTGGAGTCCCAGCTCGAACAGTATCACCGGCGTCTCGGTGGCCTGGCCGCCGAGCTCGACGAGCTGCGGCGTTACCATCGACTGACGCTGCAGAAACTGCCCGTCGGCGTCTGCACGCTGGACAGCGACGGCCGCATTCTGTTCTGGAACGCAGAAATCGAACACTACACCGGGCTACGCGCAGACGATGTCCTGAACTGGCGCCCGACGTCGCTGCCGGCCCCCTGGGGGCAACTGCTGACCGAGTTTGCCGAGGGCAGCGCTTCCCATCAGCCCAGCCATCGGCTGGAACTCAAGGGCCACCCGCGCTGGTTCAGCCTGCACAAGGCCGAGCTCAGCGAGGAGGCCTCCCACGCCGGCATGGTGATCCTGCTCGAGGACGAAACCGAAACGCTGCTGCTGGCCGACAAGCTAGCCCACAACGAACGCCTGGCATCGATCGGCCGCTTCGCCGCCGGCGTCGCTCACGAGATTGGCAATCCGGTCACCGGCATCGCCTGCCTGGCGCAAAACCTGAAACTGGAGTCCGACGAAGAGCCGGTGCTCGAAACCGGCGTGCAGATCCTCGATCAGACCAAACGCATCACCCGCATCGTTCAGTCTCTGGTGCGCTTCGCCCACGCCGGCCGCCAGGATAACAGCGCCCAGCACGAACCGATGCCGCTGCACGACTGCATCGCCGAGGCGATACACCTGGTTTCGCTCGACAGCCGCGGCCGCAATCCCCGATACCGCAACGAGGTGCCGCCGGAGCTGCAGGTCATGGGCGACCCGCAGCAATTGCTGCAGATATTCATCAATCTGCTGAACAACGCCTGCGACGCCTCGCCCGACCAGGGACTGATCAGCGTTAGCGCGGAGCAGGAGGATGAAAAGGTCATCATCCGGGTCCAGGATGAAGGCTCGGGCATTCCACCGGAATTGCAGGACCGCCTGTTCGAGCCGTTCTTCACCACCAAGGATCCGGGCAAGGGTACCGGCTTGGGTTTACCGCTCGTCTACAATATTATCGAAGAGCACTATGGTAATATCGAAATCATAAGCCCAGCCAACAAGAAACAGAATAAAGGCACTCTAGTGGTAATCACCTTACCTGGACTTCCGATGTCGCAGCTTTGACACCGGCGGGTTCCGTTTGCAGAAAACAAGGTCGAACCGAATGAGCCGTATTCTGATTGTCGAAGACGAAACAATCATCCGCACCGCATTGCGACGACTGCTCGAAAAACATGACTACCAGATCGACGACGCCGCTTCCATCGACGAGGCCACCAGTCGGTTCAAGTTGCAGGACTACAGCCTCATCATCAGTGATCTGAGGCTCCCCGGCGCACCGGGCACCGATCTGATTCCCCTTGCCGGATCGGTACCGGTGCTGATCATGACCAGCTATGCCAGCCTGAGATCCGCCGTCGACGCCATGAAAATGGGCGCCGTCGACTATATTGCCAAACCCTTCGACCATGATGAGATGCTGCGTACCGTCGAGCAGGTCATCCGCCGCCGCGGTAAAGCAAAACCGGAAGGCCCCACAGACGGCCAGGCCAGCCCGAAGCGAGCCAAAACCGAGCTGATCGGCTCCTGCAAGCCGATGCAGGAGCTGCTGAGCCGTCTCGAAAAGGTCGCCCGCACCGATGCCACGGTGTTGATCCTCGGCGAATCCGGCACTGGCAAGGAACTGGTCGCGCGCGCCATTCATGAGCAGAGTGACCGTTCCGAGGCGCCGCTGATATCCGTCAACTGCGCATCCATTCCCGAAACCCTCATCGAGTCCGAGCTGTTCGGCCACGAGAAAGGCGCCTTCACCGGCGCCAACAGTAGCCGTAGCGGCCTGATCGAAGCAGCTGACGGCGGCACCCTGTTTCTCGACGAGATCGGCGAGCTGCCGCTCGAGGCGCAGGCACGACTGCTGCGCTTCCTGCAGGAAAGTGAAATTCGCCGCGTCGGGTCGGTACAGTCGAAAAAGGTCAATGTTCGCCTGGTCGCAGCCACTCACCGCAACCTCAAGGAAATGGCACGTCACGGCGACTTCCGCGAGGACCTCTATTATCGGCTCTATGTCATGGAACTGCGTATGCCGCCGCTGCGCGAACGCGGCGACGATATCATCGAGCTGAGCTGGAAATTCCTGCGCCGCGCCTGTGAGCGGATGGGCCTGCCGGATGCGCATTTCAGCGATGACACCCTCGAGGCAATGCGCAGCTACCACTGGCCCGGCAACGTGCGGGAACTGGAAAATGCCATCGAGCGCGCGCTGATACTTGCCGATGGCCGACTCATAACACTGGACCTGCTGGGCCTCGACCTGGAAACGTCGCGTCTGGAGAATCTTGAACGCAATTACGCTCACAACTCCGGTGAAGCCAGTTATGCCCAGGCCAGTCGCCGGGAGCAGAACTCGGGCCTGTCACTGGATGACTACTTCCAGCGCTTTGTACTGGAAAACCAGAACCGCATGAACGAAACGGAACTGGCCAAGAAACTGGGCGTGAGCCGCAAATGCCTCTGGGAACGGCGCCAGAAGCTTGGCATACCGCGCAAGAGTCGCAGTAACGGCAAGTAGACGGCAGGCAGGTGTTACCTAAGCACCCAGCAATGCGCGCGGTAACGTTCCCAGGGGTAACAGAAAGTCGCCTTTTCAGCGGTAACAGATCAGCAGCAAAAGTATAAATATATTAAAAACAATAGCTTATAGACAGTGGCACAATGACTGCACTCTATTAAGTAACAAGAAAAACAAGAAGCAAGAACAACAACAAGACACTACCTCCTGCCCACCAGCAATAAAAATAAAAACGGTGCGGCCGGATGCGTAATCCGCCTCTAACAAAAATAACAAGTGAGGCCTGTGCTGACCGCTGAGCGGTGTCACGATGGTCCCCAAACCCGAAGGCCTGAACAAAAATAACAAACAGGCAGTCACGTTATTCCGGATCAGTGGTCAGCCACCCGTCCCTCCTCTTTTTCACCGTTTCTCCTTCATCACAACCAGCCTTCCGGTCAATCGCTTAGAGGCGTTAGGCGCAGCCTGGGAGACGGATCACCGAGTTACAACGCAATGATCGCGCCGATCCAATCCATCGTTCTGCAATGCGATCAACATGGCGGGTTCCGCGATGCCACTGATCCGCAACGCCCCCGGCGCGATATCCGTCACTGCGTGCGCGACTGCGTTTTGCCCAAACCAACAGCGCCCGTTCTCAACCAGCCATTTTTTTGCATCCCGCTGTTCTGTTACCGACACACACATAGTGCTACCCGACCGTTCCCATCGGTAACACCCACCATCCGCACGCAGGGTAACAAGCGGTAACAACAACATTTATTTCTATTAATTATCAATAAGTTAAGATAATTGGCACGAAGCCTGCTTTTATAACGCCCGAACAACAACTCAAACAATAAGACCGCGCGGCAGGCCAGCAATAAAAATAACAACCGGCCCGCGTCGCAGAGTCTCCGCCTCGAATAAAAATAACAACGAGGCCTGTAGCTGATCGTCGACCGATGTCACGATGGTCCCCAAACCCGAGATTCACCGGATGAGCGTCTGAATAAAAATAACAAACAGGCGCGACTCCAACGGCGACGATCAGCTAACCCGCTCCTTTCCCCCCATTATTCTGGCCCCATCGTCGCTCAACTGCATAAATCCTGCCTACTTATACTGAACAGGCAACAGTGTTATGATGCGCGACTTTCAACGCCTGGGCGAATAAAAAACGAACACTTATGGATATGAGCCTGTTCTTGGCCGCAGTGATTGCGGTTATTCTGATTGGCGCCATCCTACTGCTGCGTAGACGACATATGGCCTCCAAGCCGGAAACAGACACCGCCGCCACCAAGGGCGGCAACAAGCTTCGCATCATCAGCCGCGACGAACATCAGATTCCCCGCCAACACCTCGACGATAATGCGCTCAAAGTGGTACACCGTCTCAATGACGACGGCCATGACGCTTATCTGGTCGGTGGCTGCATTCGCGACCTGCTACTGGGCTTGAAGCCCAAGGACTTCGACGTTGCCACCTCCGCTCTGCCGGAACAGGCGGAAGAGCTGTTTCGGCGCGCCCGCCTGATAGGTCGGCGCTTCAAGCTGGTACATGTGCGCTTCGGGCGCGATGTGATCGAAGTCGCGACTTTCCGCGCCGGCCACAATGTCGACGAAAACGAAAACGGCGAGCATGGTCGTCAGGCCGCCAGCGGCCTGATTCTGCGAGACAATGTATATGGCTCGATGGAAGAGGACGCTCTGCGGCGCGATTTCACCATCAACGCCCTCTATTATTGCCCCAAGGATCACAGCATCCACGACTTCGTCGGCGGCTTTGCCGATATCGGCCGTCGCACCATCCGCATGATCGGAGACCCCGACGCCCGCTATCGCGAAGACCCGGTACGGATGCTGCGCGCGGTTCGCTTCGCCGCCAAGCTGGACTTCGAGATCGAGCCGGCAACAGCGGCGCCGATTCGTGAGCTGGCACCACTGCTGCGCGATATCGCCGCAGCACGCATGTTCGACGAGGTATTGAAGCTTCTGCAGTCGGGCCATGGTGTCAGTGCCTTTCAGCTGATGCAGGCTTACGACCTGTTCGAACCGCTGTTCCCGCAGGTTCAGCACGCCATCAAAGCCGGTCAGGCTCAGGGATACCCGGTCGAGGCGTTGATCCTCAAGGCACTGCGTAACACCGACCGACGCCTGGCTCAGCACAAGAGCGTCACCCCGGCGTTCCTGTTCGCTGCGCTGCTCTGGTACCCGATGCAACTGCGCATGGACAGGCTGATGCAGGACGGCATGCCGGCGATACCGGCGCTGCACGAGGCCGCCAACGAGGTGATTGGTGCCCAGGTCCGCCAAACCGCCATTCCGCGTCGCTTCTCCACCCCGCTACGGGAAATTTGGGAACTGCAGTTGCGGTTGCCGCGGCGCCAGGGCCACCGGGCCGCTCGGCTGATGGAGCACCCACGTTTCCGCGCCGCCTATGATCTTCTGCTACTGCGCGAAAGCAGCGGCGAGGACCTCGGCGGGCTAAGCCAATGGTGGACCGACTACCAGGCCGCCAACCAGGACGACCGTGCCTCCCTCCAGGGGGAGGTGGCGCCGGGTAGCCAAAAGCCCCGCCGCTCCCGGCGCCGCCGTCCGCGGACCCGCCCCCGCAATGACTGAGCTGATACGCTGCTATATCGGCCTTGGCAGCAACCTCGACGATCCGCGGGCTCAGGTCGAACGCGCGCTGCGGGAACTGGCTCACCTGCCCGAGACGGAACAGGTGGCGCATTCGAGCCTGTACCGTTCCGACCCGGTGGGTCCGCCGGGCCAGCCGGATTACATCAACGCCGTCGTCTGCCTCGACACCTACCTGGAAGCCCACGCGCTGCTGGATGAACTTCAGGCCCTCGAGCGGCTCCACCAGCGAGTCCGGCTCGAGCGTTGGGGGCCGAGGACCCTGGATCTCGATCTCCTGCTGTACGGTACACAGACGATCGACAGCGAACGACTGCAGGTGCCTCATCCCTATCTCGGCGAGCGCGAGTTCGTACTCTGGCCGCTGGCAGAGATTGCACCCGGGCTGAAGCTGCCCGATGGCCGCCTGCTGGATAACATGCTCGAGCAGTGTCCAATGGGCACTCTGGAGCGGATGCCGGTATAATCCGATACCGTGAAAACCACTGACGCGACAAACGCCCTATGAAGAACGTCACTCTGCATACCCTGACCACTCTCAAGCGGGATGGTAAAAAGTTCGCGGTGCTAACCTCGTACGATGCTTGTTTCGCACAACTGGTGAGCGAAGCCGGTGTAGAGGTCATTCTGGTGGGCGACTCGCTGGGGATGGTCCTCCAGGGCCACGACAGCACCCTGCCGGTGACACTCGATGAAATGGTCTACCACACACGCTGCGTAGCCAGCGGCAGTAAAGGTTCGATGATCATGAGCGATCTGCCGTTCATGACCTACGGTACACCGCAACAGGCGATGAGCAGCTCGGCAGCACTGATGCAGGCCGGCGCCCATATCATCAAGATCGAAGGCGGCGCCTGGCTTGCCGACACCATCAGCCTGCTGGCGGATCGCGGCGTACCGGTCTGCGCCCATATGGGACTCACACCTCAGGCCGTCAACAAGCTCGGTGGCTACCGCGTCCAGGGACGCGATCGCGAAAGCGCGAAGCAGATGATCGAGGATGCCGTTCGCCTGGAGCAGGCCGGCGCCAGCTTGCTGCTGCTGGAATGCGTACCGTCGCTACTGGCCGGCGAAATATCCCGCGCCGTCGACATCCCGGTGATCGGCATCGGCGCCGGTCCCGATACCGATGCCCAGGTACTGGTCATGCACGATATCCTCGGCATTTCCCCCGGCCGCAAGCCACGCTTCGTAAAAGACTTCATGGCCGGAGCCGGCGATATCCGCGGCGCCATCCAGGCCTATTCGGACGAAGTTCATGCCGGAACCTTCCCGACGACCGAGCATGGGTTCGAGTAAGATGCAGACACTCCAACATATCGCCGAGCTGCGGGATGCGCTGCGCCAGCCCCGCAGGGACGGCAAGCGCATAGCCCTGGTACCTACCATGGGCAACCTGCACGCAGGCCACCTGGAACTGGTTCGGCGCGCGCGTAGCGACGCCGACATCGTTGTGGCGACCATCTTCGTCAATCCGCTGCAGTTCGGCGCCAACGAAGATCTCGACAGCTACCCCCGAACCCTGGCACAGGATCAGGCCGGACTCGAGGCCGGAGGCTGTGACTTCCTGTTCGCACCCGGCGAAGCCGAGATGTATCCAAACGGCCGCGAAAACCAGACCATCGTCGAGGTGCCAGGCCTTTCCAATCTTCACTGCGGCGCCACCCGACCGGGGCACTTCCGAGGCGTCACCACCGTGGTCAGCAAGCTGTTCAACATCGTCCAGCCCGATGCCGCCTTTTTCGGCATCAAGGATTACCAGCAGTTGATGGTGATCCGGCGCATGGTCGTCGATCTCTGCATGCCAATCGAGATCCACGGCGTGCCAATCGTACGCGATGCACGCGGACTGGCGCTGAGTTCGCGCAACGGTTACCTGTCTGAGCCGGAACTGGCCATTGCGCCGACGCTGAACCGGGTACTGCGCGAAACCGCCCAGGCCATCGAGGCCGGAGAGTCGGATTTCGAGCAACTCGCCGAGACCGCACAGCAACAGCTGGAGACAGCCGGCTTTCGCCGGGACTTCGTCCGTATTGTGCGCCGCAGCGACCTGGCGCCAGCCACCAACGCTGACCGCGAACTGGTCATCCTCAGCGCCGCCTACCTGGGTGGCGCCCGCCTGATCGACAACATCGAAGTCAGTCGATGATCCCCCGGGGACGGCCTGCAGGCCGTCCCCGAACTCCCAAGCTTGACAAGAGACGAAGCGCTCGCGCAGACTGGTTCGGTCGCCAACTAAAACACTACAAGGCGATAAGGCCCCCCCGCAGCGTGGCAGATAACTGGACATTCCGATTAACGCCGTGCTGCGCCTGCAATATCGGAGTAAAATTTCTCCGTTATGCTGGGCCCAGGAATTCGTTCAGTCAGGCCGACCCATAAGAGGCATTGTCGAAGTGCGACGCAAAGCAGCTTTCTCGATCTGCGCCCGTCAGGGCCAGCGCAGCGGTGTCTGAATGCCGGTGCTATTACCGGTCAAGCAACAGCCCACACGCCTGCATGCGAACGAAAGGCAATTTCGCGACACCTCGACGAACGAAGCGCTCATAACGACAGCAGCCTCACAAAATAAACGGCCTAATTCCCACTGGCGGATGCCTGAAAGCACCCGAAGTCGATATTAAAAAATCAAGAGGCTTACCTATGCGCGATGTTGTAATTGTAGCTGCCGGCCGCACGGCACTCGGCACCTTCAACGGCTCCCTGGCTGGCATTTCTGCTGCCGACCTGGGCGCTACCGTCATCAAGTCCCTTCTGGAAAAGAGCGGCCTAAACCCGTCCGAAGTCGACGAAGTGATCCTCGGTCAGGTCCTGACTGCCGGCGTCGGCCAGAATCCGGCCCGTCAGGCGGCGATCAACGGCGGACTGCCATCCGAAGTGCCGGCCATGACCATCAACAAGGTATGCGGCTCTGGCCTCAAGGCCCTGCAGCTGGCCACCCAGGCGATCCGCTGCGGCGACGCCGACGTTATCATCGCCGGCGGCCAGGAAAACATGAGCGCCTCTCCGCACGTACTGCCGAACTCCCGTAACGGTGCACGTATGGGCGACTGGAAGATGGTCGATACCATGATCAAGGACGGCCTCTGGGACGCCTTCAACGACTACCACATGGGCATCACCACCGAGAACATCGTCGAGAAGTACGGTTTCAGCCGCGAGGAGCAGGACGCCTTCGCCGCTGCATCGCAGAACAAGGCCGAAGCCGCTGTGACCTCTGGCCGCTTCAAAGACGAAATCATTCCGGTCAGCATCCCGCAGCGCAAGGGTGATCCGGTTGTGTTCGACACTGACGAACAGCCGCGTTTCGGCGTAACCGCCGAGTCCCTGGGCAAGCTGCGTCCGGCCTTCAAGCGCGACGGCACCGTGACCGCCGGTAACAGCTCCACCATCAACGACGGTGCTGCGGCGGTCATCCTGTGCTCTGCGGAAAAAGCCGAAGCCCTGGGTCTGAAGCCGCTGGCCCGCATCAAGGCCTACGCATCCGCAGGCGTCGACCCGGCTATCATGGGCACTGGCCCGATCTGCGCCACCACCAAGGCGCTGGAAAAAGCCGGCTGGAGCGTCAACGATCTGGAACTGGTCGAAGCCAACGAAGCCTTTGCCGCCCAGGCAATGTCCGTCAATAAGGACCTGGGCTGGAACACCGATATCGTCAACGTGAATGGCGGCGCCATCGCTCTGGGACACCCGATCGGCGCCTCCGGTTGCCGTATCCTGGTTTCCCTGGTTCACGAGATGATCAAGCGTGATGCCAAGAAAGGTCTGGCGACCCTGTGCATCGGCGGCGGCATGGGCACTGCCCTCGCCATCGAGCGCGACTAACCTCTCCCCGGACCGCCCCACCTCCGGGGCGGTCTCCTTCCGCTTTTTCCACTGCAAGCGATCGTCCCCCGCGCCGAACCATTTTTTTTGGCTACTCTAAAGCTATCGGTTCAGTGATGCGGAGGCGGTTATGAAAACCCCCAAAATTGCAGTACTGATCCTGGTTCCGTTGTTGGGTCTGGCGACCTGGTTCTGGTATCAGCTTCCCGATTACCTTCCGAGTAACCGGCGCTACCTCGAGATGCCCCGTGTGGTCGGCACTCCGCCGGTCGTCTACGCGCCACAACCGAGCTACCAGGGGCCGCCACCGAGCGAGTGGATACGTCCGCAAGACCCTTTCCCCTACCCCATCCAGCCCGGCCAGGTCGGCCCGTACGAGCCGCTCTACGCAGGTCCACTGCAGTATCCCTTTGCCTGCGACGGGGAAGATTCCGGGCTCGGCCAGCCGCTGATCGACAACCAGGATGGCTTTGGTATCCGTATCTATGCGACGGACGCCAAGGGGCGACATACCGACGAGGTCATCGGCTACAGCAAGGACTGCCTGCATCCGACACGGGTACGCTACTACTACAATCGCGCCGGCACCCGGGAGTTCTTCCCGCTGGATGAGGCGGATGGCGACATCGAGCGCATCAGCCTCGACGGCCGCGAGATCGACTTCGTGGTGCGAGTCGAAACCGGTACCATCAACCGCTTCATCTACAGCATCGTCATGCTAAAGGGACCTGACGACCGGGCTGACAGACCAGACCTGAGTTACTGGAACCGCAATCTGATCTACCAGTTCCGCGGCGGCGTCGGCATTGGCCACCGCCAGGGTCGACTGCGCGAGACCGATTTGCCGGAGCGACGCTACGAGCAGCTGCGACGTGGTTTTGCCGTCGCCTATTCCACCGGCAACCAGACCTCCAACCACTACAATATCTGGCGGGCTGAGGAGACCGCCCTGCGGGTCAAGCGTCAGTTCAGCGCCCTCTATGATGAACCCCGCTACACCCTTGGCGTCGGCGGTTCAGGTGGCGCCATTCAGCAGTACCTGATCGCCCAGAACGGCTCCGGACTGCTCGATGCGGGACTCGCGCTTTACGCCTATCCCGACATGCTGACGCAGACGATCTACGCCTTCGACTGCGAGCTGCTGGAGTACTACTTCGATCAGCAGGCGTCCGATACCTGGAGCTGGCCTTCGCGCCGCCTGGTCGCGGGTCTGAATAGCCGCAACGGCATCCACGACACCCGTACCTGGCTCTACGAACTGGCCATGGTCGTGCAGGGACGGGCACCAAGGTGGCCATTGGGCGGCAGCGAATGCAGTCACGCCTGGCGAGGCCTGACGCCGCTGGTAAACAATCCGCGTTTCGTCTACTTCTCGCCGCGCTTCGCACCCGAAGTCCAGCGCCAGGTGCACTGGACCCACTGGCAGGACCTGCGCAGCATTTACGGCGCCGACGAGAATGGCTATGCCCGCCAGACCTGGGACAACGTCGGCGTCCAGTATGGCCTGCAAGCACTGCGCGAGGGTCAGTTGAGTCCACGAACCTTTCTGCACCTGAACGCCAACATCGGCGGCTGGAAGCCACCGGAACAAATGAAGCAGGAGCGCTTCTGGCATCTGAACGGCGACGACGACCTGTTTGATTTCAGTCCCTGGAGCCACCACAACATGCAGTTGTCGCCGGATGGCGGGCGCACACCGGCACCACGCAGCCATGGAGATCCGGAGGCGATTCGGGCAGCCGTGCGGGCGGGACTGGTTTTCAGCGGCGAACTGCCGATACCGATCATCGACCTGCGTCATTACCTGGAACCGGCACTGGACATGCACCACGCCAGCGCCGCCTTCAGCACCCGGATGCGATTGCAACTGCACGGTTATGCCGACAACCAGCTGATCTGGATGGCGCCCAAACCGTTCGACCCCACCGACCAGGCATTCGACCTGCTGCTGCAGTGGCTCGACGCCGGGCACCGGCCGGAAACGGCGCAGGATGCCTGTTTCAGCAAGTCGGGCGAGTTGCTGGCCGAGGGCGCGGACGTCTGGGATGGAACCTGGAACCATCGACCCGATGGCGCGTGCATGCAGCACTACCCGATTTATGGCACGCCGCGTACGGTGGCGGGTGAGGATCTGCGTGGGGATTTGTTCAAGTGCCACCTGATCAGCATCGACGATGCTTTGAACAGGGGACTCTATGGCGCTGTGGACATGAGCGGCTACCGTAACCGGCTGCAGCGCATCTTCCCCGATGGCGTCTGCGACTACAGCATGCCGGGGCTGGGTCAGGTGACTCCGTAGGCGCGGCGTTTGCGGGAGCGGCGCCTCGCCATAAATGATGACGACTCCTTGCAGGCTCGCGTCGAGGCTTCGTCCCTACGCACTCGTCAGCAACCCGCCATCAGGCCGTTGCAATCGCGCCCTTGCCAACCCCCTCGTAAGCACGCACCAGCACATCGTCGTTCGGATGCTCGCGCTTGATCTCAGTCGCCAGGTGCACGGCGATCTGCTCGACGGTGCTCTCGGTGTCGATCAGGTAACAGCAGCCGGCCGGCAGCCGCAGCTCGAATTCGCCCTGGGGGGCCTGGTAGCAGTAGCGATGCATGCCCCCGGCGGTATCCACCAGGTGGGAACGGGTGCCAATGTAGATGTCCCTGAAGCGCTCGGCCCAGACCGCCTCTAAGGCTTCATCACGCTGGTCGTTGAGGTGGATCTCGATACGCGAGCGGTGGCCGTGGGCGATGCGCTGGCAGTTGCCCTCGTGCTGATGCAGGCCGTGGCTGTAATGGTAGAAAGCGCCATCGATGCGTTCCGGCACGAACGCCAGCTCGAGCCCCTCGACCTCACCGGGGAAAAGTGCCAGCAGCTGTTCGCGGCACCAGCGCGCCAGGCTGTGTTCCGTGATTTCCGGTTCGCCCACCAGCGTGATGGCCTGCTCGGGCGAGCGGCAATGAAAGCTGCGGCCATCGGGATAGCGCCACTCGACTTCGCTCTCACCGTCGTTCAGTCGGTGTGCCAGCCGCGGCATGCCAGTCGGCACCAGCAGCGCATGGTCGATATGCGTGTCCATCCAGGCCTTGACCGCTTTCTTGACGATGCCGAAGTCGCAGATCATACCCTGCTCATTGAGCCGGCCATCCAGCACCAGCTGCACCAGCCAGGACTCACCCAGCAAGCCACGGTGCGGATGCAGGTAGGAGAAATCGACGTTGGTCAGGTTATCGACAAAGAGTTTCACTTGGGCTCCATTGGCCTGTTGATGTAACCGGCACCGGCACGCGGCCAATGACGATCCGCCCGGAGCGTCGGTTGTGACGCCCGGTAGCGGGAATGGGGTTGGATAGTGGGCGCTATAGTAGCTCAAGCGCCGCCAATTTTCATGCCGCGCCAAGCGGGCCAAGTTCTACCGGGTGCAAACCGCCGACGCGATCAGTGTTGCGCCCGGCAGGCTGCTGCCACCTGAACCTGATACCAGGCGCCAATAACAGCCGTATAAATCACGCGCAAGCTCCCAGCGTTGGCGGAGCCCCGGCACCGACGACAGCAAACGCTCAGTCCTGCGGACGTGACAGATGGCTTCGCGCTTCCTCGCGGCTCTTGTAGATATGCGGCGCCACGCGGCGCGAGGACAGGGCCTCACCCAGTTTCATCCTCAGGAAAGTGCTTGTCGTGTAGCGGGTGACACCCTGGTAGTAATGGTCAACCACATGCTTGACCATGGCCGTATACTCGTCCAGCAGGGAAGGAATGATGTGGAAGTTGTCGTAGTTCACGATCGCATACACCTTGTGACCGACTCTTGCCATGTGCTGTTCCACGTTGTTTTGAATCTCGGTCACCTGCTCCGAAGTTTCCACCGCCAAGCCGGCGAAATTGAGAAAGAACAGGTTGGTTTCGGGGTCGTAGCTAAAGCGTTTCGACATCGGCATGCTGAGCATGGACTCCCGCAGCCCCATCGGTCCCTCCTCGAATATGCGCGCATCCATGAGCGCTGGCTCCCCGCTGATGACCGGGGCGAAATCCATGCAGGCCAGAATATCGCGTTCCAGGTCGACGCCCGGGGCGACTTCGATCAACTCCATACCGACGGCGCTCAGCCGGAAAACACAGCGCTCCGTCACGAACAGCACCGGCTGCTCTCTGGCAACCGCGAGCTCGCCGCTGAACGTGCGTTGCTCGACCTCGGCCAGAAACTTGCGGCCACCGCCGGGTGGCACGCTGAGCCGCCCGGCCGCGACATCATAGGGCCCTTTCGCTGCAGTGAAGGTGCCCGCGAATACCACCTTGCGGGCATTCTGGCTGATATTGATGAAACCGCCCGCGCCGGCCAGCCGTGACCCGAATCGGCTGACATTGACGTTGCCTTGACGATCGGCCTGGGCCAGCCCCAGTATCGCCACGTCCAAACCGCCGCCGTCGTAGAAATCGAACTGGCTCGGCTGATCGATGATGGCATCGGTATTCGATGCCGCCCCAAAACTCAGCCCACCCGCGGGAACCCCTCCAATGACGCCGGGCTCTGCGGTTAGCGTGAACAAATCGATAATACGCTCTTCATTGGCCACACTCGCGACGCCTTCGGGCATGCCAATACCGAGATTGATGATGCTGTTGGCGTCCAACTCGAGCGCCGCGCGGCGGGCTATGATCTTGCGCTGGTCAAGCGGCATCGGGCTGATCGATTGCATGGGCACGCGGATTTCGCCGCTGAAGGCCGCGCTGTAGGGGGTATCGAATGTCTGCCAGTGATGCTCCGCCTGTTCGGCCACGACCACACAATCCACCAGGGCGCCGGGTATCTTGACGTCGCGGGGGCTCAGTGTCCCACACTCGGCAATCCGTTCCACCTGCACGATGACGATGCCCCCGGAGTTGCGCGCCGCGGTAGCGATTGCCAACGCTTCCAGCGTCAGCGCCTCCCGCTCCATGGTGACATTACCCTTACTGTCCGCCGTGGTTCCGCGCAGCATCGCAACATTGATCGGAAACGCCCGATAGAACAAATACTCCCGCCCGTCGATCTCCATCACCCGGACGATGTCCTCGGTGGTGCGCTCATTGACGCGCCCACCGCCATTGCGCGGATCGACAAATGTCCCCAGCCCGACATGGGTCAAGGTGCCGGGCTTGCCGGCGGCGATGTCGCGGAACAGGTGCGAGATCACGCCCTGGGGCAAGTTGTACGCGTCGAAGCAATTGTTGAGCGCCAGCTTCTGGAGTTTGGGCACCAACCCCCAGTGACCGCCAACCACGCGCGACAGCATCCCGTCATGGCCGAAGTGATCGAGTCCGCGCCCCTTGCCGTCTCCCTGACCGGCTGCATAGATCAGGGTCAGATTTCGTGGGCTTGCGGATTTCAGGAAACGCTGCTCCAGCGCCACGGCCAGACCTTCCGCGAAGCCAATCCCGACAAATCCCCCGGTCGCGATCGTGTCGCCATCAGCAATCAGACGCACCGCCTCCTCGGCGCTCACGACCTTGCTTTCTCGTGCGCCCAACGCGCTGACTACTTCCATCATGGTGTTCCTCCGCGCTTCACTATCCGGTGTAGCCGTAGCCACAAGGGGTCATGATGATTTCCGGTGTACGGGGAGAGGCGAAGAATGGCGTACCCTGTTGACTGATGCCGCCCGGCAGCGCAATCAACAATAGAATGGAATGCCAAGGAGAAGTCTAGCCTGAGGCCTCTTTCACCACCAAATAAAAAGGGTTTTAGATGGCGATGACTGGATGAAACAGGCTTTTGCTATAGTGGGCACAAGGGTGCATGGCTCGGGTATACTGGGCGCTTTTGCCGCAACGGGGTTCAAGGCTGCAGTATGAGCATGCGACTGGACAAATATCTCTCCCAGGCGACCGGCATTTCGCGCAAGGATATCCGGCGCCTGATGCGGCGCGACGAGATCAGCGTCAACGGCGAGCCGGCCCACGATCCGGCACTGCACGTCGATCCTGAAACCGACGTAGTCTGCCTCTACGACGAGCCGGTCGGTGCGCCCGGCCCGCGTTACCTGATGGTCTTCAAGCCCGAAGGATACGTCAGTGCCAGCGATGACCCGACGCACCCGACCGTCAACAGCCTGGTCGACCTGCCGCGGGCCGAGCAGCTGCACTGCTGCGGACGTCTCGATATCGACGCCACCGGCCTGGTGCTGCTGACTGACGACGGCCAGTGGTCGCACCGCATCACCTCGCCGCGTCACAAGCTGGCGAAGCGCTACCGGGTCCGGACCGCCGACCCGATCGACGCAACGGCGGTGCAGGCGTTCGAGGAGGGCCTCAAGCTGCATGGCGAGCTGAAACGGACCCGGCCGGCGAAACTGGAAATCCTGTCCGCCCGTGAGGCGATCGTCGAGCTCGCCGAAGGACGCTATCACCAGGTCAAGCGCATGTTCGCGGCACTCGGCAACCGTGTCCTGACTCTGCACCGGGATCGGATCGGCAATATCGATCTCGACCCGGCGCTGGAACCCGGCGAATACCGCTTTCTCACTGAATCCGAGATCAACAGCATATTTTCATGAGCGATCCCTCTTTCGAGCTGCTGCGCCCCTGGCTGCAGAACGCGCCGGAACCGACCCTCTGGCTGGCCGACGAGAACCTGATCGGCAGTCGACTGCATCCCACGCCGAGCGTGACCATGATCAGCAACCGCCTGGACCTGGTGGACGCTGCGCGGGCGATCGGCTGGCGCGCCGACTGGTCCGATTTCGACCTCTCGGGCCGGGCCGACGGCTCCGTCGCACGTATCGTTTACCGCGTCTCCAAGGAGAAGCCCCTGGTGCATCATTGCATCAATGAAGCCTGGCGCGTACTCCGCACTGGTGGCGAGCTGATCCTCAGCGGCGACAAGTCGGAAGGCGTCAAGGGTTACCTCGACCGGGCAAAGAAATTGTTTGGCGACGGTGAGCTCGAAAAGGTTAGCGGCAATTGCTGGCGCGGGCGCTTCATCCGCACCGAACAGACAGGCACACGGCTGGATGATCGAGAATACGAACAGTTGCGCCCGGCCTGCCGCGATCAGGAACATACCTTTTGGAGCAAGCCCGGCGTCTTCGGCTGGGACAAGGTCGATAAGGGCAGTGCCTTCCTGATCGACCACCTGGACGACTTCGTCGCGGCACTGGCGGCACCGCCCGACCGTATCCTCGACCTCGGCTGCGGCTATGGTTACCTTACACTCAAGGCGGCCCGGTTCGGCGCGCCCATCGTCGCCACCGACAACAACGCTGCGGCGGTCGCCGCCTGCAGGCGCAACATCGCCGAGTACGCCATCGATGCCGAGGTCGTGCCGGCCAGCTGCGGCGAAGGCATCAAACAGCGGTTCGCGCTGATTCTGTGCAACCCACCGTTTCATGCTGGTTTCAGCGTCGAGGACGACCTCACAGAGCGCTTTCTCGACGCCACCGCCCGGCTGCTCGAAACTGGCGGTATCGCCGGCTTCGTCGTCAACCGCCATATCATGCTGGAGCGCCGCGCCGCCGGCCGCTTTCGCCGAATTGAAACCCTCGCCGAGAATGGCAGCTTCAAACTGGTGCTGCTGGCCGACGCCATTTGCCCGGAGTCCCGACTGTTCCCATGACGCTCGAATATATCCGCCAAAGCCTGTTTTTCTTCCGCCGCAATTTCGGCGTTATCGCCCGTATCCAGCTGCCCTTCATCATCCTGCTGAATCTGGTCGGATGGTTGATCCAGTCGACACTGGATCCCGAGACTCAGGCAGTGCGCAACGCTGGCGCACTGCTGATGCTGCTGAACCTGACACTGCTGCCGATCTACTGGGGGGCCACCATCCTGTTCCTGCAGTCGGTCGTCGACAACCGCCCCCTCGGTGCCCTGACAGCGATTCGCTCCAGCCTCAAATACTGGCGCCGGCTGCTGCTGACATACCTGATGATGGCCGTTGCCGTCACCCTGGGGCTTTTGCTGTTTATCGTGCCGGGCATCGTTGCCGGCGTGCGTCTGGCCTTCGCCGACTATGTCTGCGTGCTGGAGAACCGCAAGGCTGGCGAGTCACTGCGCCAGAGCTGGGGAGATACCCGCGAGTATTTCTGGCTGCTGCTGAACGGCATGCTGATCATCTTCGGCGGCCTGTTCCTGATGGAGATGCTGTTCACACTGATCGACCGGAATGTGGTCAGCCTGGCGCCGCTCAATCCCGTGCTGGGCATTCTGTTAGACCTGCTCGGTACGCTGGTGACCATCTACGGTTTCCGCGTCTATTGTCTGATGAAGGAAGAGGCTGTGGGAGCTGCGCCTCGTAGCGAATAAATCCGGGTTCGCAACGGGGCGTTGCTCCTACGAAAGAGGGGCAGTTCGGCGTCGTTTCGCTGAGATTCGCCCGCGGAGCGGGCTCCCACAGATAGCCACCCTTCAGACACGAAAAACCCGGCAAACGCCGGGTTTTTCGTGTCTCAGGGAGCCGCTCAGGAAGCGGACTCGTCCTCGACCAGATCACGCATCGACAGCTTGATGCGACCGCGCATGTCGACGTCCAGCACCTTGACCTTGATGACGTCGTCCATCTTGACGTAATCGGTGACCTTCTCGACGCGCTTGTCGGCGATCTGCGAGATGTGCACCAGACCGTCCTTACCCGGCAGGATATTAACGAAAGCACCGAAGTCCTCGATACGGACCACCTTGCCTTCGTAGACCTTGCCGACTTCCGCCTCGGCAGTGATCGCCTGGACGCGCTCGATGGCTTGTTTTGCCTTGAGCTTGCTGTCGGCGTAGATGCGGACGGTACCGTCGTCTTCGATGTCGATCATCGCACCGGTTTCTTCGGTCAGCGCGCGGATGGTGGCGCCGCCCTTGCCGATCAGATCGCGGATCTTCTCCGGGTTGATCTTCAGCAGGGTCATCGCCGGCGCGTTGTCCGGCAGTTCCGGACGGGCGTAACCGATTACCTTGGCCATTTCGCCGAGGATGTGCTTACGGGCGTGGTAGGCCTGTTCCAGCGCGATCTCCATGATCTCTTCGGTGATACCGGTGATCTTGATATCCATCTGCAGCGCAGTGACACCGGATTCGGTACCGGCAACCTTGAAGTCCATGTCGCCGAGGTGGTCTTCGTCACCCAGGATGTCGGTCAGGACCGCAAAGCGATCGGCTTCCTTGACCAGACCCATGGCGATACCGGCCACCGGCGCCTTCAGCGGCACACCCGCGTCCATCATCGACAGCGACGCGCCGCAGACGGAGGCCATGGAGCTGGAACCGTTGGACTCGGTGATCTCGGAGACCACGCGGATGGTGTACGGGAACTCTTCCTGGCTCGGCAGCACCGCG
>JABXIM010000210.1 GCA_013373085.1 Oceanospirillaceae bacterium | reverse complement strand
CGACAGGAACAGCGCCCCAAGCCCCTTGCCGTGCGGCGAGATGATCTCGACGAGGTTGGTGCCGATGAAGGCCAGCGTGGCTCAACTGTGAAACGGCAGACCTGCCTCCGCGAGAAGGTGGTGCCGTCATCGGAATCGACCTCGGGGGATCGGCTTCGATGACGGCAGCGGCCTTCTATTGGCCCGCATCCGGTCGCCTCGAATGCCGCGGCTGGTTTCCGTCTCAACCGGGCCTTTTGGATCGGGGACAAACTGATGGCGTCGGGTCTCGCTATGTCGAGATGAGCGAACGCGGTGAGCTGGTCACGCTCGGTGCTGCGACCGTCCCGGTTGCCGCATGGATTGGCGAAGTGATGCGGCATGTCGAAGGCGAGACCGTTACAGCTCTGGTAGCGGACCGATTCAAACAGGCTGAGGTCGGTGAAGGGCTCGACCGCGCTGGTGCCCGGTGTCCGGTGATCTGGCGAGGCATGGGCTTTCGCGACGGTTCCGAGGACTTAGACCGCTTCCGTCGCGTGGCCTATGACCAAAAGCTCCAAACTGCCCCTTCGCTCCTCATGCGGTCGGCGATCTCCGACGCGGTCGTCCTTCGCGATCCCGCGAACAACATGAAGCTCGCCAAGGCTCGCAGTCTGGGCCGGATCGACGCGGCAGCCGCCGCGGTGCTTGCGGTGGCTGAGGGCGCGCGGATCGTCGGGCGAGGCACTCCTAAGGGAGGGCGGCTGATATGGGCGTGAAACGCTACGGAACCTGGGTCTATCGCGACAAGCGCTGGCCCGCCCTTCGGCTCATGGCCAAGCGGCGAGACGGCTTCGTCTGCGTGAAATGCGGATCTCGCCTGAGGCTGCAGGCAGATCACGTCAAGCCCGTGCGCGACTTCCCAGAACTCGCCTTCGAGATGGGCAACCTGCAGACGCTCTGCGGGACCTGCCACGGTCAGAAAACACGACTGGAGGCTGGGCACCCCGAGCTCTCCCCCGAACGCCAGAAATGGCGCGACCTGCTGCGCGATATGCAGCGCAACCCCAACCCAACAAAGCACGAGGTATGAGCATGTTGGACTCTGTGAAAATCTCCCGGCGTCAGTCGGAAATCCGTCAAACCCTCGCGGGGCTGGCGGGCAAAGAAACTCCGAGCGAGGACGAGGTGCGCCAGATGGACACCCTCGACTCCGAATACCGAACCAATGAAACCCGGTTCCGCGCCGCCCTGGTGGCCGAGGATACCGAACGTCGGGAGGCCGGGGCCGAGCTGGAGACCCGATCGGATCGCGAGTGGTCCGAGATGATGGATCGCTTTGAGATGCGACAAGTCGCGCTCGCACTGGACGAAGGGCGCCAGCTCTCCGGGCAGACGGCGGAGATTGTCTCCGAGCTGCGCGAGCGGGGCGGTTACCGTGGCGTGCCCGTGCCTTGGGAAGCGCTCGAAGTCCGAGCCGGTGAAACCATCGCCAGCGGGACGCCCGACCCGATCCAGACCCGCCCCATCATCGACCGGCTTTTCCCGAACTCGGTGGCAGCGCAGATGGGCGCTCAAATGATCTCCATCGACCACGGCGAAATCGAATGGCCGGTGGTGACCCAAGGGGCCTCGGTGGGCTGGCAGACCTCGGAGACGGGGGCAGTCGGTGCCGCTCAGGCCTTCCAGACCTCCGACAAGGCGCTGGCCCCTGACCAGACCCTTGGCGTTCAAATGAAGCTCAGCCGGAAGAGCATGAAGCAATCCGGCGCGGCTCTGGAACAGGCGGTGCGCCGCGACATCAACTCGGCGATGGCCGTGGAGATGGACCGCGTCGTGTTCCTCGGCACCGGGGCGGATGGCGAGCCTCTGGGCGTCATCGCCGGGGCCGCGACCTACGGCATCACCGACACCACGATCGGAGCCGCTCCGACCTGGGGGGCGTTCCGGGCGGCGGTGGTCCGCTTCATGACCGCGAACGCTGCGGGCTCGCCTTCGGCGGTGCGCCTCATGATCCGCCCCGAAACGTGGGACGCGATGGACGACGCGGTGTTCGAGTCTGGCGCGGCGGTGACCGAGTTCGATAGGTTGACGAAGAACCTGCCGAACATCGCCATGACCACGAACGGGCTCGCGGATCCCGCGGGCTCGCCCGAGTCCGTCTCGGCGCTGCTGACGACCTCGGCGGGCGGCGTGGCCCCGATCTTTGTGGGCAAGTGGGGCGCGGTGGATCTGATCCGAGACCCGTACAGCGATGCGACCTCGGGCGGTCTTCGCCTCACGGCGCTGGCAACGCTCGACGTCACCGTGGCCCGCCCGGCACAGCTTGAGATCCTGTCGGAGATCTATACCTGATGCTGACCGGGTTTTCAGACGGGACCATTACCCTGGAGGAGCGCGCATCTCGCGGCGGTTCGCGCTCCCTCCAGGGCAGTTTTCCGTACAACTCGCGTGCGACCTTCAGCGATGGGGGCCGCACCGGCCGGCCGCGCAAAGAGGTCTTCGCGCCTCGGGCTTTCGCCCACAACGTCGAAGACAAGGACGTCGATATCCGGCTGCTGTCCGGGCATCGTTTCGACAAGCCGCTCGCGTCCCGGGCCTCGGGCACGCTCGAACTCAAGGACGGCGACGACGCGCTCACCTTCCGGGCCGAGATCACGCCCGAGCTGCAAGAGGCCTCTTGGGTTCGCGATTTCTTCGCAGGCTATAGCGCTGGACTGATCCGCGGGATCTCGCCCGGGTTTCGCATTCCGCCGAAGCGGGTGGCGCCCAATGCTGAAAAGGTGACCGAGGAAGATCCTCGCGAGGGCATGGCATTGGTCCGCACGATCTTCGAAGCGCTGCTCTTCGAGATCTCGGTGGTCACCGCGGCGGCCTATCCCGACGCTCAAGTCGAAGAGCGGAACTGGGACGTGACCGGCGGTGGCGTGGCGTTTCCCCGGCGGGTGCATCCTGCGCAACGTTGGAGGGCCTGACCATGGCGACAACTCTCAAACAGACCGAGGCAGCTGCGAACTATCCGACCGTTTACGGTCTCTCGACTGAGGCGGCGGCGCTCGACAAGTATGTGATCTGGCCGAGGATAGAAGCCTACATCGCGCATCGCTTCGCGGCTCGTGACGTCGTCTGGATTGCGGAAGGTCCGGGCGAGTGGGTCGCCCCCTTAACGCCCGCGACCGTCTCGACCGTGGAAGTCTGGGAGGTCTACTCATGGGCCGAGGTGACACTAAACCCGACCCCACTCGGCGGCTTGGAGCTGGAGAACTCGACCTATCGCATCTCCGCGAGCGTGGGCGGCGGTTCGGTGCCTGACGTGGTCGAAGAGGCCTACAAGCGGCTGGCCGAGTACATGGCCGAGACCGCGGACCGTCCCGGCGCGAGCTCCTACGCGATGAAGCTCGGCGACCTCTGGGAAGAGACCGAGCGGGCGCCAACGTGGCTTGCCCGTGCATTGCAGAACAGCGGCGCAGCGGACTTGTTGCGCGCGTATCGGAGGGCGTGAGATGGGGATCATGGATCTATTCCGGCGGAAGGTGCCGGACACCGAAACCCGGTCCAGCGGCACCGGCTACACGGCGGCGATCATGGCGGCGCGCGAGGCCTACATCTCGGGTGCTTCTGGGCTCGCCGAACTGACCGCGACCGCACAGACCTGCGTGAGCCTCTGGGAGGGCGGTCTGAGCCTCGCGGACGTCACCGGCACCGATCTGTTGACGCCCTCGCGACTTGCCCGCACAGCGCGCTCTCTGGCGCTCCGTGGGGAGGCTGTGTGGCTCATCGACGACATGGGCCTGATCCCGGCTTCCGACTGGGAAGTCTCGACCCGCAACGGCGAGCCTCGGGCTTATCGCCTGAGCATCCCCGACGCAGGCGGCGGAGCGACCCGGACAGCGCTTGCGGCTGAGGTGCTGCACTTCCGGGCCTCAGTGGACGTCTCGACCCCGTGGGCGGGCTCTGCGCCTCTCTCGCGGGCGCGTCTCACAGCGGGGATGCTGAACGCGCTGGAGCTGGCTCTTGGCGAGGTCTACGACAATGCGCCTCTAGGCTCGCAAGTGGTCCCGTTCCCCGAGTCGCCCGAGACGGATCTCGAGACTCTGGCACGGCGGTTCCGGGGAAGTCGGGGCCGGGTGTTGTTGCGGGAAAGCGTCAACGTGACGGCGGCGGGCGGACCCGCCCCGGTGCAGGACTGGGCACCGCGCAACCTTACACCGGATCTCAGCGGGGCCATGACCAAGGAATCGCTCGACGCGGCGCGCAATGGCATTCTCGCGGCCTTCGGTGTCCTGCCAGGGATGCTGTCCCCATCCGTGACGAGGCCCATGGTCCGGGAGGCACAACGCCACCTCGCTCAATGGGCGCTCCAGCCTCTCGCGGCGCTGATCGCCGAAGAGGCGAGCACAAAGCTCGGGGCCGAGGTCGCGCTCGACACGATGCGCCCCTTGCAGGCCTTCGACGCAGGCGGGCGGGCTCGGGCGCTCTCCACCATCGTGGGGGCGCTGGCCGCGGCGAAAGAGGCGGGCGTAGACCCGGCGCAGGCGCTGAAGCTGGTCGACTGGCAAGAATGACGAGATAGGGCAGGATGCGCCCGACCGAGGGTGTCGAAGCATCCCCGTTAGTCGGCGAGTGGGAAAACCCCGACATGGCGCGGTCACACTTGAAAGGGGTGACGCGGCGCAGTCTGGCACAGCTCGCGCTGGAGCCAGTCGCAAGGGCAGGAAGCCCCACGCCCGGCGGCCTGGATAGGCGCGCCGGGCACCCTCTCCAATGTCGCTATAAGCGATTATGATAGAAGGATTTTATCCTGTATCGTCGGGGCGCGTTATCGAAAGGGATACCAGTGTCCGAAAACTACCGCCTCGCCGCCGAATTTCAGTTCTTCATTGAGGACATGGACCCGGCCGGGCAACGCCTCCTCAGTCTGGCGTTTCCTCTTGTCGAGCTCGGACGCGAGGACGTCGCGGGCTATCTCGTGGATCTGGCGCAGGAACCAGCCGATCCGGGGAGCGGCCTTGTCTTCCCAGATGACGACACGCTCGCGCACCTGCTGCGATGCGTCCCCATTGACGAGCGGGCGCGGTGGCTGCTCGCGATGGACCGGCTAGTTCTGGACGATGACGCTCCGCGCTTTGAGCGGCTGATGGATCTGCTCGCGGTACGGCTGGCGAAATAGGCGTTCAAGGTCCCTCTGGCCCCTCCGGGAAGATCTTCGCGAAGTAGGCGTTAGCGTCATTGAGTTCAAAGGCGCAATCAAACGCCTGGGTCATCTTGAGCAAGCTTGTTGAAGGCTGCCACAAAGTTTGCTCGCAAACGCGCGAGGCGCTCTTTGTCAGCCGTCGAGAAGGGATAGCGATCTAAAATCCTTTGGGTAACGAGCGGGAAGTTTTCTGGCGAATGCTTAAGAGAGGCAATCTCTGGGCCGGTACCGTCAAGGCTAAATTGCTCTTTGTAGCCCATATCAACGTACGGGGCGGCTGCTCTGGCCAGGACGCTGATAAAGAGTTGCCCCATATCACGGGTGATCCACCCCTGCGCAGAAAGGATCGCGGCCCTAAGCTCAACAGGATCTGAATCGAGCCGCTTCATTTGCGCGATGACCTCTTTCAGGGCGCCCAGTTGATCCTCTGGGCGAAGGCCTCCCCAGCGACCCGAGCTGAATGCCTGATCCAACGAGAGACGTGCCATCGGGCCGAGCATGGCGCGCATCTCTTCAATAAGTCTATCTGCGGTCTCGACACGTTCTCTTAGCTTGGCCTTCAGAATGCCGATCTCAAAGGTCTCCAGGTGCGGGAGTACCCTGAACAGTAGTAGGCCAAAGGTCATGGCCAGAGCCACCGTAGCGCTTGCGGTGTCGTCAGTCAGGAGCAACAGGCAGGTCAGGAGCCAACTAACTGTGGCGCTGAGCATGAGCCCCACGTTGACATATGCCGGAAGTTTCGCGCTCTGTTTGTCGCTCATGTCGTACCCGATTTGTTGCCCCACGATTCTTTATCGCGGTGCTACATCTATGTGTCGAGCATCGAGGGCTTGAGGAGGTGAGAGACACACCGATTCGGACATTTGGCGTCTCGGTGTGGCTGCATGTCGCACAGAGCGAATGGGCCGAATAGACCCCTTTAATCGTTACCCGAGCGTTACCCCTGCGGGTTTCAAGGTTTCATTATGTTTGGATTTTTCGGCTAAGTGCCTGTTTTAATGGTACCGCCTTCCCGGTTCGAACGGGAGACCTCTTGATCCACAATCAAGCGCTCTAACCTACTGAGCTAAGGCGGCACGTTGGGGGGAGATAGCGCCGCCCTGCCGGGATTGCAAGCCAAAATCCGGCCCTCAGAGCGGG
>JABXIM010000047.1 GCA_013373085.1 Oceanospirillaceae bacterium | reverse complement strand
GGCTTCATGTTCTCGTTGGGGTGCATCCAGGCGATGCAATGCAATCGCAATACCTGCCCCGCAGGCGTAACGAGCCACGATCCAGATCTTCAGCGTGGACTGGTACCGGAAGACAAGGCGGAAAGGGTGAATCACTATCATGCCAACCTGGTGAACGAGGTGGAGTTGATCGCGCACGCCTGCGGAGTCTCCGAGCCGAGACTGCTGCGACGGGAGCATGCGGCGATGGTCGTGGAGGGTGGCCGTTCCGTGCCGCTGAGCGTGCTCTATCCTGTTGTGGCCTCGACGCCGCATCAGCCGGGGGCCTGATACCGGGGCGGGGCTGCGTAGCGGGCCCGCGCCGAGTTTATTCCGGCGTGCACGCGTCAGGCCGATGCAGGACCCTGAAAGTCATTGGCGCGGGTAAAAGCACCAATGACTTTCAGTGACGACAATCACATCGCAAGGAGGTCCGTGCGATTGCCGGGGTTTGAGTGGTGCAGCGGTTCAGTCGTCGAACCAGGCTTCTTCGTCGATATCGCGGGACAGCTCGCGCTCTTCGCGATGGCGCTCGATGGCGCGTCGGGCTTCCAGTGCCCGGCGGGAGGCGCGTTTTTTCTGTTCCTGCTTCGTCTCGTCTTCGAACCCAACCAGTACATTGAAGACTTCGGTCTGAATGGCGTTTAGATCCTGATTTTTCCGTATCAGCATAAGACCAGCTCCTCGACCTCGGGAGTCTCCATACGATTCTGCTACGGGGCTATGGCCCGTTGCCTGGGCGGAGGCTCCACTGTACTCAGGCGCCGTTTCCGGTGCCATGTTGCATTGCAATAAAAGAATCGCGGAATTCCGTTTTATCGCAAATCTGATGATTTTTCAAACAGTGGAGTCAGCATAGATCGCCGATATTGCAGCTTTATGCCGGCGATATTGCAGTTTGGAGACAGGTTTTCGGCCGGTTTCAACTGCCGGGGCGCCGCAGTGCCGGGCGCTTGTCGTTCAGCCGCAGGTTGCGCAGGCTGCGCTTGATGGTCTTGAGGTGGTCGAGCAGGGCGGGACCGAGTTTCATCGCCACGCCCACGGCGAGAACGTCGATAACCACCAGGTGTACTACCCGGGAGGACATCAGCGCGCTCAGGTCCTTGTCTTCCTCGAGGTCGGTGTGGATAGCGATGGTCGCCAGTTCCGCCAGCGGGGTGTTGCTTGGGCAGAGGGTGATCACGGTGGCGCCGGTCTCGCGTACCAGGCGCACGCTGTGCAGCAGGTCCTTGGTGCGACCGGTCTGGGAGACGGCGATCACAACATCGCCTTCGGTCAGCGTGACCGCCGAGATGGTCTGCATATGGGGGTCGGAATAGGCCGCCGCGAGGATCTTCAGACGATGGAACTTGTGCTGGGCATCCATGCATACAGGCGCGGAGGCGCCGAAACCATAGATTTCGACCCGCGGCGCCTTGGCCAGGGCGTCGATAGCCGCTTCCAGGGTCTCTGGATCGAGCTCTTCGCGGATGCTGATCAGGTTGCCGATCATCGAGTCGAAGATCTTCTGCTTGAACTCTCCGACCGTATCGGTTGAATCCAGCGAGAACTGCTCGAAACTCGGGCTGCTGGCCAGTCCCTGCGCCAGCGTCAGCTTGAAATCCTGGAAGCCATCGTAGTTGAGGGCGCGGCAGAAGCGTACCACGGTGGGCTCGCTGACGCTGGCTTCGGATGCCAGGTCGACGATGCGCATATGAATCACTTCATTGGGGTTGGCCAGAACGAAGTCCGCCACCTTCTGCTCAGACTTGCGCAGCTTAGGGCGTGCATCTGCAATAGATTTGAGCAGATTGAAGGAGTTCAATGCAATTCCCTTTTTTAACAACTACTTGGCCGGTTCTCGATTATACAGCTTTTTCCCTAAGCAATGTCATTGTCAGCCGTCCGGCCACACGCCGATCGAACGCTGAACGCACAGTGTAGTGTCGCTGCAAGGCTTTTAACAATGCCGTGGCAGGCGCCGCCGGCGCGATTCCTGCTTCGCCATTGTCAGTACGGGAAGAGCCTCTCGAAAACGCCACTCTGCGCCTTTGGCGTCACGTTGCAGCTACGCTGGGTGCGTGCTACTTTTTTGATTCGTAAATAAAAATAGCCAAGCTCTGTCGATAATTGCGGTCAGACCCCGGTGGGGCGCCGTGACAGATGCTCACAACAGCGGGGGACGGACAGTGAAACGTCGTCAATTTTTACAGGGAGCGGGTGCGGCAACTCTGGCGGCGGGCGCCATGGTTTCGGCGACTGCCACGGCGGCACCGGAATTCAAATGGAAAATGGTGACCACCTGGCCGAAGAATTTTCCAGGCCTGGGGACCGGTGCCAATTACCTTGCCGAGCTGATCGGCAAGCTCAGTAACGGCCGTATCGAGGTGAAGGTTTACGGCGCGGGCGAACTGGTCGGCGCGCTGGAATGTTTCGATGCCGTTTCCCGCGGTACTGCGGAACTGGGCCATGGCGCCAGCTACTACTGGAAAGGCAAGAGCAGTGCGGCACAGTTCTTCGCAGCTGTTCCGTTCGGCCTCACGGCACAAGAAATGAACAGCTGGCTTTACCACGGTGGCGGCATGGAGCTGTGGGAAGAAGTCTATGCCCCGTTTGGCCTGATACCGAACGCAGCTGGCAATACCGGCGTGCAGATGGGGGGCTGGTTCAACAAGGAAATTAACGGCGTTGCCGACCTCGAAGGGCTGAAAATGCGCATTCCGGGTCTCGGTGGCGAAGTACTCAAGCGTGCCGGTGGTACCCCGGTACTGTTGCCGGGTGGCGAAATCTTCACGTCGTTGCAGTCCGGCGCCATCGATGCCACCGAGTGGGTCGGCCCGTACAACGACCTGGCATTCGGTCTGCACAAGGCAGCCAAGTACTACTACTACCCGGGCTGGCACGAGCCGGGCACAACGCTCGAATGTTTCATCAACAAGGAGGCCTTCGAGGGTCTGCCGGCGGACCTGCAGCTTGTCGTGCGCAATGCCATGCGCGTCGCCAACCAGGACATGCTGGCGGACTTCACCGCCAAGAACAATCACGCGCTGGAACAGCTGGTCAACGAACAGAATGTCGAACTGCGCCGCTTCCCAGACGACGTGCTGATAAAACTTCGCGAGCTGTCAGACGAAGTCATCGCCGAAGAGGCCGCCCAGGACGAGATCACCAAGAAGGTGTTCGATTCCTTCGTCAAGTTCCGCGACCAGGCCAAGAAGTGGCACGCCGTTTCAGAGCAGGCCTACCTCAACGCCCGTTCGCTGTAAGCTCGCTTACAGAATAAAAAAGGCCGGCAGATTTGCCGGCCTTTTTCGTTGTCGTCAGGAGAGTGTAGGGTCCGTCAGGGATGGCGGACATACCTGCATTGCAGGAACAAATGAAAGTGGATCGGCAACACCGTGCATCCCAACACCCGTTACCCGTACACCACTTCGGGTAGCCAGGTGGCCAGCGATGGCCATGCCGCCAGCAGTGCCAGCATCGCCAGCTGGATCAGGATGAACGGAATGACGCCGCGGTAAATCTGCATTGTCGAGACGTTTTCTGGCGCCACGCCACGCAGGTAGAAAAGGGCAAAGCCGAAAGGCGGCGTCAGGAAAGAGGTCTGCAGGTTCAGTGCGAACATGATACCCAGCCAGACCGGGTCCAGGCCCATGGCCAGCAGGATAGGCGCGACGATCGGCACCACCACAAAGGTAATCTCGATGAAGTCGAGGAAGAAGCCGAGCAGGAAGATGACCAGCATCACCACGACCATGGCGCCGACCATGCCGCCCGGCAGGTCGGTGAGAAAATCGCGTACCAGGTCGTCGCCACCGTAACCGCGGAAAACCAGCGAGAAGATGGACGCTCCGACCAGGATGATGAACACCATCGAGCTGACTTCGGTAGTGGATTTCATCACCTGCTTTAGCACGGTCAGGTTGAAACTGCGTCGGAAGATCGACAGCAATATGGCGCCGACAGCACCCACCGAGGCCGCTTCTGTCGGTGTTGCAAGACCACCGAGGATGGAGCCCAATACCAGTCCGATCAGCAGGATTGGCGGCACCAGCGCCTTCAGCAGCCGGCCGCCGAGGTTCTCGACCGCTTCGCGCTCGGCTTGGGGAATTGCCGGCACGGTGTCCGGCTGGGTGATCGCCTTGAACACCAGATAGATCATGTAGGCAAGCACCAGCATCAATCCGGGCAGCAGCGCGCCGAGGAAGAGGTCGCCGACGGTGACCGTCTCCGGCGAGAAGATGCCCTGGTCGATCTGTGCCTGCTGATAGGCTGACGAGATCACATCGCCGAGCAGAACCAGCACGATCGACGGCGGGATGATCTGCCCCAGGGTACCGGAGGCACAGATGGTGCCGGCGGCAACCTTCGGGTCGTAGCCACGGCGCAGCATGGTTGGCAGCGACAGCAGGCCCATGGTCACGACCGTGGCGCCGACGATGCCGGTACTGGCTGCCAGCAGCATGCCGACCAGCGTGACCGATATACCAAGCCCGCCACGCATCGGACCGAACAGCAGCGCCATCGCGTCTAGCAGTTCCTCGGCGATGCGCGACCGCTCCAGCATGACGCCCATGAACACGAACAGCGGTACCGCGATCAGCGTCTCGTTGTTCATGGTGCCGAAGAGCCGGTTCGGCACCGCTTCGAGGAAGGAGGGATCGAAGTGCCCGGTGAAGGAGCCAATTGCGGCGAAAAGCAGGCCTGTGCCCGCCAGCGAGAAGGCGACCGAGTATCCCATCAGCAGGACCACGACGGCGCCGACGAACAGCAGCAGTGGCAGCAGCTCGCTCATAGTGCATGCTCCTCTTCTTCAGGGGGCAAGTGCGCTTGTCCCGCCAGCACCAAAAGGCAGCGACCGAGCTCGGCGATACCCTGCAGTATCATCATGATCGGCATTGCGATCATCGAAGACTTGAGGATGTAACGAAATGGCAGCCCCCCGGCTTCCTGTGAACCTTCCATCAGCGCCCAGGAGGTACTGACGTACTCCCAGGAGATCACCAGAATGAATATCGAGACCGGCAGCAGCAACAGCAGTGTGCCGAACAGGTTGATCCATGCTTTGCCGCGCTCTGATAGCGGGCGGTAGAAGATATCGACCCGGACGTGGCCATCATGCTTGAGCGTATAGGCCGCGCCCAGCAGGAACACGAAGCTGTGCATGTAGATGACTGATTCCTGCAACGCAATATTGCCGACGTTGAACAGGTAGCGCATAACCACGATCACAAAAGTGACCAGCACCATGAACAGGGTCAGCCACGAGATGAGCCTTCCGCACCATTCGCTGAATGCGTCCAGTAGCCGGACCAGCCGGTTGAGGGGAGTGAGAGCAACCATTGTTATTGTTACCGCTATCCGTTTCGGAGAATAGGCATTAAATATAACCCCATCGCCCGTTAGCGTCAGTCTTCTCGCCAAAAATCGGGGCAAAACCCAGTGTCGGCATCGTCAGGCCAGGCGCCGGGCGCTGGGACTTGTCCGCAGGTTCCCTTACAATAGGCCCACCCGCCGGAACAGCCCGGCCGGGGCAGATAAATCGCCGACCCTGCGGAGAGATGAATGACGGATCAACTGGATATCGAAGTGCGCCTGCAGCAGCTGGACCCGCCCCGGCTGGCGGCCTTCTGCGCCGCCCTGACCGAGCGTCTGTTCCCGAACTTCGCGCTGTTCTCGCGCCTGGTCGAGTTCGGCGACGCGGCCCAGCTGCGCCAGATTCTCAACGGTGTCTGGGATCACCTGGGCAATACTGGTGCGAAGATGAACTTCGAAGTCCAGCTCGACAAGGTCGAAGCCAACCTGCCCGACCTGGACGACTTCGACATGTACGGCGCCTCGCCGGCGCTGGATGCGGTGCTGGCGCTGTTTTCCACCGTTACCTGCGTGCTCGAAGGTGATGCTGAGGAAGCCATTGCGGTCGCGAATCTGTCCCGCGAATGCGTGGCCAACTTCATCGAAGTGACCGAGGGCAACGACCAGATGTCCGACGAGGAGCTGGTTCGCTTCATCAATACCCACGAGATGATGCAGCAGGAAGAGGCGTTCCAGGATGACGTGCTGGCGCTGCTCGAGGCCGGGGCCAAGCTCAATGCGAGCCGCCTGAAAGAGCTGCGTACCCTGGGGCAGAACGAAGGCTTCAGTAATATCGGTATCAGTGACGACGACTGATGCTGAGAATCGGACTTCTTTTGCTGGTCCTGCCGGGGCTGGCGATGATGGTGGGTTATCTGCTCGAACAGTCGGCGGTCGATGCCTGTCTCGATGGCGGCGGTTCCTGGAATTACGCTGCCGGCGCCTGTGATAGTACGGACAGTCACCCCTTTATACCGTTCAGCTCGCGTCACCCCTGGCTGGTGAACGGCGGCATGCTGCTGTCGGTGGCAGGCCTGCTGTGCTGCCTGGTTGGCCTTTACAGCCGTCGTAGCTGAGGTGGAGATGCGATTACGCTGGAAGATTCTGATGGCGCTGGGCCTGCTGGCCCTGGCGGCGCTGGTTTGGGCATGGGTATTTGGTCCGGCCTGGCTGGCGGGTTTCAACGCCCAGCAGCAGGGGATGAAGCGCGAGTTTACCGAACGGGGACGGCTCTTCGGCCGGCAGGCGGATCTACAGGCGTGTCTCGACCGTACCCTTGCCGATTTCGACGACTGTGGCGGCTACGACTGTACGCTCAAACACGACTATTTCCTCAAGGCCTGTCTCGAAGCGGCCTCACCAACCGAGGGTTTCTGCGATGGCGTTCCGGCCTATCGCGAAAAGCCCAGCGAGGACGACAAGACCTGGGCCCGGCACAGCTGCTGGGACATGGGGATCCGTCACGAGGGCTGCCGTTTGCTGCTGCGCCAGCAGCAGCACTGGTGCAGTGGCGGTGTTGCCGCCGACTGACCGCCTGTGGGGTGGAGTGAGCCAGAAGGCGAATTCCACCACTGATTTCTGGCGTGTTCCGGTGCACTTCGATCAGTTCCGCCCGGGCCGGTCGCATTGGTGACATTTGCAGGCTCATTCCACCCTACCTGCTCGCTGGCCTGCCTCCAGCCTATTCCCTCCGAACCCGGACAGGTCTCTGCTTTAAAACCCTGCATACCCCAATGGCTTGAGTCGAAAAGGCCGGCTTTATCGCCTATACCTGTTCATTACGTGATCAGTTAGCAGTGCCGTGCTTTGCAACAGCAGTATTGAACCGGCTCTGGTCGCCGATACCACAAGACCAATTAGGAGACGGGGTATGAAATTCCAACCGTTTATTTTTTCTGCAGCCATGCTATTCGCCAGTTCCGCACTGGCTGGGCCGCCCGTGAGTTCGCTAAAAATCGAGTGCAACTGGGGCACGCTGACCATGGAGTCAGTTCTGTATCTTGAAGACTTCGAGCAGGGAAAGCATTCGGCGGATCCGAGCGGTGATGGACACGGGCCCGGTACCGCTGACGAGCCTCGGGCAGGGCTTGCCAACGTGGTGGAGAAGGGTAATCTTCAGGCGACCTGTGACTTGATCGAAGCCTTGCTTGAGTAGCCCTGACGAAAGGCATAACGGCCGGCGCTCCGGCGCAGACAGAGCGTCGGCGGCAGCGCTTGATTGTTGAGAGCTTCAGATCTGCTAGACAGAAGGTATACGTGGGACTGGGAATGCTGTTGAAGGTGCGGCTCTCAGCACTGATACCGCTGTTTGCTTGCGGATGGGTAACGGCTGCAGGCGTAGACGGAATCTATGTCGACAATATTCCCGAGGCCCTGGTACGGGAGGCGGGGCTGTCGGAGAAGCGGGGCACCCGATTCCCGGCGAGGGCGCCGGTCCCATGTACTTTCCAAGCAAGTAGGAGCGCCGCCCCGGTGCGAACAGGTCGCCGATTCCCGGCGAGGGCGCCGGTCCCACGTACATTACAAGCACGCAGGAGCTCGCCCCGGAGCCGGGTTCCTGCAATGTTTTTCAGCCTTCCCCGATCGTCAGGACCAGCTTGCCGCGCACATGACCGGTGGCGCTCTGCTGGTGTGCCTCGCGCGCATTCTCCAGCGGCACTTCGCCGGCCAGCGTGAGCTGCAGCTTGCCTTCCGAGCACAGCCGGGCCAGTTCCGCCAGTTGCGTGCCATTCGGTTCGACGCGAATGCCCAGTACCTGCTTGTTCTCCCCTTCGGCGGCACGAATAACGGCATCGGCGGTCACTGAGGGCAGGGTGACCAGGCGGCCGCCTTCCCTGAGGCAGCTCAGCGCGGCAATGCCGACGTCGCCGCCGATCCCATCGATGACCAGATCCGCATCCTGCACCTCGGTGGCGAGGTCCTGAGTCTTGTAATCGATCAGCCGGTCGCAGCCCAGACCGCGCAGGTAGTCGTGATTTTCCGCCGATGCCGAGCCGATCACTTCGGCGCCGGCGGCCTTGGCCAGCTGTACCGCAAGGTGGCCGACGCCGCCCGCGGCGGCCAGGATCAGAACCTTCTCGCCGGCCTTGAGCTGCCCCTTGTCGTGCAGCGCCTGCCAAGCGGTCAGCCCGGCCAGGCCCAGCCCAGCGGCTTCGCTAAAGCTCAGGGTCTCCGGTTTGCGGGCTATCTGTGCAACCGGCGCCGCGACATACTCGGCATAACAGCCGGCGGCTTCGGGGAAGCGGATGAATCCGAACACCTCGTCGCCGGGCGCAAAGCTCGCGACCTTGGCGCCAACCATCTCGATCACTCCGGCGAACTCCCAGCCAGGAATGAACGGCAGTTTGCCAATGAACGCGGCGGCACCGCCGCCACTGCAGGTCTTCCAGTCGATCGGATTGACCCCGGCCGCGCGGTTGCGCACCAGCACTTCGTGGTCGCCAATGATCGGTGTCGGCACCTCTTCGAAAGTCAGGGCATCGGTTCCGCCGAAGGCATGTATACGGCTTGCTTGCATCGTCTTCTCCCCGCGCGCGGCATGCAGCCGCTGACGCCTGAATTTGGTAGGCTTTGTGATCGTACGCGCGCAGGCAGGGGGCCTCGCGGTCCACGGTCTATTGGATAGCAAGAGTATGATCTATTTGGCGATATTGGAACTGCTGTTGTTCTGGGGCGGTCTGATCCTGTTCCTGGTGTCCCTGGGTCTGTATGCGATTCGCACCCGGGACTTCAAGTCGCTGCTGGTGTTCTGGCAACCGACCATCCTGTTTAATCCTCTGGAAAACCGACTCAATCGCTTGGGGCTGCTGATGATGATTTTCGGCATAGCCCTCAGGTTCTACCTCTTCTATATCAGTTAAGGTCAGGCAAAGTTATGAAAGGAAATCCGCTGCGAGGCGCCGGCTACCTGGTTCGGGGACTGCAGATGCTGCCCGATCCGTCGATCCGGCATTTCGTCATCATTCCGCTGCTGGTCAATATTCTGCTGTTCGGCGGAGCCATATGGCTGCTGTTCTCCCAGTTCGAGATCTGGGTCGACTACCTGCTCAACCAGATGCTGCCGGACTGGGAATGGCTGCAGTTTCTGCGTTACCTGCTTTGGCCATTGCTGGCGCTGGTGGTGCTGGTGATCGTCTACTACAGCTTCACTCTGGTGGCGAACTTCATCGCCGCGCCCTTCAACGGCTTCCTGTCCGAGAAGGTCGAGCGCCAGCTGCGAGGCATGGCGATCGGCGACGAAGGCTGGGGAGCACTGCTGGCGATGATTCCTCGCACCGTGCAGCGCGAACTGGCGAAGCTCGCCTACTACCTGCCGCGGGTACTGCTGTTGCTGGTGCTGACGTTCGTGCCGGTGATCGGCCTGATTTCACCGCTGCTCTGGTTTCTGTTCGGCGCCTGGATGATGTCGATTCAGTACTGCGATTATCCGATGGACAACAACAAGGTCAGCTTTGGCCAGATGAAACAGCTGCTCAAGGAGGAGCGCTTGACCGCAGTCGGTTTTGGCGGCCTGGTACAGGTTGGCATGATGGTGCCTTTGCTCAACCTGGTGCTGATGCCCGCGGCGGTGGTGGGCGCCACCCTGTACTGGGTCGAAGAGCATGCACCGGTGGTCGGCGCCAGTACTGTGGTGCGGACAACGTCTTAGGTCCGCAAGACTGGAGCGCGCCGTACCGCGAGGGGTATGCGGTGCGCTCTCCTGAAAACGGCTCCTGGGGTTTCGGGATTGCCACCATCGATGCGCGTCACCCGTTACGCGCCTCCTGAAACTCAGCGCGCGGCCTGCTCCTGGCTGCCGGCGCTGATCAGCAGTTCCGGCGGAAAGTGGCAGCTGAAGGTACTGCCCTTACCCGGCGTGCTGTCGATACTGAGCTTGCCGCCGTGGCGGACCAGCACATGCTTGACGATCGCAAGGCCCAGACCGGTGCCGCCGCTGGCGGATGAACGGCTCTCGTCGACGCGGTAGAAGCGCTCGGTCAGGCGCGGGATATGGATCGGATCGATGCCGATGCCATCGTCGCTGACCGAGAAATGACCGCCGCTCGGGTCGACCCACCAGCGCAACCGGATATGACCTTCCTCGGGGGTATAGCGTACGGCGTTGAATACCAGGTTGGAAAAGGCGCTGTGCAATTCCAGCTCCTGCCCGAGCATCTCCAGCTCGCTGTCGAACTCCAGGGTGATCTCATGTCCCTTGTCCTGTGCCAGCGCCTGGGCGTCGCGGTGGATCTGCGTCAGCATCAGATGCAGGTTCACCGGGTGCTCGTCGGCGATATGGTTGCTGGCGTCGAGACGCGACAGCATCAGCAGGTCGCTGACAAGGCTTTCCATGCGTCGTGCCTGGGCCTGCATCTGGCTCAGCGCCCGCGCCAGCGGCCGCGGCAGCTCCTGGTCGAGGAAGGTTTCGAGATAGCCGCAGATCACCGTCAGCGGCGTGCGCAGTTCGTGGGAGGCGTTGGCGACGAAGTCCTGTCGTGTCTGCTCGAGGCGCACCAGGCGGGTGATGTCACGTACCACCAGCATGCGGTCGCCCTCGCCGAACTTGGTAATCTGGTACTGTAACCGCAGATCGGAATCGATCGGGCTCTGAAGCTCCAGAGGTTCGTCGTATTGGCCGCGGCGGAAGTAACGGATGAAACGGGGATCGCGCAGCAGGTTCATCACCGGTTTGCCACGGTCCGATGCCGCTTTCAGGCCGAGCAGGCGGTCCGCGGCGCGGTTCCACCACTCCAGGTTGTTGTGACGATCGATGATCACCAGGCCATCCTGCAGGGCGGCGGAGGACTGCTGGAAGCGTTGGATCGCCGCCAGCAGATCCTGCTCGCGCTGACTCGAGCGGCGCTGCAGCCGGGCCAGTTGATCGAATAACTCGCCCCAGGGGCCGGTCGTTTCGGGGGGTTGGCTATCGTCTCCCCGATGCACCCACTCGTCGAGTCGAGTGAAGTGGCGGATCTGTAAAAGTCCCCAGCCGAATACGGCAAGGGCGGCCCCCCAGCCGGCGAAACCGAACAACAGCCCGATCAGGGCGCCGGCAATCGCGCTGACGATCAGGTTGAAGAACAGGGTCTGGCGGGGGTTATGCATCCGTGTCCCGTCCTGTGACGTCGCTCAGGCGACCTTTGAGGAGAATCGGTAACCGGTGCCGCGTACGGTCTGGACGAGGTAGTCGTGTCGCTCGCCCAGCGCCTTGCGCAGGCGTCGGATATGTACGTCTACGGTGCGCTCCTCGACGTAGACGTTCCCGCCCCAGACCATGTCCAGCAGCTGGCCGCGGGAATAGGCGCGGTCCTGGTGGGTCATGAAGAACTGCAGCAGGCGGAATTCGGTCGGGCCCAGTTCCACCGGCTTGTCGTCCGAGGTGACACGATGCGAGATCGGATCCAGCGTCAGGCCGTCGACGCTGACCGGCTCTTCGACACCCTTCGGTGTGGTGCGGCGCAATACGGTTTTCAGCCGGGCCACCAGCTCGCGCGGCGAAAACGGCTTGGTGATGTAGTCGTCGACGCCGGACTCCAGTCCCTTGACCTTGCTGTCTTCCTCACCTTTGGCGGTGAGCATGATGATCGGGATTTCGGCGGTCATTTCGTCCTTGCGCAGGCGCCGGGCGAAATCGATGCCGCTCATGCCCGGCATCATCCAGTCCAGTAGTACCAGGTCCGGAGTGCTGTCGACGACAATTTCATGGGCGTCACGGGCATTATCGGCTTCCAGGCACTCGTAGCCGGCCATTTCCAGCGCCACCGCGATCATTTCGCGGATGGGGGCTTCGTCGTCGACGATCAGTACTCGCTTCGATGCAGACATGGGGTTGCCTCTGTACAAATTTGTCGGGATGTCGCGCCGGTGACTTCCATGGTCCGGCGCCACTTCACCGTACCCGGCGCCGGCGGTCCGGCTTGGGTACATGTAATTAAGTCCGCATTATTACAAACGTAAATTATGACAGAGATATGACGAATTACCCCAACAGCGGGCAATTGGACGACAACTGGCCTGATCAGGCGCCTCCTGTTGCAAGGGCGTAATGCGCGGCCAACCCGATGAAGATCGCGAGGCCGGCGTAGTGATTGTTGAGGAAGGCGTGGAAGCAGCGCTCGCGCTCCCGAGAACGGGTGGTCCAGGACTGATATACGAAGAATCCCGCTGCAACCAGCAGACCGCCGTAGTACCACGCCGAGAGACCCAGCTGACGCCCCACGAACACCAGGCACAGCAGCGCCAGTGCCTGCAGTGTGCCGATGATCAGCCGGTCTGCCTCGCCGAACAGGATCGCTGTCGACTTGATGCCGACGACGAGGTCGTCGTCGCGATCCACCATCGCATAGTAGGTGTCATAGGCGACGGTCCAGAGCAGATTGGCGGTGAACAGCAGCCAGGCGATCGGCACCAGCTCGGCGTTGAGCGCCGTGAAGGCCATCGGAATGGCCCAGGAAAAGGCCGCGCCGAGCACCACCTGCGGCAGGTGGGTGTAGCGTTTCATGAAGGGGTAGGTCGAAGCGAGCGCCAAACCGCCGAATGACATCAACACGGTGGTGGTGTTGGTGAAGAGCACCAGGATGAAGGCCAGCAGCATCAGCACGGCGAACAGGTACAGGGCTTCGCGGGCGCTGGCCCGGCCAGACGGCAGCGGTCGGGCGGCGGTGCGCTTGACGTGGCCGTCGACCTTGCGGTCGGCGAAATCATTGATGACGCAGCCGCCGGCCCGGGTCAGCGCCACCCCAGCGCAGAAGATCAGCAGGATATGAAGCGGTGGCACACCGTCGGCAGCGATCCAGAGCGCCCACAGTGTTGGCCAAAGCAGCAGATAGATGCCGATCGGGCGGTTGACGCGGGACAGCTGCACGTAGACGTCGAAGCGGTCGCGAAGGAATCCGGAGGTGGACTGCATCTGCATGGGGTTATCCGAAGCTGTTGCGGCGAAGCGGGTATTCTACCGACTCCAGGGCAGGCAGAAAAACCTCGCAGACCAGCAGGGGTTTGCCGCTGAGGTGGAACACCGATCGCCGGGCCCAGAGCCGGGTGCCGTCTGCTAGCTGCAACTCGCCAATCTGTAACGGGTCGCGCTGCATCGACGGATCGCGGAACAGTACCGAGCCGAGGGGGCGATTGCCAATATCGGCCAGCCGTCGCTCGGCGCCGGACAGTGTCGAGACCGGAAACACCGAGCGCGCATAGACCCAGGGCTGGCCGTTGCCGCACAGCTGAACTTCGCGGATCAGTGCCAGGCGGCGCGGCGGCAGTCCCAGTGCAAGTGCTTCAGAGCGGGACGGCCGGTAGAAGCCCTGCCGCAGTACCTCGACGTGAAACCGGCCCCGGCTTGCGCTGACAAGTCGCTGTGTCAGCGAGCCGTTATCCAGCAGCCAGCTGCGCCAGGGGGCCGGCGCGGCCATCCGGGACGGGCGCTCCAGCGCTCGCCAGCGGGTCGAGAAATGGTTGCGGATAAGAGCCTGAGCGGGAGTCACGTGGAGATATCCGGTTGCGAAAGGACGCCATGTTACCAGAGGGAAATGGGTAAATGGTGAGTTGAGCGTGGTTAGCGGTGAGGCGTCAAGCGTAAGGTATAAAGGGCGGCCTGTGGTAGTCTTGCGGCGGAGAGGTAACAGAAACCAGATTACGCGTAACGCGTAACAACAGCCCGACGCATGAACTCCTGGGTAGCTGCCGATGACCGATCGCAAACCGCGAACTTACGATAACAACGAAATCCTGGCCTTGATGCGACGCTGGGTCGAGGTGATGGTGGTGGGGGAGAACCTCTGCCCCTTCGCCGCGCCGGACGTGCGCCACGAGCGGGTACGGTACGCCATCAGCGACGCCCGCGAGCCGGAGGCGCTGGTACCTGAGTTTCTCGAGGAACTGGCGCTTATCCAGCAGACGCCGGAAAGTGAAATCGCCACCACGCTGCTGGTAGTGCCGCACATGCTGTCGGACTTCGACGACTACCTGGACATGCTGGCGCTCTGCGAGGAGCTGGTCGAGGAAGTCGGGCTCGAGGGCCTGTTCCAGCTTGCCAGCTTCCATCCCGGTTACCTGTTCGACGGCGTGGCGGCAGACGACCTCGGCCATTGGACCAACCGTGCGCCTTTCCCGGTTTTTCACCTGATCCGTGAGGGACAGATGAGCCGGGTGCTGATGCACTATCCGGACCCGGACGCCATTCCCGAACGCAATATCGCCCATCTGCGGGCGCTGGGGCGGGCGCGCCTGATCGAGCTGTTCCCGCCGTTTGCAGATTATTGCGATTGACGGCCGCTACCGCGACTGCTCGTGGGAGATTCTATGGTTCGGGACAAGCCTCCTCAGGCTGTCTTGGGTACGTAAGCTGATTCGTTCTTCATCAGAGCAAAGGCGATTCTGGCCAGCTTTCGAGCTAGCTTGATCAGAGCCTCGGTGGGTTTCAGTCCT
>JABXIM010000089.1 GCA_013373085.1 Oceanospirillaceae bacterium | reverse complement strand
TTGGCCTCAACAATTAAGCAAGTCCTAACAATCATAAAAACAAGGGGAACTACTCCTATGCTTAAAAAATCCCTATTAAGTCTTGCCGTCACCGCCTCAATGGTGGGACTCGCTGGCTGTAATATCAGTAGTACGACGGATGGCGCGGGCGCAAAACCTGAACTTCAAGCACAACAAGAAGCAGTGGCATCAGCCTATGGTACTTATCCAATTTTTGATCCTGTTAACGCAAAATTAGCCTTAGGTAATGATTTATTGTTTGCAGCCCAAGCTGAAGGTGGTGCTGAAACTACAGAACAAGACGGAACTATGAATGCTGGTGCTCCGGGTGGAAATCCCGTTGTTGCAGCAATTAATGACTTAGATGGTATTTCGACAGTAGCGCCAATTGACTTTGCTATGAGTGGATCTGTTGATCCAGATACTGTCGTTGCAGATGAAACGGTTTTTCTTGTTAGGCTTCCAAATTCTTTAGATGTGCAGCCAGGTCAAGCACCAGGTGCAGCAAGCTTTGCAATTCCAACAACAATTGATGCTTCAGATAACCCCTTGAAATTCTCTGATGTTGATCAATTGGATTTAGCATCAATTGCAGCTCTTTATTCTGATGCTGCTGGAGATCCAATCGCTGAAGCTGCTACCAACCTTCCACTGACAATCGCCTTGCAGCCACAGGCAGGTGATGATTATGACGTTAAGGTTATAGATGTAGAGGGTACGGATAATGTCATTCGAGTCACTCCTCTGAAGCCCTTAGATGCTAGGTCTAAATATATTGTGGTCATTACCAAAGGCGTGTTGGATGCTGATGGAGATGCAATTAAAGGCTCTAGAGATTACGAATTCATTCGCTCTGCTGAAACAAGTGAATTTATTTCTTCTTCTTTAGTTTCTGTTCAGAGATTGATTGCTGGTTGGGAAGGGCTGGCAAGTTCAATTATTACACAAGGTGGTGCAGATACAGCTAAAGCAGCTTTACTAGCTCCTGGTTTTGCTTTGACATCTGCATTTACTACGACAGATCCTCATGCGGTTCTTAAGGCTATGGCTTATCCTGGTACATGGGTATCCACCGATCTTGTCCAAAATGACACAACGATTGCCTCTGCATTAACGAGTGGTGCTACTAGTAATGTCGCGGCTGCGGTTGCAGCAGTTGCTGATAATATTAGGCAAGCAGCGGGTGGCGCGGTTGCAAATGAGGGTATTGTGCCGACTGAACGTGAATATGCATTTATTGATGATTTGGTTTTACCTAATCCTGCAGGAGGAACCGTAACAGTAAATCAGGTTCCTTTGATTGCACTAAACGATGCAACTTCAGCAGTTGGGGGTTCTAAAGTTCTTGTGAGTCAAGGAGCTATTGAACTACCGCAATATACTAAGACATTAGCTGCTGATGCGGATAGCATTTGGAATGCATCAACGGCCCTGGCTACTGCATTAGGTAAAACGTTACCATCCGATCTTCTTTCTTCTGAGGGTAAGGCAGAAGCGGATGCCACGTCATATAATGTGACATATCGTTTCCCATTTCCTGTGGAACAGCGTAAAGCGGTTGTTCCACTATTGTTTATTGAGCCTGTAGATTCTGCAAAAGCAACAGCATATGCAGGACTGGGTGCTGAGCTGGCTGCGTCTGCTGCATTAGGTAATTGTGCTAGAACTTCAGGAAAATGGCCTGTAACAATCTTCCAACATGGTATTACAACTAACCGTGCAACAACCTTACTTATGGGAGCGCAGCTAGCGCAATCAACTTGTTCTGTTGTAGTTGCGATGGATTTACCTCACCACGGTATTGCTCCACGAACCTCTGACCGTAACGGTGATGACATTGATAACAGCTTGTTAGGTCTAACGGTTACATATAACAGTGATACTGCAGCCGTTTCACCGTTTGCTGCGGCTGTAAATGTTAAGGCAAATGATGAAGCGGATTCTGCTAAAGATTTGATGGGTGCTCTAACAGAGCGTCATGAAGGTCTTTATTTGAATAGTAACCGAGTGGCAACTCCAATGGCTTATGGCACAACCAAGGCCGGTAAGTCCGGTGACTTCTTTGTGCGTTTAGATAACTTCCAACGTACACGTGATAATATGCGCCAAGCTGTAATGGACTTGTTAAACCTGAATGCAACTTTGGCTGCCATTGACATAGATGGTGACGGTAACCCTGACTTAGATGTAAGCGATGTGGACTTTGTTGGACACTCTTTAGGTGCAATCCTAGGTACAACTTTTGTTTCAGTTAACAATGATGCTGCAATTCAGGCTGGCAACAGTGCGTTGAACCAAGTTCAATCAGCCGTTTTTGCAACTCCTGGTGGCTCATTGCCTAAATTACTTCAAAACTCTGTTGCATTCCGCGAGTCATTGATTCCAGGTTTGGCTGCTAGTGGGGTGCCAGAAGGAACATCAAGTTTCGAGAGTTTCTTGACTATTTTCCAAGCGATAGTTGACTCGGGCGATCCAATTAACTTTGTTTCAGCATTGGCTTCCGGTGCAGACTCTGAGACGCCGTCGCTAATTATTGAAGTTGTTGGTGGTGGTGCGATTTCAAGTACGGATAGTGATTCAGAAACTACAAAACTACCGGATGCCTTGATTGCTTTAGGTGGATACCCATCGGATACAGTTGTACCGAATAATGCAACTGGTTCTACATATGCTGATGGTTCGACACGAATCGACAGCGCAGACCTTCCTTTAGTAGGGACTGATGCATTAGCGGATCTTTTAGGTTCAGTACATGTTGATGCCAGTGGTGCGGAGTCTTATCCAATTACTAAGTTCAAAGAGGGGACTCACGGAACATTCTCATCAGCGGATGCTTACTTGGCCTTTATTCAAATGGTGACCCAAGCAGGAAGTTTCACTTTACAAAATGGAGCGGCAATTAGTACGGATAGTAGTGCCGTAGTTGCAAGCGATAGCGTTTTATTAGAAGTGCCGGCGCTTTAATTAAGACCTAAACACAATGACGAATAATATGAATAATAAGAGGTCTGGAATGAATAAAATAAAAACACTAGCCTTAGCTGTTGCCGCGCTTAGCGCGGCAGGCTCTCAGGCGATCGAATTTAACGCGGGCCCTGTGGTGGGTCAGATCAATACTAGTATTTCCTATGGTGTGGGCTTTAGAACAGAAGACCCTGATCTAAAACAAGTACACCCAGCCAATGCGAATACGGCTTTAGGAACAAACCTTCCAATTAGTAGTACCCAAGGTGGCTCTACTTACAACTATGATGACGGTACGTTGAACTACAAAAAGAACGACATGGTAACAAATGTTCTTAAAGGTAACGTGGATCTAGAACTGGTTTGGGGTGATGCCGGTGCGTTTTTCCGTGGTTCTGCTTTCTATGATTCTGTGATCATGGATGAAGATCCAAACTTCAAACCGTATAACGATCAAACTAAAGATGCAGCTGGTCAAGGTTATGACCTGCTAGATGCTTTCGTTTGGTACAACGCCTACCTAGGTGATACGCCCGCTTCATTGCGTTTAGGTCGTCAAGTGGTTAGCTGGGGTGAAAGTACTTTCATTCTAGGTGGTATTAACTCCATCAACCCAGTAAACGCCTCTGCGATCCGTAAGCCCGGTGTTGAAGTAAAAGAAGTGCTATTGCCAGTAAATATGGCTTATGGTTCTTTCGGTTTAACCGACAATGTAACTTTAGAAGCCTTCTACCAGTTAGAGTGGGAAAAAACCCGCCCTGATGCGTGTGGAACATTTTTCTCTACGTCGGACTTTATTTCAGATGGTTGTGGCCCTGTTTTCTTAGGCGGTACTCAAGATGAATTGGTGATTGCTGAAAACAGCTTAACCAGTTCGCAGCTAATCACTACGCGTATTACCCCAGATGATGAGCCAAGTGATGACGGTCAGTTTGGTTTGGCATTACGTTGGTATTCAGAGGCTCTTGGCGATACTGAGTTCGGTTTATACCACATGAATATCCATAGTCGTTTGCCGTTAATTTCTGGTGAAGCTTCTGGTGGTGCTAATGGTGCTACGCCTAAATATCAGGTTGTTTACCCTGAAGATATTAAACTGACGGGCTTATCATTTAGCCGTGGTACTGAGAGTGGTTGGTCCATCGGTGGTGAAGTGAGTTTGAAGCAAGACGTCCCATTCCAGTGGAACTCATTCGAGTTATTACAAGGTGGCCTACGTAACCCTGCTAGTTTGTTGACTCAGCAAATTATTGCTCCGTTAGTAGACTCTGGTATGTCGGAAGCAGATGCGATTGCATCATTGAGTGGGCAGGCCTTTGATGGCTTTGATCGCTTTGATGTATGGCAGGCTCAAATGACCTTCATTAAATTCTTTGACCAAGTACTGGGCGCAAGCCGACTAAGTTTTGTATCTGAGATTGGTGCTACTTACATTCCTGATTTACCAAGCTTGAGCGAAGCCCGTTACGGCCGTTCTGGTGCTTATGGTATCGGTACTATTCCGGATGATACGGTTTCTACTGGTGACCTATGTACCGCTCCTACACTGGCAGATGGCACTACTACGAACACAACTAAGAACCTAAATACCGATTACTGTACGAACGACGGTTTTGTGGATGAGTTGTCTTATGGTATCCGCGCCCGTGCGTCTTTGGATTATCCAAATGCGTTCTTAGGTGTGAACTTCAAGCCACAACTATCCATTGGCTTGGATGAAGGTACTGCACCTGAGCCAGGCG
>JABXIM010000141.1 GCA_013373085.1 Oceanospirillaceae bacterium | reverse complement strand
TGTCGATCTCGGCCTGCTGCACCGCGTTGTAGCGCGGGCCGGAAACGGTCATCTGGTTGATCAGCGCGTCGAGCCGGGAAACGACCTCGGCCTCGAGGCGGATGCCGTCGGCCTGCAGGTTTTCCTGCATATGATCGACGAAGCGGGTTCCCGGGATCGGCACGATAAAGTCGCCCTTGCTGCAGACCCAGGCCAGCGCCAGCTGCGCCGGGGTGCAGCCCGCCTCCTGGGCGATACGCTGGTATTCGTCGAGCAGCGCCAGGTTCTTCGGATAGTGCTCGGCGCTGAAGCGCGGCATGTTGTTGCGGATATCCTTCGGCTCGAGGGTCTCGATATCGCGCAGGGTGCCGGTGAGGTAGCCCCGGCCCAGCGGGCTGAAGGCGACCAGCGTGGTATCCGAGTCGCGGCAGGCGTCGAGCAGCGCGATTTCGGGATTACGGGTCCACAGCGAGTATTCGGACTGCACCGCGGCGATGGGGTGTACCGCCTGCGCCCGCGCCAGCGTGGCGGCGGAAATTTCGGACAGGCCGATCGCGCGGATCTTGCCTTCGGCGACGAGCTCGGCCAGGGCGCCGACGCTCTCCTCGATGTCGACCTGCGGGTCGAGCCGGTGCAGGTAATAGAGGTCGAGACAGTCGGTCTGCAGCCGGCGCAGGCTTTCCTCGCACTGGCGCTTGAGGGTTTCGGGGCGACCGTCGATCTCCTTCTTGCCGCTCTCCGGGCTGATCGCCATGCCGCATTTGCTGGCCAGGAACAGCTGCGCTCTTTTGTCCTTCAGCGCCTTGCCGAGCAGTTTTTCGTTGGCAGTGCCGCCGTATAGGGTGGCGGTGTCGAAGTGGCGGTATCCCATATCGAAGGCGGCATCGAGCGCCCTGATGGCATCGGCTTCCGGCAGCGGCGTGCCATAGGCGTGGGACAGGTTCATGCAGCCCAGGCCGATTCCGGGCGTGTTGAAGAGGGGGTTCTGGACTTTTGACATCGTATTCGGACCTTGTCGTGGCATCGTCAGAAATGGAAAAGGCAGCCACGGGGGCTGCCTCGGATTTTAGCCTCGAAGGATCAGCCTTCCTGCAGGCACTGCTCCAGGCGGTGTAGCGTTTCCATCGCCGGCAGGCACTGGGCCACGCTGGCGTTGGGCTCGCGGCCTTCCTGGATGGCAGCGATGAACTCGCGATCCTGCAGCTCGATACCATTGTTGGACACGGCGACGCCGCTGAGGTCGATCTTGTTTTCGTGACCGTCGACCAGATCGTCATAGCGGGCGATGTAGGTGCCGTTGTCGCAGATGTAGCGGAAGAAGGTGCCCAGCGGGCCGTCGTTGTTGAACGACAGCGACAGCGTGCAGATGGCGCCGCTCGGGACCTTCATGCCGATGCTCATGTCCATGGCGATGCCCAGTTCCGGATGGACCGGCCCTTCCAGCGCCTGTACCTTGCTGGCGGTTTCGCCGGTCTGGTACTGGAACAGGTCGACGGTGTGGCAGGCGTGGTGCCACAGCAGGTGGTCGGTCCAGGAACGCGCCTGGCCCAGGGCGTTTTTGTTGGTGCGGCGGAAGAAATAGGTCTGCACGTCCATCTGCTGCACTTTCAGCTCGCCGGCCATGATCTTGTTGTGGATCCACTGGTGGCTCGGGTTGAAGCGACGGGTGTGGCCCGCCATGGCGACCAGGCCGGTGCGCTTCTGGGTTTCGACCAGCTTGCGTGCATCTTCGACGTTGTCGGCCATCGGGATTTCCACTTGCACGTGCTTGCCGGCTTCCAGGCACTGAATCGCCTGGGAAGCGTGCAGATGGGTCGGTGTCGCCAGGATCACGGCGTCGACATCATCGCGCGCCAGGGCTTCGGCCAGGTCGGTGCAGTAGTGCGGTACGCCGCGCTCTTCGGCGAAGGCACGGATGACATCTTCCTTGGTGCCGACGACGGAGGTTACTTCCGCGCCGTCGATGGCCGCGATGGCGTCCATATGCTTCATGCCAAAGGCGCCCGAAGCGCCGGCGATACAAATTCTCATCAGGTTTCTCCTTATACTCGTCGGGTTCGTGATGACTGTTTCAGTCGGTGGCCCCGGTAAGGCGTTGCAGTATCGAGTCTGCCTGGTGGGCCAGGTCAGTCGAATCGTCGCGGATCTGCAGGTCGCCGATTCGCTGCTGCCAGACGGTCGTGGCGCTGGCCATTTCGTTGCCGATACCGAGTTCCGCGAGGGTGGTGGTCACCTCCCGCATTTCCGCGGCGCGGCGGATGCCATGACGCCGCATACGTTCAAGGTTGTAGCCGGCCTTTTCACGCCAGCCGAAACCGGGAAAACTTTTATCCAGTGACTGCAGGATCTGCTCCTCGATGCCGGCGCTGCGCGCCGCCAGGAAGCACTCGGCGCTCAGTGCCTCCATACCCTTGATCATGATGCTGCGCAGCATTTTCACTGTTGAGGCGGCGCCGACGGCGCCGGGCATCAGGGTGGCGTTCATGCCGAGTCGTTCGAGTAACGACTGCAGCGTCGGGGCCTGCTCTCCGGCAATCAGCAGCGGTGTCCGCTGTCGCGCGGGGTAGATCGGCGCCATGACGGCGACGTCGCTGTAGAAGGCTCCGCTGGTCGCAATCGCCGCGGCGGATGCGGCCTTGCAGCCGGGCGAACAGGAATTGCAGTCGAGAAAATGCTGACCGGGTGCGAGCAGCGATGCGGCGCTGCGAGCCGCCGCAGCGGCCTGGTCCGCGGTGACCAGTGAAAAGACCAGCTCGGCGCCGGCGAGCGCCTCTTCGAGCGTGGCGCAGCTTTGCACGCCGGCCGCTTCGCAGTCATGACGCAGTTGCTCGCGTACCGCGGCATCGTCGCTTGCGGATTTGATGTCGTAGGCGCGCATGTCGACGCGGACCCCGGCTTCGGTCAGGCCCCGGGCGACTGCGCTGGCAGCTTCGCCAAAGCCGATAAAAGCTAGACGTTGGACAATGGCGCTGGGCATTGGATCGCTCCGGTTATCACTCTGCAGTCAATCTAGCACCAGTACCGGAGCCTGAATAATTGAATCTGCTTTCGAGGTATTCAATTTTTGCAATAGAGATACCGGTGCCCAAACGATGAAGATCGACTGTGGAGCTGTGTGCCGGTCGTGCCGACGTCAGTTGCCGGGGGGGTTAGAGGTCGGCATAGCGGCTCGCGGCGTCGCGCAGCATCTCCAGGAACTTACGTTGGGTTGGGGTCGGCTGCCAGTTCTGGCGCAATGTGATTCCGATCGGGCGCCGCGTATGGCTCAACGCGAATGGCACCACCCCGAGTATGCCTGCGCGCAATTCGTGCTCGATCTGATGGGTCGATATCAGCGTCAGCCGATCGCTGCCGCGGAGCAGCTCACGGATAAGTATTTGCGAACTGGTTTCCACCAGCCGGTGCGGTGTCGGCAAACCCTTGTCGACGAATAGAGAGTCGAAAAAGGCACGGGTGGGGGTGCCGCTCGATGGGACCACCCAGGGATATTCGGCCAGCGTGGCGATATCCAGCTTCGACGCCGCCATCAGCGGATGGCCCTTGCGCGCGATGATCGCCAGCGGCGGCGCCAGCAATTCCTCCTGCACGATGTCGTCCGCCGGCGGCGGAAAGCGCAGCGCGCCGACCAGGAAGTCCAGGTCGCCGTGACGCAGGTGGTGCAGCAGGTCGGTGTAGGGCGCGTCGACGACGTTGATGCCAATATCCGGGTGCTGCGCAGTGAAGCGGTTGACCACATCCGGCAGGATCGAGGTGCGTGCCAGCGGCATGCTCCCGAGCACGATCTTGCCGACCTCGCGCGAACGCAGCGCGCTGATTTCGTAATACCCCTGGCGGATTTCCGCGAACCCCAGCTTCACCGCCCGCGCCAGCGCCTGGCAGGCCTTGGTGGTGCTGATGCCGGTGCTGGTCTTTTCGAACAGGGTGATGGCCAGCTGCTGCTCGAGTTCCCGGGCCGCACGATGCAGCGAGGACTGCGACACGCCGAGGTTGCGGCTGGCGATGGTGAAATTCTGCGCCTCGCTGACGGCCACCAGCGCCTTGAGCTGGGTGGTGGTCAGCAGCGGCAGTATCTGCGCCGCCGGCACGGGCTTGGCGCCCGAGCGGTTTCTCAAGGCTTCGCGAATACCCCGTTCGACGTATTCCAGGCAGCGCCGCACCCGGTTGTGCCAGACCTTGCCCGCGCGGGTCGGAAACATGCCGTCGGCACTGCGTTCGAACAGATCGGTTTCCAGCAGCGCCTCCAGTTTTGCTATTGCCTGGGTGATCGCCGGCTGTGACAGGAAGACCCGCGGGGCGGCCTTGCTGATGCTCTTGCTGTCGGCCACTTCCAGATACACCCGCAGATGTCTGAAGTTCGGGATCGGGACGCTCATCGGACTCCTGAACAGATTAAGAAATATAGGTGCCTATATCAAAATCTAATACCAACGCGGGCAAATTGAAATGGCCATAGGCGGCATATCGGGTCGATACTTGAAGATATCGACGGGGGCGGAGCCGGGCATTACGACCCAGCTTGCGCATTTTCCGAATGCCGCGCCGCCGGCCAAGGCTGGCAGCTAAGGCGCCGCGGGATCCAGACAGACCTAATAACAGAGAGTTCAGCAATGATTATCGATTGTCATGGCCACTACACCACCACGCCGCCGCAAGTCGGCGAGTATCGCGAAAAGCAGAAGGCGGCCGTTGCCAAGGATCCGGCCTATGTCGGTGAAAAGGGCAGCATCAGCATCAGTGACGACGAAATCCGCGAGAGCATCGTAAACAACCAGCTGCGTCTGCAGCAGGAACGCGGCACCGATCTCACCATTTTCTCGCCGCGCGCCAGCTGGATGGGTCACCATATCGGAAATGAATACACCAGCCAGTTCTGGACCGAACACCAGAACGACCTGATCCGCCGCGTCTGCGATCTGTTCCCGAACAACTTCGTGCCGGTCGCTCAGCTGCCGCAGTCGCCCGGCGTCGATCCGGCCAAGTCGGTACCGGAGATCGTCCGTACCGTCGAGCAGATGGGCTTTATCGGCATCAACCTGAACCCGGACCCGAGCGGCGGCCACTGGAACGGCTCCTCGCTGGCGGATCGCTCCTTCTACCCGATCTACGAAAAAATGGTCGAGTACGATATCCCGGCGATGGTTCACGTCAGCGCGGCCTGCAACGACTGTTTCCACACCACCGGCTCGCATTACCTCGGCGCCGACACCACCGGCTTCCAGCAGCTGATGATGTCCGATGTGTTCAAGGACTTCCCGGAACTGAAGATCATCATCCCCCACGGCGGCGGCGCGGTACCGTATCACTGGGGCCGTTTCCGCGGTCTGGCGCTGGACCAGGGCTTCGACCTGGAAGAGCGGGTGCTGAACAACATCTACTTCGATACCTGCGTCTACCACCAGCGCGGCATCGACCTGCTGCTCGATATCATTCCGACCAAGAACATCCTGTTCGCCTCCGAAATGATCGGCGCCGTGCGTGGCATCGACCCGGAAACCGGCCACTACTTCGATGACACCAAGCGTTACATCGACGGCAACACCGCGCTGAGCGCCGAGCAGAAGCAGGACATCTTCGAGCACAACACGCGTCGCGTGTTCAGCCGCCTGCAGATCCCCGCCTGATCAAAGAGGATATAGAGATGAGAGAGAATCTAGTCGTACAGAATATCGAGCGCGCGGATCAGGCGGTCATCGACGGTCTGGCCGAGTGCGGCGTCGCCACCATTCACGAAGCCCAGGGCCGTGTCGGCCTACTGGCGCACTACATGCGCCCGATCCAGCAGGACAAGTGCGTGGCGGGCTCCGCGCTGACCATTTCCGGCGCCGCCGGCGACAACTGGATGATGCACGTGGCCATCGAGCAGTGCAAACCGGGCGACATGCTGGTGTTCGCGCCGACATCGCCGTCGGTGCACGGCTTCTTCGGCGACCTGCTGGCCACCTCGGCGCAGGCGCGCGGTGTGGTGGGCCTGGTCATCGACGGCGGCGTGCGCGACACCCGCGACCTGCGTCAGATGAACTTCCCGGTCTGGTCCAAGGCGGTCTTCGCCGAAGGCACCATCAAGGAGACGCTGGGCTCGGTCAACGTGCCGGTCGTCTGCGCCGACGCCCTGGTGAACCCCGGTGACGTCATCGTCGCGGACGATGACGGCGTCGTTGTCGTGCGCCGGGAGAAGGCCGCCGAGGTGCTGCAGCTGTCCCGCGAGCGAATGGATCGCGAAGAGGCCAAGCGTGTCCGTCTGGCCAACGGCGAGCTGGGGCTGGATATCTACGACATGCGCCCGCGCCTGAAAGAAAAGGGCCTGAAGTATGTCTGACGGTATCCGTTGCATGTGGATGCGGGGCGGTACCTCCAAGGGGGGGTACTTCCTCGCCGAGGACCTGCCGGCGGACACGTCGGCACGCGACCGCATCCTGCTGCGCGTGATGGGGTCGCCCGATGAGCGTCAGATCGACGGTCTGGGCGGCGCCGACCCGCTGACCTCTAAGGTCGCGGTGGTGAAGCGTTCCGAACGCGATGATGCCGACGTCGACTACCTGTTCCTGCAGGTCTTCGTCGACCAGGCTATCGTCACCGATGCCCAGAACTGCGGCAACATCCTCGCCGGCGTCGGTCCCTTCGCCATCGAGCGCGGCCTGGTGACGGCACAGGACGGCGAAACCGATGTGCGCATCTTCATGGAAAACACCGGTCAGATCGCCATCGCCCGCGTTGCAACGCCGAATGGCAAGGTCAGCTACGTTGGCGATGCCCGCATCGACGGCGTGCCGGGCAACAGTGCGCCGGTACCGATCACCTTTGCCGATACTGCGGGCTCCAGCTGCGGCGCGCTGCTGCCGACCGGCAACACCGTCGATGTTATCGACGGCGTCGAGGTGACGCTGATCGACAATGGCATGCCGGTGGTGGTCCTGCGCGCCAGCGACATGGGCATCAAGGGTACCGAGACCCGCGAAGAGCTGGAAGCGAACGAAGAACTGCGCGCCAAACTGGAATCTATCCGGTTGCAGGCCGGCCCGCTGATGAACCTCGGCGACGTCAGCGAGAAGTCGGTGCCGAAGATGTCGATGGTCAGCGCGGCGACCAATGGCGGTGCACTGTCCACCCGCACCTTCATTCCGCACCGTTGCCACGCCTCGATCGGCGTGCTTGGCGCGGTCAGCGTCGCCACCGCAGCGGTGCTGCCGGGTTCGCCGGCCGCCGAGGTGGCCAGCGTGCCCGTCGGCAACCGCAAGTCGCTGGCGGTGGAGCATCCGATCGGCGAAATGACCGTGATACTGGATATCGACGAGGCCGGCAACCTCGGCCCGGCGGCGCTGTTGCGTACAGCGCGCAAACTGTTCGATGGCGAAGTCTTCGCCCATAACAATTAAGAGAGTGGGGCAGCAACATGATGGATCCCGATTACCTTCCGTTTCACCCGAACCCCAGCAAGCCTGAGTTCAAGGCGCCGGCCGGTGCAGTCGATGCGCACTGCCACGTGTTCGGTCCGGCGGACAAGTTCCCGTACCACCCCAAGCGCAAGTACACGCCCTGCGACGCGCCCAAGGAAAAGCTGTTCGAGCTGCGCGACTACCTCGGCTTCGAGCGCAACGTCATCGTCCAGGCATCCTGTCACGGCACCGACAACGCTGCGCTGATCGACGCGCTGGAAAGCGCCGGTGAACTGGCCCGCGGTGTCGCGGTTGTCGATCCCGCCATCACCGTCGAAGAGCTCGAGGCGATGGACAAGGCCGGCGTTCGGGCCGTGCGCTTCAACTTCGTCAAGCGACTGGTCGACACCACGCCGAAAGAGGTGTTTCTGTCGGTCGCCGAGAAGATCAAGCCGCTGGGCTGGCACATCGTGGTTTACTTCGAGGCGCCGGACCTGGAAGACCTGATCCCGTTCCTCAACGAGCTGAACACCACCATCGTGGTCGACCATATGGGCCGTCCGGACGTGGCCAAGGGCGTCGATCACCCCGATTTCCAGCGCTTCGTCGAGTTCATGCGCGACAACGACAAGGTCTGGACCAAGGTCAGCTGTCCCGAACGCCTGACCCTGACGCCGCCGGATTACAGCGACGTGGTACCGTTCGCCAAGACCCTGGTCGAGCAGTTCCCGGACCGCGTGCTCTGGGGGACCGACTGGCCGCACCCGAACATGAAGTCGCACGCGCCGGACGACGGCAAGTTGGTCGACGTGATTCCGCAGATCGCGCCGACGGCCGAGCTGCAGCAGAAGCTGCTGGTCGACAACCCGATGCGGCTCTACTGGTCCTGAGTGAGGAGAACTCCCGATGACCGAGAAAAAAGAGATCTGGGGCACCATCAAGTTTGATGGTCCCATGGCGACCAAGGGCTTCGCCCTGAACAAGATGTGCTACACCTTCAACAATGCTGAAGGGCGTGAAGAATTCAAAAAGGACGAGGCGGCCTACTGCGACAAGTTCGGTCTGACGCCGGCGCAGAAGGAAGCGGTCCTCAAACGGGATATTCTGGCGCTTGAACGGGAAGGTGGCAGCATCTACTACCTGGCCAAGTTCGCCGGCGTTCTCGGCCTGAACGTGCAGGACGTGGGCGGTCTGCAGACCGGTCGCACAACCGAAGAGTTCAAGGCATACCTGGACAGCCAGGGGAGAGGTAAGAGCAATGGCTAAGATTATAGGTGGTATCACCACCTCACATATCCCGGCGATCGGCATCGCCATGGACCGCGGCATCGAAGACACCCCGTACTGGAAGGACTTCTTCTCCGCCTACCCGCCGATCCGCGAGTGGCTCGCCGAGCAGCAACCCGACATCGCCATCGTGTTCTACAACGACCATGGCCTCGAGATGTTCCTCGACAAGAAACCGACGTTCGCGATCGGCTGCGCGCCGCAGTACGAGAATGCCGACGAAGGCTGGGGCATCGCCACCATCCCGCCGGTGACCGGCGAGACCGAGCTGTCCTGGCATATCGTCAACGAACTGATCGAGAACGACTTCGATCCGACCGTCTGCCAGGACATCAAGGTCGACCACGGGTTGACCGTGCCGCTGTCGCTGATGTACCCGGGCCGTAAGTACCAGCACCTCAAGGTGATCCCGGTTTGCATCAACTGCGAACGCCACCCGATGCCCAAGCCCTCGCGCTGCTATGCGCTGGGACAGGCGATTGGCCGTGCTGTGGAGTCCTTCGCGGGCGATCAGAAGGTGGTTGTGTTCGGCACCGGCGGACTGTCGCACCAGCTCGACGGCGAGCGTGCCGGCATCATCAATGCCGACTTCGATAACGAGTGCATGGACAAGCTGGTTTCCGATCCGGAGGCGCTAACCCGATACAGCAACGACGATCTGACCGAGATCGCCGGTGCCCAGGGTGTCGAGCTGAACATGTGGCTCGCGATGCGCGGCTGCATGCTCGGCAAGGTGCGCGAAGTGCACCGCAACTACGTGGCGCCGATCTCGAATACCGGCGCCGGTACCCAGTTGCTGCTGCCCGAGTAAGTCGTAACGGTATCGGCCGGGAACCGGCAGCGGGCACGCCTCCGGTTTTCGAACAAATCGAGTGTCGGCACTGGATCCAGCCCGGCGCCCGCAGAGGTTCAGGTGGATCGCGCTGAAGTACCAGGAACACCTGCATTCGAGAGCCGAGCGGTAACGGCTCGCGGGAGGGGTTACGGGATCCCGACGCTGGCAGAAACAACAATTATAAAGGTGATTCACATGAAAAAACTGACCCGCCTTGCGGCTTCCACCCTTATCGGTCTGCTGCCGCTCGCCGGCGCCCAGGCCGCCGAGTACAACCTGCGCTTCGCCCACTTCTGGCCGCAGAGTTCCGGTATGCATGTGGCGTTCGAAGAGTGGGGCAAGTCCCTCGAAGAGGCCTCCGGTGGCCGCATCGAGGTCGAGTTCTACCCCTCGCAGACCCTGACCAAGGCGCCGCAGAGCTACGATGCGGTGAAGAACCGCATCGCCGATGTCACCGCCACGGTGCAGGGCTACAGCGCCAACCGTTTCCCGCTGACCCAGATCGTCGAGCTGCCGGGCCTGGCCAAGACCGCGGCCCAGGGCTCCTGCGTGATCCAGTCGCTGTACGACGAGGGGCTGATCAATGGCGAATACGACGACACCCACGTACTTTACCTGTTCACCCATGGTCCCGGTGACATCCATACCCGCGAGAAGAGCATCCACAAGCCGGAAGACCTCGCCGGCCTGAAGATCCGCCGTCCGACCACGGTGGTCGCCGAACTGCTCGAGGGCCTCGGCGCCCAGCCGGTCGGCATGCCGGCGCCGGAAACCTACCAGTCGCTGCAGCGCGGCGTGATCGACGGCGTCTCGATGCCCTGGGAAGGCATCAAGAGCTTCCGCCTCAACGAGGAGGCCAGTCACCACACCGAAATCGGTCTCTACACGCTGGCGTTCATGGTCACGATGAACAAGGGGGTCTATGACGAGATGCCCGACGACCTGAAGCAGATCGTCGATCAGCATTCGGGTAAGGAATGGTCCGGCAAGATGGCGGCGGCGTTCGACGAACTGGACCGCCAGGGCCGTGAAGAGGCGGTGGCCGCCGGTCACGAGATCATCACGCTGGAGGGCGGTGCCGAAAACCCGGACTGGAAACCGGTGCTGGATGCCGCCACCGAAAAATATCTGGCCGGGCTCGAGCAGCGCAAGCTGCCGTCGCGCGAAGTCTTCGCCCGCGCCAAAGAGCTGAGCGAGAGCTGCGGCGGCTGAGGAGCTGAATCATGACAATGCTGATCAAGGCGATCGACGGCGTTGCGCGGATCCTGTACTGGATTGCCGGCGTGCTGCTGATCCTGATGATGCTGACGGTGGTCGCCGATGTCGGTGCCCGCAGCCTGTTCGCGATGACGGACGGCGGTGTCGACCTGACCTTTGTCGGCGGTATCGAGCTGGTCAAGTTCGGCCTGCTGTTCTCGATGCTGTTCGCCTTTCCGTACGCGGTGGACAAGGGACAGATCGTGGTCGACCTGTTCACCCACAACTGGCATGAGCGCACGCTGCAAAGCCTCGACGGCATCTACACCCTCTGTTTCGGTATCTTCGGTGCGCTGCTGTGCTGGCGCTTCTACCATGCGGCAGGCGGCGCCGAGATGAGCGGTGAACTGACCCAGGACCTGTTGCTGCCGATGGCGCCGATCTACCTGGTGTCCTCGGCGGCGCTGGCGCTGCTGGCGCTGCGGGGCCTGCTCTGCGGCATTCTCGAGATTTGCGGACTCAAGGAGCGTACCTCATGAGTGCACCGGTTATTGGACTGATCTGCATGGCCGTGATGCTGGTGATGATGGCGCTGCGCTGTCCCATCGCACTGGCGATGGCCGGGGCGGGGGTATTCGGCTTCGCGGCCATCGTGGCGTTCGAGCCGGCGCTCTCGATTCTCGAGGCCGGCCCGTTCGAAACGCTGAGCAACTACAGCTTCAGCCCCATCCCGATGTTCCTGCTACTCGGGGTGCTGGCGTCGAAGGCCAACATGTCGAGCGAGCTGTTCAACGCCGCGCGGTCGCTGTTCGGCGGCTGGCGCGGCGGGATGGCGCTGGCGGCGGTAGCGGCCTGCGGCACCTTCTCGGCGATCTCCGGCTCCTCGGTAGCCACCGCGGCGAGCATGTCGCGGGTGGCGCTGCCGGAAATGCGCCGGCACGGCTATGCCGATTCGCTGGCCACCGGCACGCTGGCGGCCGGCGGTACCCTCGGTATCATGATCCCGCCGAGCATCGCGCTGCTGCTGTACGCGCTGATCACCGAACAGTCGGTCGGCGACATGTTCATCGCGGGGCTGATCCCGGGGCTGATGGGCCTGGCGCTCTACTGCGCCACCATCGCCATTCTGGTGCACTACCGGCCCGAGCTGGCGCAGGCCGGCGAGCCGACCACCTGGAGGCAGAAGATCACCGGTCTCTGGGGCTTCGCACCCTTCATGTTCATCTTCGCGATCATTATCGGCGGTATCTACAGCGGCCTGTTCACGCCGACCGAAGCGGCCGCGATCGGGGCCTTCGCGACGCTGGTGGTGGCGTTGTTCCGCGGCGTCGGCTGGCGCGACCTGGTCGACGCGGTGGAGGAGACGCTGGCGCTGTCGGCGATGATCTTCTTCATGATCGTCGGCGCCGAGATCTTCGGTTATTTCCTGTCGGTATCGCGAATCTCGTTCTACCTGACCGATGTGGTCGGGCAGATGGGCCTGCCGCCCTATGCCGTGCTGATCGCGGTGCTGGTGCTGTTCATCCTGCTCGGCTGCGTCATGGACGCCTTGGCGATGCTGCTGCTGACGGTGCCGGTGGTGATGCCGCTGGTGATGGAAGCCGGCTTCGACCCGGTCTGGTTCGGCATCGTTGCGGTGATCACCGTCGAACTTGGCCTGATCACGCCGCCGGTGGGGATGAACGTCTTCGTCATCAAGAGCGTGGCGCCGGAGGTCTCGATCGGCAGTATCTTCAAGGGCGTGTTCCCGTTTGTGCTCTCCGATGTCGTGCGGCTGCTGCTGCTGATCCTGTTCCCGGTGCTGGCGCTGGGACTGGTGTAGTCCGAGCCGCGGGCTTCGCCCACCGGCCGCTTATTCTGGCGGCAGGTTCCAACACTAAAAGCCCCGGGCATGATGCCCGGGGCTTTTTGCTTTTTTGCGTTCGGCTGATAGGGCCGTTACGGCGCTGGACAGATCCCCGCGACATCGAGGCGATGCTGCCCGGCACAGGCGCGTGGTGACCGATAGCAACCCGCTCCGATCCGCCGAAGGCCTTTCGCGGGCAGATCCGGCGGTCACGCCTCGGTGGTATCGAAGTTGTTCTCGCTGCGAAAGCTGCCCGGCGTGGAGCCGGTGGCGCGCTTGAAGAAGCGGGAAAAGTAGGCGGGGTCGCGGAATCCCAGCTCCCAGGCAATTTCGTCCAGGTTGCTGCGGGTATAGATCAGCCGGCGCTTGGCTTCCAGCAACAGGCGCTCCTGGGGCAGGGTCTTGGCGGTCTTGCCGAGCAGCTGTTTGCACAGCCGGTTCAGGCGGGCCGGCGACATCCCGAGCTCGTCGGCGTACTGCTCGACGGTCCAGTGATCGCGGAAGCGGTTTTCGATCAGTCGGCGAAAGGCGGCCAGGGGGCTGCTCGACATCGGGCCGCGGGCATCGGACTGGCCCTGGATCTCCAACTGGCGTCGCAGCGTCATCAGTACTGCCCGTGCCAGCCATTCGCACATCAGCGCCCGCCCGGTATCGGGGCGATTCAGCTCCTGCCCGATCTGCTGCAGGAATTGCTGCAGCTGGGCGAGCAGCGGCGAGTCCGGCTCGAATAGGGTAATCAGGGGGCTGACAAACAGCGGTTCGAAATAGGGCTGGCAGCGGCTGTATGACTCATCGGTGAGCAGCGGCTCGGCCAGTGTCAGCACGCTGCCCTCGGTCCCGGGGGCGAAACGGAAACCATGGACCGCGCCCGGTGGAATGGAAATGACGCAGGGTTCGGCGCGGCTGTAGACCTCGTCGTCGAGGACCACCTCGACCTCGCCGTCGAGCATGCAGATCAGCTGAAACATGCGGCCATGGCGGTGGGGCTTGATGACCCAACCATTGAGGCTGCTGCGGCTGGTGATGTTTTCGATGTGGACGAAGGACGGGTCTTCCACGGCGGCCTCGCCATACAGCCCAAACTGTGGAATGGCCTGCGGGTCCGGCATCCTGTTCGCGGAGTCTTTCATGCGGGCGTCTGGCGTCGATTTGTACAGTGTTGGCCAGATTGTAGCGCAGATGGCTCGCCCAGACGAACGGCGCCATGGAGGGGATACAGATGGGAAGTAGCTGCAGTGGAAAAACGGGGGTTGCACGTCAAAAGTGCAACCCCGGAGGCAGGGCCGGTCAGCGCCGGCCCGGTGTTTCGGGATCAGTCTTTCAGATCTTCGTACGGCAGACCGACGTACTGTTCTGCGATCACCTTGCGGCCATTCTCGGAACCGAGGTAGTAGTTCAGTTCCGACTCCATGAAGCGGTTGAAGGTCTGGCCGTCGAGACCGTTGTTGGCAACCTCGTCGCCGAAATCGTGCATCATGTTGGTCATCCACCAGGAGAAGCGCTCACCGTTCCAGACGCGACGCAGTGCGATATCGGAGTACTGACTGATGCAGCTGCGATCACCGGTCTCGTAGACGCGGGTCAGGATCTTGTACAGGGTGGCGACGTCCGAAGCGGCCAGGTTCAGGCCCTTGGCGCCGGTCGGCGGCACGATATGGGCCGCATCCCCGACCAGGAACAGGTTACCGTACTGCATCGGTTCACAGACGAAGGAGCGCAGCGGCGCGATGCTCTTCTCGAGGCTCGGTCCGGTCACCAGGTTGGCGGCATGTTCCGGCGGCAGGCGCTTCTTCAGCTCGTCCCAGAACGCTTCGTCGCTCCAGTCCTCGACGTTGTCGGTCAGCGGCACCTGCAGGTAGTAGCGCGAGCGGGTCGCCGAGCGCTGGCTGGCCAGGGCGAAACCGCGTTCGCTCTTGGCGTAGATCAGTTCCTCGTGGCAAGGCGGGGTGTCGGACAGCATGCCGAGCCAGCCGAACGGGTAGACGCGCTCGTGTTCGGTACGGATCTCTGCCGGAATGGTCTGGCGGGACACTCCGTGGAAACCGTCACAGCCGGCGACGAAGTCGCAGTCGAGGCGGTACGCTTCACCCTGGTATTCGAAGGTGACGTAGGGGGCGTCGGACTTGACGTCGTGGGGCTGGACCTTGTCGGCTTCGTAGTAGGTTTCCAGCTTGGCCGCGGCGCGCGCTTCCATCAGATCGCGGGTGATTTCGACCTGACCGTAGCAGACAACGACGTCACCGCCGGTGAGTTCTTTGAGGTCGATACGGTTCGCCTTGCCGTTGTCGGAGATCACCACGCCCTCGTGGACGTGACCTTCGGCATCCATACGTTCGGCGACACCGGCCTCACGCACCAGGTCGGCGAAACCCTGCTCCAGGATACCGGCGCGGATGCGACCCAGTACATAGTCGCCGGTTTTGCGCTCGAGGATGATGTTGCTGATGCCCTTGCGGGACAGCAACTGGCCGAGCAGCAGGCCGGACGGGCCGGCACCGATAATGGCTACCTGGGCTTTTAGCGATTTCATGGGTTACACCTTTCTCTTCTTGTTTGATCGACGGTCGTTGACCGGGCATGTGTTAATCATGCTCGTTAGGCACCGCAAACGGTATGCAGTTTCCCCGTAAAGACTTGTACTTTTCCGTCAATAAAACGCGAAGCCGCCACGGTCTGTTTTCCGCACAAACACGCATCAGCGGCTGAAGGTCTCTGTCAGTACCTCGACCATTGCCTGGGCGGCGACGGAGAGTTCGTGACGACGCCGTGTGAGGATGCCAACGCGGCGGGAGATGGTTGGGGAGGCCAGCGGTACGCAGCAGGCGCCGGATTCCTGCATCTGCTGGCGACACAGCCCCGGTACCGCGCTGACGCCGAGGCCTGTCGCGACCATTCTCCCGACGGTGGCCAGCTGATGGGCATCGAAAGCAACTCGTGGCGTCAGTCCCGCTTCGTTGAGCTGTTTTTCGAGCATCAGGCGCAGGCTCGAGGGGCGCTGCAGGGTAATGAAATCCTCGGCCAGCAGGCTGCGCCATTCGATCCGGTCGGCATTGCACAGGGGGTGCCCCGGCGGCAGCACGGCAATGAATTCATCGTCGAACAGCGGCTGGAACTTCAGGTCGTCGTTGGCGCCCGGGTCGAAGTTGACCCCCACCTCCACCCGGTGCTGCCGCACCATGTCGACCACCGCCTCGTTGATGACATCGTGCACCTCGATATTGATGCGCGGATACAGTTCGCGGTATCGCTTCAGTCCCTGCGGCAGCAGCGAGCCGGCGAAGGAGGGCATGGCGGCGATGGCGATTTTGCCGAGCTGCAGCGCGAAGCGTTGTTGCATTTGCTCTTCGGCGTTGTCCCACTCCGCCAGCAGTCGCTGCGCGATCGGTAGCAGAGCTTCGCCTTCCGGTGTCAGGGCGATGGTGCGTGTGGTGCGCGTGAAGAGACGGCCGCCGAGGGAGTCCTCGAGCTTCTTGATCGCCAGGCTCAGTGCCGGTTGCGACAGATGGATCAGGGTGCTGGCTTCGGCAAAGCTCAGGGTGCGCGCAACGGCGAGGAAAGCGCGCAGCTGTTTGACGGTCATAATTTTACAAAACCAATTAATCAATAAATTAATCAAACTTAATAAATATATCGATCTGTTGCATACTTTCCAACCAGTAGGAGCGACGCCCTCGTCGCGAACGCGGCTGTTTGAGAAACGTTCGCCGCGGGGCGCGGCTCCCAGAGGTTTGGTAGACAAGATAATAATCAGGAGTGGCGAGATGGCCGGTTTCGACAAAGTCGTGAACAGTTACGAAGAGGCAATGGCAGGCCTCGAAAGCGGGATGACGGTTATCGCCGGAGGCTTCGGCCTGTGCGGGATTCCGGAAAACCTGATCGCGCAGATCAAGCAGATGCAGGTCAAGGACCTGACCATCGTGTCCAACAACTGCGGTGTGGACGGTTTCGGCCTCGGCATCCTGCTCGAAGACCAGCAGATTCGCAAGATGGTCTCGTCCTACGTCGGCGAGAATGCCCTGTTCGAAAAGCAGCTGCTCGATGGCGAACTGGAAGTCGAACTGACGCCCCAGGGTACCCTGGCGGAGAAAATGCGCGCCGGTGGCGCCGGCATCCCCGCTTTCTACACCGCAACCGGCTTCGGTACGCCGGTCGCCGAAGGCAAGGAAGTGCGCGAGTTCAACGGCCGCTCCTACATCCTGGAAGAATCCATCACCGGTGACTTTGCCATCGTCAAGGGCTGGAAAGCCGACCGTTACGGCAATGTCATCTATCGCCACACTGCCCAGAACTTCAACCCGATGGCGGCGACCGCCGGCAAGATCACCGTGGTCGAGGTCGAGGAGATCGTCGAGCCCGGAGAGCTGGATCCGACCCAGATCCATACCCCCGGCATTTACGTCGATCGCCTGATCGTCGGCAGCTTCGAGAAGCGGATCGAGCAGCGTACCGTCCGCAAGGCGTAAGCGCGCAGGTTGAAACAGTATTCCGCGAGTGGCCGCGCGAGGCCATCGCACAGGATAAGAGGCAGAATCATGGCACTTTCCCGCGAACAGATTGCAATGCGCGTTGCGCGCGAACTCCAGGACGGCTACTACGTGAACCTCGGTATCGGTATCCCGACACTGGTCGCCAACTATGTACCCGAAGGCATGGAAGTTATGCTGCAGTCCGAGAACGGCCTGCTGGGCATGGGGGCTTTTCCGACCGAAGCGGAAATCGACGCCGACCTGATCAATGCCGGCAAGCAGACAGTGACCACCACAAAGGGCGCGTCGATCTTCTCGTCGGCCGAATCCTTCGCGATGATCCGCGGCGGTCACGTCGACCTGACCGTGCTCGGCGCCTTCGAAGTCGATGTGCAGGGCAACATCGCGTCCTGGATGATCCCGGGCAAGCTGATCAAGGGCATGGGCGGTGCCATGGACCTGGTGGCCGGCGCTGACAACATCATCGTCACCATGACCCATGCTTCCAAGCACGGCGAATCCAAACTGCTCGATCGTTGCACGTTGCCGCTGACCGGCGCCGGCTGCATCAAGAAGGTGCTGACGGATCTGGCCTGGCTCGAGATCGAAGATGGCGCCTTCATCCTGCGCGAACGTGCGCCGGGCGTATCCGTCGACGAGATCGTCTCCAAGACCGCCGGCAAGCTGATCGTTCCGGATCACGTGCCGGAAATGGAATTCTGACTTTGTCGCAGCGCCCTGGGCGCTGCGGCGAAAACCCGGCGGGTTGAATCCCGGCCTGTCCTTGCTCCACTCGTTCATTTGTCCATTGTCTGTGCCCAGCCGGCAGGATTCCGCCGGCTGGGCTTTTTTTTATTTGGTTTACAAGTTACGCGCGACGCGTCACCTGTCACCCGGCTGTGCCTATACTGTGGGCAACGCAGATCCGACTGGGAGGTGGCCTTTCATGTTGAGTATCAATCCCGAAACGGTATGCCAGATCATCCAGCTGGCGCGTGAATTCCATGCCAAGGAGGAGGTGGTGATTCCCGAGGCGCCGGACAGTCCGGCAGACGATTGGGGGCTGCAGGTGCTCGCCGATCATCGGGGCGACATGACGTACCAGTTTACCCGCGACCTGATCGCCGAGCTCGAGACCGATCAACAGGTTACGCTGGTGGCCCTTATGTGGCTTGGACGCGGTGATTTCGACGTGGATGACTGGAAAGAGGCGTTGATGACCGCGCTGGAGGAAAGGTCACCTCACACCGCCGAATATCTGCTGTCGACGCCGCTGGTGGCAGACTACCTGGAAGAAGGGCTGGCCATGCACGGGCACAGCTGCGAGGAGCCCGAAGACCTGCGAGGATACGGTATCGGTCGGGCTCGTAAGGCTGAGTAGCGCGGGTTACTTGTCGACCCAGACGACGCGCAGCGGCTCGCCGAAGTCGTCGTAGATCACCTGCTTCTTGGGCCTGCGTCGGCGTGTGCCAGCTTCGGCGCGCGCCGACTTTGCCTTGCGGCGCGCATCAATGGCGGCCAGGACTTCGGGCACGGCTGTGCGTGACTGTTTCGGTTCGCTCAGCGTGAACATCTGTTTGCCGAAGGCGCCGTTGACCAGGCCGGTCTCGCCCTGCTCGACTTGGGTGATTTTTCCGCCCTTGTTGAGATACTCGGCGGTCAGACGTTCCAGCTCGCGATGCTGTTCGGACTTGCTAGGACGTTTGATCATCAGGCCATTGTGCCAAAAGCCTGCACAAAAAGTAACCGGTGTTGCGGACTTTTAAATGTAGCGAGCCAAGAGGCTTTGGCTGGTCCGCCCGAGTGCCCCGCGTTGGCCCGGTTCAGCGCAAAGCGAGCCTCTCAAGGCTTAGGGCCAGCACCATGACTTCGTGAAAGCGGCGCCATCGCCGCGCATCAACTTGAGCTGCCGTTTCCCCAGACAATCCGGGGGTGTTGTCAGGAGCTCCAGCGCACATCGGTGGCCAGCATATAGCCGGCGCCATAGATCGTCTTGATAATGCTGGGGTTCTTCGGGTCCGGTTCGATCTTCTTGCGGATACGGGACATGCGTACGTCGATGCTGCGGTCGAACGGATCGACGCGGTCGCCCAGCAGTTGCTCGCGCGACAAGATCTGCTTGGGTGCCCGCAGCAGACAGGACAGCAGCTGGGCCTCGGCGGTGCTGAGGACCTCGGATGCGCCGCCCGACCGTGTCAGGGTCAGGGTGCCGGGGTCGAAGGTCCAGTCGGCGAACGATGCCTGGCGGCGGTTGTCGCTGCCGCCCGGTTCGGCCTGCTCGAGCCGCCGCAGCAGGCTGTTGGCGCGGGCCACCAGCTCGCGCGGTTCAAATGGCTTGGTGATGTAGTCGTCCGCGCCGAGTTCGAGACCGAGCACCCGGTCCGGCGTGCTGTCCCGGCCGGACAGGATCATGATGCCGATGCCCTGATGGGCGCAGAGCTGGCGCACCAGCTCCAGGCCGTCCATGTCGGGCAGACCGAGGTCGAGGATGCACAGGTTCGGCAGGCGCTCGCGGATGGCCCGGGCGGCCCGGCTTCCGGTGGTGAAGGCCCGAGTCTCGTAACCGAATCGCTGTAGCTCCTCGCAGACCAGTGAGCAGATATCGGTTTCGTCGTCGACAACGTAAATCAGTCGGTTCTGTTTCACTTCTAATCGTTACCCGTTGTTATTGTTGTGGAGAGTTCCCAGGTCCCATTCAACGCAGCAAAGCCCCGGCTTCGGTCGAAGGGGCGGGCATCGACAGAACCGCCCGCAGTGCCTCCTTCTCGAACGGCTTGCGCAGCAACGTGATGCCGGCGTCGCTGCCGTCACCCGGTTGCTGGTCGTAGCTGTAGCCGCTGATCAGCACGATGCGTGCCCCGGGTTGCCTGGCGCGCAGTCGTTTCACCAGGTCGAAACCGTTCATGGGCCCCGGCATGACGATATCCGAAATCATGCCGTAGAGGTTATCGAGGGCGTCGATCAGGCTGGCGGCTTCATCCGGGGTCGAGGCTTCGATCACGCTGAAGCCAAGATCGACCAGCTGCTCGCGAACGACTTCGCGCACATCTGCATCGTCGTCGACCAGCAGCATCAGTTCTTTGCCGGCCCTGGCCGGTTCGCCGGACAAGGGCTGGGCGGATTGTGGCTCCGGATCCGTGCTGGCCGGCAGCAGCAGCGAGATCGTCGAGCCAGTCCCCGGCGCGCTGTCGATACGGATATAACCGCTCGACTGCTTGACGAAACCGTAGACCATGCTCAGACCCAGGCCTGAGCCGGCGGCACCGGACTTGGTGGTGAAAAAGGGTTCGAACGCCTGCTGAACCGCCTCCGGCGAGAAGCCGCAGCCGCTGTCACAGACCTGAATCTCGACGTAGTCGCCGGCTTTCACCGGCTCGTCGTAGTCCGCAGAGGTTTCCAGCCGGCGGCCCGCTGCCAGCAGTTTCAGGATGCCGCCATCGGGCATGGCATCACGGGCGTTGAGCGCCAGGTTGACCAGTGCGTCCTCCAGCTGGCCGGCATCGACGAACGGCCTCGGCGCGTCAGTCTCGCAGTGGTACTCGATTCGGATGTTATTGGGCATCGGACCCGCCAGCAGTTCCGCGACCTCGGCCAGAAGATGGTGCAGGTCGACGCTGGTGGGTTGCAGGGGCTGGCGCCGCGCAAAGGCCAGCAGCCGGTTGGTGATGTCGGCGCCGCGTCGTGTCGCCCGGATCGCCGGGTTGAGGTAGCGCAGCAGTGCTTCGTCGAGTGCCCGGTTGTCGCGCAAAGCCACCAGATTGCCGAGCAGGATCGACAGCAGGTTGTTGAAATCGTGGGCCAGGCCGCCGGCGAGCTGGCCCACCGCGCTCATGCGCTGGGCCTCGTTCAAGCGCCGCTCGGTTTCCTTTTCCGCGGTGATATCCAGCGACAGGTTCAGCAGCCCGTTGACCGCCTCGTCCGAGGAATGAAACGGGATCAGGATGCGTTTGGTGATGATTTCGCGGCCCGCCTGCTCGAGACGGTATTCGTAGACCGTCCTTTCGCCGGCCAGGGTACGTTCGATCTGTTCGTGAATGTCGGCGTACATCCGCTCGCCGAGGACCTCGGAAGGATGCCGGCCGACGATCGCTTCCTTGCTGCGGCTGAAGGCGTCGGCGTAGCCCTGATTGACGAAGACGTACCGCTGACGGCTGTCGAGGTAGGCAACCTGTGCCGGCAGGGCGTCGAGGATCAGGCGCTGGCGTTCCTCGTGCAGGCGCAGCTCCTGCTGCGTCTGTTGCAGTGATTCGACGGCGTTGCGCAGCTGGGTGTTGGTCTCTTCCAGCGCCCGGGTACGGGCCTTTACCTTGGCGTCGAGGGTATGGATATTGCCCCGCAGCTGCTCAACCATGCGGTCGAAGGCGCGGGCCAGTATGCCAAGTTCGTCGTCGCGCCGGATGCCGCTCTGCGCATCCAGTTCTCCCAGGCTGACCCGTTGTGCGGTTTCCGACAGGCGCCGTACCGGCCGGGTAATGGCATGCACGAAGAAGAAGGTCAGCACGATGGCGGCGAACAGTGCCGCGGCGGCCATCGTCAGGATGCGGTCGGTCAGCATTTTGGAGCTGCTTTTCAGCTCGTCGACGTAGACCGATGAGCCGATGTACCAGTCGAAACCCGGCAGGTAGCGGACCAACGACAGCTTGTCATAGACGTAGTTGCCGGGATCGGCCGGTTTGTCCCATTTGTAGAACAGCTCTTCGCCGCTGTCGGCGACGTCCATCAATTCGACGGCGATCGGCTGCCGGGTCACCGGATCCAGCAGGTCGAGGAAGTTGGTGCCGTCGAGGTTCGGGTTTGGATGCACCAGCATGTTGCCGTCGCCATCGAAAATATAGAGGTAACCGGTTTCGGCGATGCGCAGTTCCAGCAAGCCCTGCCGCAGTTCCTGCAGAGCCTGTTCGGTCTGGGCTTTGACCTCGGCGTCGATATCGTCCAGGTAGACGCCGGAGCCGATCACGAAGCCCCACTGCGGGAAGTTGCGGACGTAGGAAAACTTGTCGATCGGCTCGCGCTCGCCGAGCCGGTGCCATTTGTAGCGGTAGAAGCCTTCGCCTTCGTTGATCGCCATCTCGACGATCGGCGGGATGATGGCATTGCCGTCGCTGTCACGCACAGCGGAAGCGTCCTGGCCGTGCAGCGCGGGGTCCGGGTGCGACAGCAGCACCGCATCGTAGTCGGCGATCCAGACATAGTCCCGGGCACCGTAGGTGAAGTGGCGCAGGCGCTCGAACAGCTCGGCGCGGGCCCGGGTCTCGTCGAGCCGTCCGAGTTCGACCTCATGGAGCTTTTCGGACACCAGCATCGCCGCCAGATCGACCACGGCCTGCAGTCTCTGGCGGTGGGACTCCAGCGCGCGGGCACGCGACTCCTCAACGTTGAAGTGCATCTGGTTGGCAAGCTCGAAGACGTTGTTCAGCGTGATGCGGCTGTTGTTGCGCTCGATCTCGAACACCTTCTGCTGGATCAGCGGCACCGAGTAGCTGTAGAAGGCGACGAATATCGCCGCGATGATCAGCGCGATCACGGTAAAGAAACGGCGAGTCAGTTTCGAGGCTGGCAACATGGTCGGGAAGTTGTCGTCATTGTTATTAGGGCTATTGGCGTTTGTAGATGCGTCCACAAGCGACAAAGGCGGTTAGGGTTATCCCGTAGTGCTCTTTATACCCCATTCCGCGTCTAAAAATCCCGTCCCGTTACAATTTGTCGGATTTGCGACAAAGTCGGGTAAAAGTCCTGCCATACCGTGATTCCCCAGAACAACAATAAACACCAGCGGGAATCAGCATGAGCCAGGATTTCATTCTCGAGACGAGAAGCCTCGTCAAGGCGTTCAAGGGCTTTACCGCCGTGGACGACGTCAACCTGAAGATCGAGCGCGGTGCCATCCATGCGTTGATTGGCCCCAACGGCGCAGGCAAAACCACGGTTTTCAACCTGCTGACCAAGTACCTCACCCCGACCAGTGGCACGCTGCTGTACAACGGCCGCGATATCACCGCCATGAAACCGGCGGCCATCGCCCGCGCCGGTATCGTGCGTTCCTTCCAAATCTCGGCGGTGTTTCCGCACCTGAGCGTGCTGGAGAACGTCCGCGTGGCCTTGCAGCGCAGGGAGAGCAACAGTTTCCACTTTTGGAAGCCGGTCAAAGTGCTCGACAGCCTCAACGATCGGGCGATGGAGCTGCTCGCCGATGTCGGGCTCACCGATTTCGCCCGCTCCCGCACCGTCGATCTGCCCTATGGCCGCAAGCGGGCGCTGGAAATCGCCACCACCCTGGCGCTGGAGCCCGAGCTGATGCTGCTCGACGAGCCGACTCAGGGCATGGGGCACGAGGATGTCGAAGTGGTGGCCGACCTGATCAAGCGGGTCTCGGCGGGACGCACCATCCTGATGGTCGAGCACAATCTGCATGTCGTAGCCAAGCTCGCGGACCGCATCAGCGTGCTGCAACGCGGGGCGATACTGACCGAGGGCGATTACCGCACCGTGTCGGCGGATCCCCGGGTACGCGAAGCCTACCTCGGCGTCGCTGCAGACGAGCCGCCGGTTCCGGCCAGCGCGCCGGCCGGTATCACGAATATCGCCGCGGGGGCCAGCGCATGACCAGTCTCAAATCCCATCTCGGACACGGCGACGCAGTGATGAGTACGCAGAAATCCCATCGTGAAAAGCTCCGTATCAGCGATCTGCACGCCTTCTATGGCGAGTCCCACATTCTCCACGGCATCGACCTGACCGTGAAGCAGGGCGAGTTGGTGACGCTGCTCGGTCGTAACGGTTCGGGCCGCAGCACCACGCTGCGCGCCATCATGAACCTGGTGGGACGGCGTACCGGCAGCATCGTCATCAACGGCAACGAAACCCTGGGGATGCCATCCCACCGCATCGCCCACCTGGGTCTTGGATACTGCCCGGAAGAGCGGGGCATCTTCTCGAGCCTGAACGTCGAGGAAAACCTGATGCTGCCGCCGGCGGTGCGCTCCGGGGGCATGAGCGTCGAGGAGCTCTACGAGATGTTCCCGAACCTGTATGAGCGCCGCTTTAGCCAGGGCACACGGCTGTCGGGCGGTGAGCAGCAGATGCTGGCGCTGGCGCGGATCCTGCGCACCGGCGCCAATATCCTGCTGCTCGACGAAATCACCGAAGGGCTGGCGCCGGTGATCGTGCAGAGGCTCGGCGAGGTGCTGGTCACGCTCAAGGAGCGGGGCCTGACGATCTTGCTGGTGGAGCAGAACTTCCGCTTTGCCGCGCCGATCGCCGACCGCCACTACGTGATGGAACACGGTCACATCGTCGAGGAGGTCGCGGCGCACGAGCTCGACGCCAGGACGGAGATGCTGAATACCTATCTCGGTGTCTAGCAGACGAGCGACTCACGTGGGAGCGGCTCCGCTGCGAATAGCCATCCTACGAAAAAGGTTCGCGGCGAAGGAGTGCCCTTTGGGCACGCCGCTCCCACAACAAGACTCGAGCAACAACAAAAACAAATCGGAGTGAACACCATGAAAGCGATGCAAAAGACCCTGCTGACCGCCGCCGTTGCCGCCGCTACTGCGCTGTCCGGCGCGACCCAGGCCGCAGGCATCAGCGACGACAAGGTCAAGATCGGCGTGCTGGCCGATATGGGCGGCGTTTACGCCGATATCTGCGGGCCGGGCTGTGTCACCGCGGTCGAAATGGCGGTGGAGGACTTTGGCGGCAGCGTCCTCGGCAAGCCCATCGAGGTGGTCAGTGCCGACGATCAGCTCAAGCCCGATGTCGGTTCCGCCAAGGTGCGCCAGTGGGTCGAGAGCGAGCAGGTCGACACCGTTGCCGGCCTGGTATCGTCGGCGGTCGTCGGCGCCGCCACCAAGGTGCTGACCGACAACAAGAAGATCGCGCTGATCTCCACCGCCGCGTCCAATGCGTTCACCACCTCGTCCTGCTCGCCGTATAACGTGCACTGGACCTACAACGTGACGGCGCTCGCCAACGGGACCGTCAAGCCGATGGTGCAGTCCGGCAAGAAGAAGTGGTTCTTCATCACCGCCGACTATGCCTTCGGCCATGCGCTGGAGCAGGTCGCCACCGACGTGATCACCCAGAACAACGGCGAAGTGGTCGGTGCGGTGCGGGCGCCGCTCGGGACCACCGATTTCTCGTCGTATGTGCTGCAGGCCCAGTCCTCCGGGGCCGATGTGGTGGCGCTGGCAAATGCCGGTGCCGACACCGTCAACTCGCTTAAAACTGCCGCCGAATTCGGCCTCACCCAGACTGCGGATGTGGCGGGCCTGCTGGTGTTCACGCCCAATGCCCAGGCCATGGATGCGGCGACGGCCGGCGGCATGACGCTGACCACCGGCTTCTACTGGGATTTCGATGACCAGACCCGCGCCTGGAGCAAGCGCTTCAAGGAGCGCCATGGCGCCATTCCGGCGATGGGGCACGCCGGCGCCTATTCCATGACGATGCACTACCTCAAGGCGGTCGAGGCGGCCGGCACCGATGATTCCGATGCCGTGATGGCCAAGATGAAGGAGCTGAAGCCGGAAGACTTCTTCGCGCGCAACGCGGTCCTGCGGGCCGACGGGCGCATGGTTCACGATATGTACACCGTAAAGATCAAGAGCCCGGACGAGCGCCGCGATGCCGACGATATCTTCAAGGTGGTCGACGTCCTGTCGGGCGATCAGGTGTACGAGCCGATGCTGCCGCAATGCAATTTCGCTAAATCATAACGGCGAGCCCCGCACCGGCGAGTCCGGTGCGGGGCCGGCATGTCTGTCGGTTGGGGAATGCTATGGCGACTTTTCTCGGTATCAACCTGTTTGGCCTGTTCGGCCAGCTATTGGTCGGATTGATCAACGGCTCTTTCTACGCACTGCTGAGCCTGGGACTGGCGATCATCTTCGGCTTGCTGAAGATCATCAACTTCGCCCAGGGCGCGATGTACATGCTCGGTGCTTTCGCCGCCTGGCTGGCGCTGAACCACCTGGGCATCAGCTACTGGGCGGCGCTGATCCTGGTGCCGCTGGCCGTCGGCGCGGTCGGTATCCTGCTGGAGCGGGTGCTGGTGCGGCCGATTGCCCACGAGGACCATCTTTACAGCCTGCTGCTGACCTTCGGCATCGCGCTGATGCTGCAGGGGCTTTTCACTCACCTGTTCGGTTCGTCGGGCCTGCCCTACGCGATTCCGGACGAACTCAAGGGCGGCACCAAGCTGCCGTTCATGTACCTGCCGGATTACCGTGCCTGGATCATCGTCGCCTCGGCCGTCGTCTGCGGCGGCACCTGGTGGATGATCGAGAAAACGCGCCTGGGCGCCTATCTGCGTGCCGGCACCGAGAATCCGCAGCTGATGCAGGCATTCGGCATCAATGTGCCGCTGATGGTCACCCTGACCTTCGGCTTTGGCGTCGGACTGGCCGGCTTTGCCGGCGTCATGGCCGCACCGGTCTACTCGGTATCGCCGGAGATGGGCTCCAACCTGCTGATCGTGGTATTCGCCATCGTCGTTATCGGTGGCATGGGCTCGATCGGCGGCGCTATCCTGACCGGGCTCGGCATGGGTATCGTCGAGGGGCTGACCAAGTACTTCTACCCGGAAGCATCCACCACGGTGATTTTCCTGGTGATGGTGATCGTGCTGCTGCTCAAGCCAGCCGGTCTGTTCGGTAAGGAGGCCTGAGGGGAATGACAATGAATAACAAGAAACTCTACATGGCATTGCTGGGTCTGGCGCTGGTGGCGCCGACGGTGCTGTATCCGGTATTCCTGATGAAGGTGCTCTGCTTCGCGCTGTTTGCCTGCGCCTTCAACCTGCTGCTGGGTTTCGCAGGATTGCTGTCCTTCGGTCACGCGGCTTTTCTCGGGACCGGCGGTTACATTACCGGCTACCTGATGATCAACACGGGGATCACGCCCGAGCTCGGGATTCTGGCCGGTACTCTGGCCGCCGGGCTGCTCGGTGCGGTTTACGGCAAGCTGGCGGTGCGCCGCGAAGGGATCTATTTCGCGATGGTGACGCTCGCGCTGGCCCAACTGGCGTTCTTCTTCTACCTGCAGGCGCCGTTCACCGGCGGTGAGGACGGCCTGCAGGGCGTGCCGCGCGGAGAGCTGTTCGGACTCATAGACCTGTCCGACAATCTGGCGATGTACTATTTCGTGCTGGCGATCTTCGTGTTCGGCTTCTGGCTGATTCAGCGCACCGTGCATTCGCCGTTCGGCCAGGTGCTCAAGGCCATCCGCGAGAACGAGCCGCGCGCGATCTCGCTGGGCTATAACGTCAACGACTACAAGTGGGTGGCCTTCATCATCTCGTCGGCACTGGCGGGGCTGGCCGGCTCCACCAAGACGCTGGTGTTCCAGCTGGCCGCGCTCAACGACGTGCACTGGCACATGTCCGGCGAGGTGGTGCTGATGACGCTGGTCGGCGGCATGGGCACGCTGCTGGGGCCGCTGGTCGGCGCCGGCGCCATCGTCACCATCCAGAACTACCTGTCCGGCGGCGAACTCGGCAACTACATCCATATCATCCTCGGCGCCATTTTTGTGATCTGCGTGCTGGCGTTCCGCAACGGCATCGTCGGGCAGTTCCAGAAAGCCCTGAAGCAGAACTTCTGAGCCGACCGCCGTCCCGGCGGCCGTGAGAGCCGGTAGGGTGGCGGTAATTCGTAGATGCTATGAAGGGTCGTCCCCACGACTAACCTCTGAGTGGATAAGACCA
>JABXIM010000124.1 GCA_013373085.1 Oceanospirillaceae bacterium | reverse complement strand
CAAGGCGTACGACGCGGCCGCCCGAATCATGTGGGTTCGCGATTCGCAAGTCAACTAGTGGAGCGAATCATTCTTGTTTGTTTTCAATGGGATGTCTACTGTCGTTTTGACTTTTAACATGTCGACAGTGTCAAAGCCGAATTTGCTTGGCCGATCCGCGAAACTCGATGAAAAATCGAGCACCACCGACCGAGCGTGACATTGATCGCTTCATGTCGAGGAGGTGGTCGCGGACATTCGCGCTGTTATGGCCCAGCCCGCCATGCTGCGCGTAAACCATGATGCTACCTAGCTGATCGGGAGACCTGGGCGTCCGGCTCCACAAACGGGGCAACGGCGCTGGAAAATATCAGACCCGTTTGCCCCGTACCGATGGTCGCAGCTTTGGCACCTCAAGATATAGGTGACCTGATTGTGGTCGTTTCCGGGCAGGTCGGTGCGCGTCACGACCTCCTGCAGGTTGCGATTAATGAAGCCAGGCTCTGTCGTGTTGCCCCCGGAAGCGGTGCGCTTCTTGCGTGGTGCGCGCTTGATCTTCTGTGGCGGCCAAGATGCTCCCAAGATCCACCCCTCGACTAGCCCCGTAGCCGCAATCGGCTCAGGCTCCGGGGCCGTCAGCGCGTTAATGATCTCGCCGCGCTGATCAGCCTCCTGTAGCCAGCGCGCAATCGCATAGGCATCATGCTGGTCCGGGGTTCGATCATCCTTGGGGTAAGCGGAGCTCCAAAGCCTCGGGTAGGTCTCGGCGATCACTGACGTGCCCGCAGCCGGGGTCCATCCATCGGAGGGCCAGAAGTGTAGCTCGGGGCGCTCTGCCCGGATGCGCTTCAACCAAGGTATGCCCGCATGGGTCGACTTGGCGACAGAGCCCTGCACATCGAAGTGGAATACCGATTTGGCCGAACCGGTCGCTTCTTCCGTCAGTCGGCGCCAGCGCCGTTCACCTGTCCTCGCGCCACCATTGCCGACATTCCCGAGCCGCACGAAATCGACATAGGTGTGAGGTTGATCGGTGGGCCAATGCCGGCAGAAATCGTCGAGAAAGGTTGGCCAATCCGGCTCCAATCCATGGCGTTCGAAGTAGCGCATTGGGAAAGAGAAGGCGTGATCGATGCCGACGATCGTCGGACGAGCACCATCAAGCTCTTGCTGTAGCCACTCCGCCAGCCCTTTTCGGGTCCAGTATTTTTTGGGTCCCGGTGGAGGCAAGACTTCGCACGCCTCGCTGTCGCCGAAGGTTTCATAGACCCTCAAGCCCTTCAGGCTAGCCTCGGCGGTCTCAGCGCCCGAATAATCAATACCGATCGTGCGAACGAACATGCGGTGGCTGTGCGTCATTGAAAACTTGCCTGGAAGTTGGTGGCAGTAAGGGTGACATGCGCGTCGAGCGGCGGCCTCAGTTCAAAGGCCTGAGGGGCGCGGGCGAATTCGTAGAGTCGGAACAGATACCAGTCGTCGCGGCGCTCGGCCGCGACCTCCAATTCGTTCCGTGAGATGTGGAATGGTGTACGCTCCCACCCATTGGTCGTCTTTACCTCGATCAGACGTTCGCGCCCCTCCGGGCTGAAGCTCGCGATATCATAGCCCGCGCCGTCGCCATCCTCCTTTGAGACCCAGCGAACACGCCGGGCCAGGTCGTCCCGATCATGCTGTTTGAGCATCTGGCGCTCGTAGTGAAAAACACGCTCTTCGCCCGCATGCCCCAAGGCCCGATTGCGCTTGTCGCGTCCTGCAACATCAAAGTGCCGCGCGACCCGTTGCATCTGCTCCAGCTCTTCGGGTGGCGGTGCGTTTCGAAGCGTAGGTGCCATCCCTACGAAGAGCGAGGGTGGCTCTGCCAGCACGGCTGTCGCCTTGCGATGGAGGGCAAGCTCCCACTCGGAGTGTAGCGCCAACCAACGCGAGGCAGCCTCTGCAAGCGACATCTGGAAATTGAACCGCGGCCGGTAGCCCTTGATGATCGGCAGGCCTAGCCCGACAAAAGCGGCCGAAACATTGCAGAGCTTGAACTCGATCGAGCCGCGGCTCCGCCCTGTCTGCTCTTGCAGTGCACGGTTCTGCGCCGCCTTGTTGTAGCTTCGTCCCGAGAGCTCATCACTGAGCATCTCGAAATAAGATGCCACGACTGCATCGTTCTCTATGTCGGACCAATCAGAGGAATTCATGTGGCCAAGTTAGGCTGTGCCAAAGGGATTGTCATTGGTCATCCCTGCAGCCGTGAGTGTGACTGATCGAATGATGCCCAAAGCTTCACGTAACATTGGAGGACCTCGACCGATCTTCGCTTCGCCCTATCGGATTTCAAACGGGCGGCAAAATCGGAGTTCGGCACTATGGCTGATGCGACCGCTACGCGGGAGGAAGCAGACGCGGTAAGCGGGGGCTCCGCTCGCGTGGCGACCAGCGCGTCCGACCCATTGCGAAAAATGGTCTTGATGAGCAATGCCGCATTGCATCATAGCCAAGACTGACTTTCGTAGAATAAACAGCCCATGGCCGAAAAAATTTTCCGGGCATTTGCGACGCCCTGCTCGCCTATGATGTCGAATGAGGAGATCATTTCACCAGTGAAGGTAGTCATCTACCCTTTTTTGTGATTGCGTGATAACCAACTTCTATAGGTTGATGGACTGGCCGTCGCAATCTGCGCATGTATTTTGGAGAGGTGCCACCGTTTGCTTCTGACCGACAACGAAACGAAGGTGGATCTCCTCAATAATGAGGCCATCGCCAAGACGATTATCGATCTGCTCGCGAAGCGGCCCGAAGAGGCCGTCACGATCGGCGTGCATGGTGATTGGGGAGCGGGCAAATCGAGCATCTTGGAAATGATCGATGCCTCACTTCGCGACGACGATGACGTCCTTTGCATCAAGTTCAACGGCTGGCGTTTCCAGGGGTTCGAGGACGCGAAGATCGCGCTCATAGAGGGCATCGTTACCGAACTGATCGAGCAGCGATCCCTCGGCACCGAGGCGGCCGAGACAGTCACGAATATCTTCAAGCGGATCGACTGGCTCAAAGTCGCGCGGCATGGAGGCGGTCTGGCCTTCACGGCCCTGTCGGGGATCCCGACACCCGATCAGATACGCGCAGCTGTAGGCGGAGTTAAGAGCCTTCTCGCCGATCCGGGTGAGCTCGCGACGAGGGAGAATTACGATGCCGTGGTCAACGGCATTGATGGCTTGTTGAAGCCCGATGAATCGAAGCGTCTGCCCGAAGAGATTGGGGCGTTCCGGGATGCTTTCAATGAATTGCTGGATAAAGCCGACGTCAAGCAACTCGTCGTGCTGATCGACGATCTGGATCGGTGTCTGCCCGACATTGCGATAGAGACATTGGAGGCGGTCCGCTTGTTCGTGTTCACAGATCGGACGGCGTTCATCGTGGCGGCGGACGAGGCCATGATCGAATATTCAGTCCGTAAGCATTTCCCCGAATTACCCGATACGACGGGTCCGCGCGACTACGCGCGCAACTATCTCGAGAAGCTGATCCAGGTACCGTTCAGGATACCGGCTCTGGGTGAGACCGAGACACGCATCTATGTGACGCTCTTGCTGATCGGCGCGGAACTCGGCGAAGCTCATGAAGACTACGGAAGGCTGATCGCGGTTGCGCGAAAGCAGCTCGAGAGACCGTGGGAAGCGGGCGGTCTTGACGCGGCGACGGTGAAGGAGACGCTGGGAGACCTTAGCACCGGGGTGACCAACGCACTGACACTCAGCGATCAGATCGGTCCAATCCTCGCGAGCGGAACGCAGGGCAATCCGCGACAGATAAAGCGGTTCCTGAACACCCTGCTTCTGCGCAACCAGACCGCGCAGGCCCGAGGGTTTGGTCGTGATGTACGACTGCCGGTGTTGGCGAAGCTCATGCTCGCGGAACGTTTCATGTCGCGCTTGTTCGACCAGATCGCGACGGCAGCGGCGAAGGATGAACATGGACGATGTGATGATCTTGCACGCTTAGAGGCCGATGACCCATCTGCCGAGAAACCGAAGAAGAAGACCACCAAGGGTTCCGAAAGCTCGCGCTTGGAAAATTCTCGGAACAAATCCGAACCAGATCTGGACAGCGTAATGCTCGCCGAATGGAAAGGGTCGGATGTGATACGGTCTTGGGCGAAGCTGTCTCCGAAGATCGGGGAGGAAGATCTACGGCCCTATCTGTTTGTCGCGAAGGATCGGAAGGACTACTTCGGAGCTGCATCGGTACTCGGACGCTTAAGCGCGGTGGTCGAAAAGCTGATGGGCTCGAAGCTCGTGGTCCAAGCCCAAGAGGGCGAGTTGAGGCAGCTGGCGCCAGCCGAAGCGGGACAAGTCTTCGAAGAACTGCGGGGCCGCATTATGGGCGGGGATTCGTTTGAGACTGTGCCGGCCGGTGTGGCGGGAATGACGGTGCTCGTTCGCGCACACGATATCCTGCAGACGAATCTTCTCGACATGCTCGAGAGCTTACCTGCCGATCGTTGCGGCCCCTGGGTCGCTTCGGGTTGGACGGGGGTGATCCAAGGTAGTGAGTTTGTTGCTCGCTTCGACCGCCTCCTCGCCGACTGGGCAGAGAAAGGGTCCCCGACCCTCAAGGCCGCCGCGAGCACAGCGACACGCACAAGCAAGAGGAGGCGCTGATGGGCACGTCGAATGCATTTGGAGGGGCGTCGGGCGGCACACCTCTGGTCCCGAGTTGGCTGGAAGGCGACGGCGATGGTGGGGCCGATGGCGATGCGCCCGGTGGGGATGCCGCGCCCACCGATGAAACCAATGGCGACGCGTCTGTAGCCACTCCTGGAGTGCCGCCCGCCGCGCCCCCGGATCGGCAGCCAGTGGCTCCGGCCCCGACCAGCGATAGGTTTCGATCGGCGCGTAGCAATTTCACGCGGTTCGCTGGTTCGGGTGGGAGCGACAGACGCAGTCTCGGTCGGGCGATGTCACAGTATGTGTCGCGATCATCTGGCGGTGCCGGGTCCGCTGCACGGCGCATGGGATCGTCCCGCAGCACTGCATCAGGCATCGTCAGCTTTTTGGGAAATGCCCGTGCGAACGGTGTCCGAGAGGCTTTGCGATCGCTTAATCTCGAAAGCCTCGCTGGTCGTCCGGTGGAAGAGATATTCGCCGGATTGGCGGATTACATCTGCCCAGACGGGGGATCGATCGACGAAGGCATCGCCCGTGACGCTTTTATCGAGACCATCGCCGATCTTGCAGACGCAGGCATTACCGATATTGATGGTCTTACATCCGAACAGATCCAGACGGTCTTCGAGCTTTACGCGTCGCACACTATCGAGGCGCGCATTTGCAACGACATCGGCACGCGGGTCGTGACGATGCCATCCGATGCCCGGACGGTGGAACGGATCGAGGCGCAATTGTCGGAGTTTATACAGCGAGGCGTGAGCGATGCGGTAAATGCGGCAGTGGTCGACATCGGCGCACTCTCTCAAGATCAGATCTCAGGATTCGTGGACAGCGTGTATGAGGCGGCTTTCGAGATGCTCGAAGCACTTGGAGAAAGCGAGGCCGAGGCATGAGACGGCACCTATTGATCGGCCACTTCGGGTCGGAGGACGACGTCAGCATCCCTGCGGCCAGCGATGAGATCGTGTCGAAACTCGACCTCTTGGTCGGCGATCGTCTCGCACACGGGATCGGCTACGCCCTATCAGACATGGCGAAATTGAACCTTGGACCGAGCGAGGTTGCGGTCGATCTTATGGTGTTGGCCGCTCACATTCATGCCTCCGACACGCGCCTCGCGCGGAGCACGGAATCGCAAGATGGCTGGTCGCGAGAGATCAGGTTGGTAGTGCCGGTCAGCGATCCGAAGCTCTGGACCCGGTCGGCGAGTATCGTAAAGCGCGCGCTCGACTTCCTGACGGGCGATCGGTGGCAAATCGGTTTCAGGGCACGACCCGCGGCCCAAGCAACGCTTGCGAAGCCGCGGCCGAAACCGTTGCTCCCGGTGCCGTTCGACGCGATCAATCTATTTTCCGGCGGCCTCGACAGTTTGATTGGCGCGATCGACACCCTCGAAGCGGGTGGCGCGCCTTTGCTTGTGAGCCATGCCGGTGAAGGTGCGGTCAGCAAATCTCAGGAAGAGTGTTATGAGGTCTTGAAGACGGCGTATCCGGACACCTCATTCGATCGACTGCGTATCTGGATGACGTTTGGGGACGGGCTGATCGACGGCGTGGAGTCCGAAAGCACCACGCGCGGGCGATCTTTTTTGTTCTTCTCGCTGGGCGTGGCAGCAGGCGCCGGTATGGGTAAGGAATTCGTCATGCGCGTGCCTGAGAACGGCCTCATCGCCTTGAACGTTCCGCTTGATCGACTGCGATTAGGCGCGTTGAGCACCCGCACTACGCATCCCTTCTACATGGCTCGATGGAACGAACTCTTGGACGCGCTCGGGATCGATGGCGAGCTAGTTAATCCTTATTGGGACAAAACCAAAGGCGAGATGGTGAAAGAATGCACCAATCGTGATGCCCTAGACGCGGCTACTGGACACTCACTGTCATGTTCATCCCCTGCAAAAGCGCGGTGGAAGGGAGAACCGCAGGGGCATTGCGGTTATTGCCTTCCCTGCCTGATCCGAAGAGCATCGCTCGACGGGAGCGACCCAACCAAATACGGCGTCCAGGATCTTAAGGAAAGTACGTTGGATACGCGCCAAGCCAAAGGACAGCAGGTCCGATCATTCCAATTGGCGCTAGGCCGATTGGCACGCCGTCCCGACGTGGCGCGACTGCTGATCCACAAGCCCGGCCCACTATCCGACTATCCCGACAGAATTGATTCCTATGCAGACGTCTATCGCCGAGGATTGGAGGAGGTTGGCAAGATATTAGACGGCGTCAAGACGGCACCATCATGACCTATAGCCGAACCGCACGACTGGTCGATTTCCATTGCCACCTTGACCTCTACCCCGATCATGCTGCAGCGGTAGCGCAACGAGAACGGGAGCGCGTCTTCACACTAACTGTGACAACGACGCCGAAAGCCTTCCCGCGCAACAAGGAATTGGCGGATCGCACGAAATATGTAAGGGCCGCACTCGGACTACATCCGCAGCTCGTCGCCGAGCGCGCACAAGAACTCCTGATTTGGAAAGAGTATCTCTCGTCAACGCGATATGTGGGTGAAGTCGGTTTGGACGCGGGACGACGGTTTTATAGCTCGTTCGAACAGCAGAAGTCCGTCTTCGCAGAAGTCTTGAGTGCATGTGCTATCGCTGGCGACAAGATAATCTCGGTCCATAGTGTCCGCTGCGCGAAAGTTGTCCTCGATATGATTGAGGCAAAACTACCCGTCGGGAGTAGCCGCGTAGTGCTTCATTGGTTCACCGGCTCCGCTGCAGAGGCACGCCGGGCCGCAGAGATGGGATGTTACTTCTCAATCAATGCCGAAATGCTACGCAACGATCGATCTGCAAAGCTTGTACATTCACTCCCGAGGGGGCGTATTCTGACGGAAACAGACGGTCCTTTCACTCGTGGAGAATCGAGTGACGGAGCGCCAGCTGACGTGAAGCCCGCGCGAGACGGCCTGGCAAAGCTGTTCAGCTTGGAGCATGACGAGGTGGACGTATGGCTTAACGAAAACTTACGGGCACTTCTCAGCTAAGGATCATCTATTCTGTGCAATCCGCGCTCTTGAGTAACTGCCCATCACACAGGAGCATTCCTCCAATAGCACGGACCAAACTAGACTTGCATTGAACGTGAGGGGCTCTTGGTTGTTGGCAAGTAGATGATGACTTATTCGTTTGGGAACGTCCGCTTTCGGTAATCTTCGCGTCAGAGCTCGCTCTTGCCGCAAATGTCCGCCTTCCGCCCGTTTCCGCTAGACGTCCCGCAGTCCCGGCATGGATCGTGCTGCCCTGGTTAATCGGCTTACTCGCGTCCGTATGGGGATCGTTCAACGGACACTTTGATTTCGCCTCGCGCTCCTTCTGCTGTTGGGGAAATCATGTCTCGATAGGATGGTACGGTTTGTTTATCGCTGAAGGGGGCTCTTGAGTTACACTTGCCCCATGACAAACCTCCGTATTGGCTATGCCCGCTGCTCCACCGACGCTCAGGACCTCGCCGCGCAGCGCGCGGCGCTGGAAATTCTTGGCGTCGCCTCCGAGCGCATCTACACCGACCATGGGTTGACCGGCCGCAACCGCGACCGGCCCGGGCTTGCCCAAGCGCTCGCAGCCGTGCGGGCGGGCGACACACTTGTGGTGCCCAAGCTTGACCGGCTGGCCCGCTCGGTGCCGGACGCACGCGACATCGCCGACGGGCTAGCTGAGCGCGGGGTACGGCTCGCACTAGCAGGCACAGTCTACGACCCCACCGATCCGATGGGACGGATGTTCTTCAACGTACTGGCGACCTTCGCCGAGTTCGAAGCCGACCTAATCCGGCTACGCACCCGCGAGGGCAT